>NZ_KB375270.1:0-321363 GCF_000314735.2 Afipia felis ATCC 53690 | reverse complement strand
AGCCCGCCGTTTCCGGTCAGGATCGACAGCGGTGCCAGCGATCCGTCCTTCTGGAAATTGCGCAGCGCCGTGATTTTCTCCAGTCCCGGCCAGTCCTCATGCTTGAGCATGACGCAGGACGGATTCTCCGACACGATGCGCTTGATGACGGAAGGCGTCATCACCACCGACAGCGTCAACGGATAATCCTGCAACACCCACGGCACATCCGCGCCGATCGCCTCGACCGCCTGACGGAAGTAGTTGGTGATCTGATCGTCGGTGCGCAGCGACGGCACGGGCGCGATCATCACCGCCGCCGCACCGGCATCCATCGCACCGCGCGCGAGCGAGCGCATCGCGGCAAATCCCGGCGCGGAAACGCCGACGATCACCTGCCTGTTTCCCGCGCGCTTGATGAAGCGCGACGCCACCGCAAGCGACTCTTCACCATCGAGTTTCGGCGCTTCGCCGAGAATGCCAAGAACGGTGACGCCTGAGCAGCCGACTTCACCATAGAAATCACTGAGGCGGTCGATCGAGCCTTCGTCGATCCGGCCGTCGTCGTGGAAGGGCGTCGGTGCAATGGTGAACGTGCCGCTCGCGGCAGGGGTCAGTTTCATGATGATCTCGGTAGAGCTCGAAAGGGAGGAAGTGTTCCCAAGCGTTAGCATATTTGGCCTCGGCGGGAACCCCGCACGAGCGCATATCCGGGCGGTGGAAAGCTCGAAACATCAGGAACTGGCGTCCTCCCGAGCGGTTGCCTTCTCAAGACATAAATGAGGAGGATTAGACATGATTGTTGACCGGGATCCGAAAGATCTGGCGCGGAATCAAGAGGAATGGCGCCGTCGGCAGGCACTGGAGAACGAGCTGCAGGCTGACCCGGAGTTGGCGGAAGGCCCTGCGGGTGGTGGCCGGATGGCCCTGTTTGCGATTGCCGTGATCGCGATTCTGGGCGTCGTGCTTTACGGGCTGAACAGCACCTCGCCGACCGATACGGCGAGCAATCCGCCGGCACAAACGACGGCCAGCGGCACGACGGCACCGGGCAAGATGTCTCCGAACACCAATCCGGGACAGACCACCGGCTCGGCGCCTGCTCCGTCTCCGCAGATGTCACCGCCGCCGCCTGCGGCTAACCCGTCGCCGGGCAGCGCTGCATCCGGCAGCACTGCGCCTGCCGGTGCATCGGGCAACCAGTAACGACCATGACCCTCGCCCTCTTGGGCGAGGGTCTAGTTTTCGTCGAAGATACGGTTGAGCTCGGCGTACTTCGCCGCATGCGCGAACTCGTTGAACTCGCCCTTCTCCAGAATTTCGTGCGCGGCGCGTTGCACCGCGCCCCAGGCTGCGCGTGCCATTGCTCCGCCGACGCTGATGCGCCGCACACCAAGCTCCGCCAATTCCATCACGCTCAGGCCGGGCGCGCCCATCAGGATATTCACCGGCTTGGGCGCAACCGCTTTCACCACTTCGGCCACCTGTTCGCGCTTGGTCACGCCGGGCGCGTAAAGGCATTCCGCGCCGGCTTCGGAATAAGCCACGAGCCGGCGGATCACCTTGGCAAGATCAGTCTCGCCCGTAAGAAAGCCCTCGCAGCGGCCGATCAGCATGACGTCGGCTCCGCTGGCATCGATCGCGCTGCGCGCAGCCGCGATGCGCTCGACCGCCTCATGAAAATCATAGAGCGGCATGCGGGCGTCCCCGGTCGCATCCTCGATCGACAGACCGGCAACGCCTGTTTCGATGCAACGGCGCACATTGGTTGCGACGCCCTGCGCGGTCTCGGCAAACCCGCTTTCGAAATCGGCGTTCACGGGCAAATCGGTCGCCGCGCATAATTCCGCGAGATGCGACAGGACATCCTCGCAGGTGACCTTATTATCTGGCCGCCCCTGCGACCACGCATAGCCAGAGCTGGTCGAGGCCAGCGCCTTGAAGCCCATTGCGGCGAACAGCCGCGCGCTGCCGACATCCCACGGATTGGGCAAGACGAAACAGCCGCTGTCATGCAGGCGGCGGAAAATGGTGCGTTTGCGGTCCAGCGAAATCGGCATTTTTGGTTCTCTCCCTGACCCTCCAGCCTATATCACGGCGAATGTGCAGTTGACATCCGCTGGCAATATTCGGCGTAATCGCAGCACTTTCGGCAAAGATTCAGGATTTGGGGCGCGGTTCATGTTGCGATCGATGATGCTGGCTGGTGTGACGCTGATCTCGGCGGCTTCCCTGGCGACGGGTAATGAACTCAAGCCGAAAACGCCGGACACCGCCTTCTCCGGAAAACTGCGCCCCGACATCATCGGTATTTCCAGCGACGACGACGCCGCAAAGGTCGGCGGCACGTTTGAAGCCTACCTGAAAGAGTTTCCGAACGCCAAGCCACAGGCAACCCAGCAGAAGTTCGGCAAGACCGATGTGACCTACGCCACCTTGATGAAATTCGACACGCCCGCTGCCAAGGACCACGGCGCGGAGTCGATGGAGGTGCATTTCACCTCGCCCGCAAGTGGCAACTTCGCCTATTACATCACCCGCGACCTCGGCTTCGCCAAGGACAAGCAGCCGACGCAGCAGGATATGATCCAGCGCGTCACCGAAAAGTACGGCAAACCCACCGCGATCGGCGACGGCCGGCTGTATTATTTCTACAAGGGCGGGAAAATCGTTTCGGTGAAGCAGAAGTACACGCCCGAGAGCGCCGTGACCGCTCTCAACGAGCCGATCAGCCCGAAGGCAGCCGTCGCTCTGAACGACGCCAACGGCCGCGGCAGTTGCGTCGCGGTGCTGAAGCACGTTCAGGCCGAAACGGAAAAATCGCTCACCCGTCTCGCGCAGGATGCGAAGGGCGCCAACTGCGACGGGCTTGTCGATATCGCATTATCTCCCGGCAGCGCGAAGGATCGCATCGGCAAGGCCGTCTTCACCCTGATCGACTTGAAGCGCATCGCGAGCGCGGCAAAGATCGACAACGAAGCGCTCGCCTCCGGAAACACCCCGCAGAAGACCTCCTCCGGTACGTCGCCGAGGCTCTGAGCGCGACAATCATCAGCAGGATGTGATGCACGATACGCGGCCGCCGCCTTCGCGACGACCGCGCGATTTTCTATGATGGCATCTCATCCGGGAGATTATCATGAAGCACACCTCTGCTGTCGTCCTGCTGCTCGCCTCGCTGAGCGCCGCCCACGCGCAGACTGCCGCCACGAATGACACGCCACAGAAGGAGCCTTACGGCATCGGACTCGAGGGTTATCCATATCCCTACCCCGTCCACCAACTCCCGCTGGTCAATGAAGGCGAGCAGGTGCGGATGGCCTATATGGATGTCGCGGCAGCCAGCCCGAATGGCCGCACCGTCGTCCTTCTGCACGGCCGCAACTTTCCATCGAGCTACTGGGCGCCGGTCATCAAAACACTGAGCAGCAACGGCTACCGCGTCATCGTGCCGGATCAGATCGGCTTCGGAAAATCCTCCAAACCCACTTTCGATCTGCATTTCGATACGCTCGCGCGCAATACCATCGCGCTGCTCGATCATCTGCAAATCCCGAAAGCTGATATCGTCGCCCATTCGCTCGGCGGCATGCTGGCGGTGCGTATCTCACGCGCCTATCCCGACCGCGTCGACCACCTCATTCTCACAAACCCGATCGGACTTGAGGATTACCGGCTCTATGTGCCGCCAACTCCAACCGAGAAAATTCTCGCGCAGGAGGACAAACTGACGGCCGAAGCGTACCGCAAGCAGCTCGTCAACAACTACTCGTTGAAGCTGCCGCCCGAGCAGATCACCCCGTTCATCGATGCGCGTTACGGCATCAAAGGAAGCCCAGAATATCCGCGCTGGCTGCGCGCCTTCGCCAGTTCGGCGCAGATGATCTATCGCGAGCCGGTGGCGCACGAGATTCCGCTCATTACCGAGCCGACGCTGTTCATCATGGGCGAGGATGACCACAACGCGCCGGGCAAGCCGAATGCGCCGGAGGCACTGAAGCCGAAGATGGGCCACAACGCCGATCTCGCCCGCGACCTCGCAGCGAAGATGCCGCACGGCCGCGCGGAGATTATCCCCAACGCCGGGCATCTGGCTTTTCTCGAAAAGCCGGACCAGTTCGATAAATTGATGCTGGATTTCCTGGCGACGAAATGATCGGGGCGGGATATCCCGCCCCTTTCACCTCAATAATAGTAGCGGCGGCGCCAGTGACGATGGCGCCAATGCCGCCTCCGCCAGCCCCAGTGGCGGCGATGCCAGTGATGACGGCGCCAGTGATGGCGGTGCCAATGACCGTGGTACCCGCGATGATGACGCCACCGCACTTTCTCGACCTTCGCCTTCTCGACATCCTCCGATGTTGCAAGCGCAGGCTTGGCCTCTGTATCGGGGACTGACGGCTCTCTCGCGAGCGGAGATGGCGTCGGCGTCATCGCTTGCGCCGCGCGCACGGTGACGACCGCACCGGCGGCCATACCAAAAGCGATTTTCAGGAAGTCTCGTCTTTCCATATTCAATCCCTTTCGTTACCTCCAGCAGCCAAGCCTCGCCGCTGCGGGATGAACGTCGCCTGAATTGAATAAGTTCCAGGGCTAGCGGATCTTGCCCGAGAGTCTCATGACAAAAATCAACACTTCCGCCACGGCTTTGTACAATTCGGCCGGAATTTCATCGCCGATCTCGACATTGGAGAGCGCGCCCGCGAGCACCTCGTTCTCCTGAACTGCGACATTATGCTCGTTCGCGACTTCGATGATTTTCTTCGCGATCTCGCCCTTGCCCTTGGCGACGACCCGCGGTGCACCCTTGCGATCATAATGCAGCGCAACGGCAAGCGTGTTCTGGATCGGAGTCGTTGTCGTCGTCATAGCGCGCGATCCAGAAAATGTCCGCTTGGCGCGGGCTGCGCGGATGGCGCACCGCTTCCGATCACGATATCGCCCGGCGTGAGTTCCGCTTCACGCAAAGCCTGCGAGAGTTGCGGCGCTTCGGCCTGCAGCCGTGCGACAGTCGCGCTGCGCTCCGCCCACATCCGCACCGACGTACGCTCTCCCGCGAGCGAGACCTGCGCATGCACCGGCCCGGCCGGTTCAAGATTGATGGAGAAGCGCGCACGCCAGACACGGCTCGCCGCCTCAGCCGAGGCCGCCTCACCACCGCCATCGCGCGAGATTTCAAATTGTGCGACAGCCGTGCCTTGCGGCGTCGCGAACGGAATTTCGAAATTCCAGCGCGCCGTCGGATCGAATTTGGCGTGCGTGGCCTGCTCCGGCAGCGACGCAATCTGCAACAAGGTCTGGCGCGCAAGCGCGGCGTCGGTGTCGTCGAGCAGACGATGCGCCACCGCATCGGGCGGCGTGCGATGATCGATCGTCGGCGGCACGGCAGGTTGCGCCGAGGTCGCGGCACCACGAAATGGCGGCGGCACGCCATCGGTGTCCGCCGCAACACCATGGCTTGCCGCTGCGGACTGTGCGAGCGTCACGCCCTCTTCCGCGAGCTGCGAGATCACCGCATCTTGCACGCCTTTCGGAAACGCCCGCAATATCATCTGCAGGGTCTCGGCGGACGATGCCGTGCCGCTCTTGCCGAGAAGCAGAGATGACGGTGTATCGCGCGTGGCAAAAACGGGATCGCCCAGATCCTCAACCTCAACTTCGCTCGTCATCTCCACCACCGCGCCCGGCAGCATGATTTCCTCGACCTCCGCCGCCGGCATCGCTGCGGGCGCAATCGATGGCGCAGCGATTTCGGCCTGCGCACGCGCCTGACCCTGCTGCGCGAATTGTCCGGGCACGGCGGCATCGTCGGGCGGCGGCTGTGTTGCTCCACCGAGCCACGAGCCAAGAATTTGCCTGAACACGATCAGCGCGGCCTTGAGATCTGGCGCCGCCGCTGCATTCGATAAAGCCGGTGCAGGCGTTGCCGCCGCCTGCTTCTGCGATTGTTCGTAAAACAGGCCGGACTGCCGGAATGCGGTCGCAATGTCTTCGCCACTCAGTTTCTCGGTCAGCGCCGGACGCCCCGCAAGCAGCGAATGCGCCGCCTGCTGCAACACGTCGGGCACATGACCAGACGTCGCGGCCACCGTGAGATTGGCAAACAACGGCGACAGACTGCCCTGTTGCCCCGCGGCGGTCTGCAACGCTTTCGCCACCGCGACGACCTCGAGCGGTGTCAACGGCCGGGTCACGGAGGCACCCTGTGCATCGCTCGTGGCGGAAGACGCATTTGGCGCGATGGACGGACTGACAAGTGTCGCAGGTTGTGCCTGAGATGATGTGTCAGTCGTCTGCGGCACGATCTGCAGCCGCACGCCGTCCGGCGTTTGCGACACCGCGAGCTGCAGCGCCTGCCCGACCTGCAACGGCACTTCCGAGGCCACCTCGATCGACAGCGAGGCGACCGCGATGCGCACGAAGTCGTTCGCCAGCACCTGCAGCACCTTGGCGTCGATCACGCTGCCAGGCTGCAGCGTCACCGAAGGCGAGGCTGCATCGGCGGCAATGACCGGCGTGATTGGGTTGATGCTGATGGCCATGGGCGCTCCGCGAATTCGCGCCCACGGTATCCCCGCGTCGTTAATCTCTTCTTAACCCACGCGATGGGCCTAGCGCGGAACCGCCGCCAGCACCCGCACGGCGGCATCGAAATCCCGCCGCCGCTGGGCACGGCGCCGCATCACTTCCTCGTCCGCGCCCCACTGCTGGCTGTTCCAGTCTTCATCGACATGCGCCGCGGCCCAGACCTGATCCGCCGTCAGTGCCTTGCGATGCAGCGCCAGCGCCAGCAATGCCGAGCCGGTGATCGTCGTCACCACGTGCAAAGCCGCGACCGCCCAGGGCGTTTCCGGCAAAGCCTGACGTACTGCATGAACGGCGGGCTCGGGCTGCTTCACGTGCATCACGCCCTCGGCGAGGATGAAGTGTGCGCCCAGTTCGTCCGCCAGCCAGCGCAACACCGGATCCCAATGTTCGGCTTGCAGGGCAATGAGTTCTTCGGGAAAGCTCGCGCGATAGAACAGCAGATCGGTGTCGAAATATTTTGCGATGTCGTCGCGTACCGCCACGACGTCGTCCGCGACGCCATCGACCGTGCTGTTGGCGAGCCGTGTCATCGGCATCGACAGCGGATCGATCATCTCCGCCTGCGCGCCCCACTCCGTCGCCATGGCCTCGGCAAGCTCGCGCACCGGCGCGCCGAGAAACCGCTTGCCGGGCGTGCGCACGGGCTTGCCGTCGAGCGTGACAGCGAACCCTTCCGGCGTCTCGGCAACCCCCGCGCTCTCATAGAAGCGCTTGCGCAACGGCGTTGTCGAGGATTTGCGCGAGGCTTCCCGCGGATCGAGCGGCGAATGGCCAAGGGCCTCGTCGAACAGTTCACGCATATCGCAATCTTCTCTTTTATCGCTGGTGGGCGCAGTTGCGGGAATAGGACGAGCGCTCGCCGGGGCCAAGCCCCATCGCAGCCGCCTCATCGAGACAGCGCGAAATCCGCCGATCGAAGGATTCCCGCCTCTGCGGCTTGAGAACCTGCTTCGGCGGCTTACCGGGCTGCACGTAACCCGGCGTCGTGTTCTGCAGTTCGAAAGGCGGCGGCGAATCCATCTTTGGCACCTGCGGCACCGTGATGGCCGGAGGCGGCGGCGGGGCCGGCGGTGGCGGAAGCACCGCTCTCCCGGATGGCGTCGTATAAATTTGCGCAAACGCGGCACTGAGCGGCAGGATGCACAACAGACAGATGGCGGCCAGCTTGCGCATGGGACGACCCTATTCTTCCGGCGCTTCCTCGATCGGATCGAACCTGTCGGCCTCGAGCCCGAGCAGATTCCACGATTGCAGCATATGCGGCGGCAGCGGCGCGGTGACATCGATCACGCCGCCGCGCGGATGCGGGATGACGATGCGGCGCGCCAGAAGATGCAGCCTGTTCTGTAACCCGCCGGGAAGCTGCCAGTTCTCCTTGTTGAAATATTTCGGATCGCCCACGATGGCGTGATCGATATGTGCCATGTGCGCACGCAACTGATGGGTGCGGCCGGTGACGGGCTTGAGCGACACCCAGGCGAGCTTCTGGGCCGAAGCCTCGACCACCGCGTAATAGGTCACGGCATGCGCCGCGCCCTCGTCGCCATGTGCCGCAACGCGCATGATCGAGTCTTCCTCATTCTCTTCCTTGGCGAGATAGGTCGAGATGCGCCCCTGCTTCGGCTTCGGCACGCCTGCCACCAGCGCCCAGTAGATCTTGCGTGCCGAACGATGGCGGAACGATCCGGTCAGCGTCGAGGCGGCAAAACGGGTCTTGGCGATCAGCAGACAGCCAGAGGTTTCGCGGTCGAGCCGGTGGACGAGGCGCGGGCGCTGGCCCTTGGCATCGCGCATCACCTCGAGCATGCCGTCGACGTGGCGCGTAAGGCCGGAGCCGCCCTGCACCGCAAGCCCCGCTGGCTTGTTCAGCACCATCACGTCGTCGTCCTCGAACAGCACCATCTTGCGCAGTTCGTCCCGGATCTTCGCTTCGGTCTCGGTGAGATGCGCGGTGGCCTTCGGCGCGTCGAGCTTGAGCGGCGGAATGCGCACGCTGTCGCCCTCGTTCAGGCGATCCTTGCTGTCGGCGCGCTTGCCGTTGACGCGCAGCTCGCCTTTCCGGACGATCCGCTGGATGTGGGAGAACGACAGGCCCGGAAACCGCGCTTCGAGAAAACGATCGACGCGCATGTTGTTCTCGTCCGCGGTGACGACAACGGTCTGCACCTTGGTCGGCAGAGGCGGCGCAGGCTTCTTCTCCTCCCGCACCTCCGGAAATGCCTCACGCGCAGGCTTCGCCGGGCGGCGCGGCCTCTCGTCGCCAAACCGTGCATCCGGCTTGTCGAACGAACGCTGGGTCGGCCCGCGCTTGTCGGAGGACTTTTTGGCGAAGGACGGCTTGCTACGCTTGTCGCCGCGCTTCTCGCCTTTCTTGGCCTCGCGCACCGATTTCTTTTCGAGGGGTTTGCGGAAACGGCGGCTCATGACGATTTGTCTTTTCTCAGTTTCGCCCAGTAATCGAGGCGCTTGCGAATCTCGCGCTCAAAACCGCGCTCGGGTGGATTGTAGAAGGTCTGGCGGCCCAGCGCTTCGGGGAAATAGTCCTGCCCCGAAAAGCCTTCCGGCGTGTCGTGATCGTATTCGTAGCCGTCGCCGTAATTCTCGGCCTTCATCAGTTTGGTCGGCGCGTTGAGGATGTGCTTGGGCGGCAGCAGCGAGCCTGCCTGCTTTGCCGTACGCATAGCTGCGCTGAAAGCCCTGTAGGCGGCATTAGATTTCGGCGCGGTCGCGACATAGACGACGGCCTGCGCGATAGCGAGTTCACCCTCGGGCGAACCCAGAAAATCATAGGCATCCTTCGCCGCATTGGCGACGACCAGCGCCTGCGGATCCGCCATACCGATGTCTTCCACCGCCATCCGCACCACGCGCCGCGCCAGAAAGAGCGGGTCCTCGCCCGCATCAAGCATGCGCGCGAGATAATACAGCGCCGCGTCCGGGTCGGAGCCGCGTACCGACTTATGCAGCGCCGAGATCAGATTGTAGTGCCCATCCGCCGACTTGTCGTAGATCGGCGCGCGCCGCTGCAGGATGTCCTGCAACTGCGCGGCATCGAAGACTTCATTGGCGCGGGCAGCGCGCCAGACCTCCTCGGCAAGCGTCAGCGCCGCACGGCCATCGCCATCCGCCATCCGCACCAGCACGGCGCGCGCTTCCGCATCGAGCGGCAATGGCCTGCCCTCGACTTCCTCCGCCCGCGCGTAAAGCTTCTCGACTGCCGCTCCATCGAGCGAATGGAACACCAGCACGCGCGCCCGCGACAGAAGCGCCGCGTTGAGTTCGAACGACGGATTTTCCGTGGTCGCACCGACGAGTACCACCGTGCCGTCTTCCATCACCGGCAGAAACGAATCCTGCTGCGCGCGGTTGAAGCGATGGACCTCGTCGACGAACAGCAGCGTGCCCTTGCCCATCTCGCGGCGATCGCGGGCGGCATCGAATACTTTTTTCAGATCAGCAACACCGGAAAACACCGCCGAGATCTGCTCGAAATGCAGTTCGGTCGCATCCGCCAGCAGCCGCGCCACCGTGGTCTTGCCGGTGCCCGGCGGACCCCAGAACACCAGCGAGCCAAGCGTGCGCGTCTCCAGCATGCGCGTCAGCGCGCCGTCAGGACCGAGAACGTGATCCTGACCCACGACATCGGCGAGCGTGCGCGGACGCAGCTTCTCCGGCAGTGGACGCGGCGCGTCCTGCTCCAGCCCTGCGGCGGCGAACAGATTCGCAGATGGGGCGGCCTGCTTGGCGCTCATGAATGTGCCTGCTCTCCCGGCATTCCGCCGTCAGCCGCCCAGCGTAACGTTGATGCGCTGGCCGCCCCGAATGATGGTAATGCGCCAGAGCCGAGCCGGTTCGCTGGTCGCACGCTCAAGGTCGCTTGTTTTCGAGATGGTTTTGCCATTCACCGCAACGATGACGTCGCCCTTCTGGAAGCCCACATTGGACGCCAGCCCATTCTCGCCCACTGAAACGACGACGACGCCTTCGACATTGGAATCGAGCCGCAGTTCATCGGCCAGCGCCGGAGAGATATTGGCCACCCGCGCGCCCTGGAACGGCGAACGCGACTTCAATTCGATCTCGTCGCGGCCCGTATCGGGAGCAACCTCGAGCGGAACCTTGAGCTTGATGACGACGTTCTGCCGCCGCACGCTGACCTCCGCCGCGCCGCCCAGCGGCCGCGTGGCGAAGCGATAATCGAAGCCGTTCGGATCATCGACGTCCTGACCGTCGATCGACACGATCAGATCGGAGACCTTCATGCCCGCCTTCGCGGCCGGGCTGTTCGGCGCGACGCTGGTCACCAACGCGCCTGCCGGGCGCGGCAGGCCGAGCGTCTCGGCGATCTCGGGCGTCACGGCTTGCAACCGGGCGCCGAGCCACGGACGCCGCACGGCCTTGCCGCCGCTCTTGGCGGAGGCCACCACCACCCGCACCATGTTGGCCGGAATGGCGAAGCCGATGCCCTGCGAGCCGCCCGAGCGCGAGAAGATCGCGGTGTTGAGGCCGACGAGCTTGCCGTTCATGTCGACCAGCGCGCCGCCGGAATTGCCTGGATTGATCGCGGCATCGGTCTGGATGAAGAACTGATAATCGGTGATGCCGACCTGCGTGCGCGCCAGCGCCGACACGATGCCGTGCGTCACCGTCTGGCCGACGCCGAACGGATTGCCGATCGCGAGCACCACGTCGCCGACCTGCAGTTCATCCGAGTTAGCGAGATCGAGGGTCGGGAATTTCTCGTGCGCATCCTTGAGCCGCAGCACCGCGAGATCGGTGCGGCTATCCTTCAGCACGATCTCGGCCTCAAACTCGCGCTTGTCAGCAAGCGAGACCTTCACCTGATCCGCCCCCTCGATGACGTGATTGTTCGTCACCACGAGGCCGGATGAATCCACCAGCACGCCCGAGCCGAGCGAACGCTGCATCTGCTCCTGCTGGCCGCCGGGCACGCCAAAGAAGCGGCGGAAGATCGGATCGTCCAGCAGCGGATTGCGGTTCTGCACGATCTTGGCGGCATAGACGTTCACCACCGCGGGCTGCACATGCTGCACGATCGGCGCATAGGACAGCCGCAACTGGTTGAGGGAGGATGGCACCGTCCGATCCTGCGCGACAGCAGGCGCGGCGCTGACAATTGCGAACGACAGGGCAGCCAAACCGAGACAACGAGAAAAGGTCATGCATGAATTCCGCTGTGAATGAGTCCGATATAATGAAGCTGCGCGTGCCGGAGAAGCCGTCACGCCGCCCGTTTGCGGGCGATTTTGGGTTTTTGCGAGGCTGTGTCCGCCGCCTCCAGCCGCGCCCTGTGTTCGATGCCCCAAGCCCGCAGCGCGTCGATCACCGGACGGAGCCGCTGGCCGGTCTGCGACAGCGCATATTCCACCCGCGGCGGGACTTCCGGATAGACGGTGCGGGTAATCAGGCCGTCCTCTTCCAGCGCCCGCAATTGCTTGGTCAGCATCCGCTGGGTGATGCCCGGCATCTTGCGGCGCAGCTCGCCGAACCGCAGCAGGCCCTCCTGAAGGTGGAACAGAATGACGCCTTTCCACTTGCCATCGATGAGGCCGAGCGTGATCTCAACCGCGCATCCCGCTTCGCCATGACCGTTCTTGCGCTTCATCACGATCCTTTCCGCGCCTAACCGTCTGCATTGGCGCGAACTCCATGGTATCAATTATGGTACTATCTCACATTTTCGACAGTACTTGCAAATATTGTCACCACGCCGCTCTATGGGCCATCCAGCATCAAGGGGAGCGCGCATGAAGGCCGTCGGATACCAGCAATCCTTGCCGATCGAGGACGAGCGTGCCCTGCTCGACTTCGATTTGCCGAAACCCGAGCCCGGGCCGCGTGATATCCGCGTCGCGGTGAAGGCCGTGTCGGTCAATCCGATAGACACCAAGGTGCGCATGCGCGCCACACCACCGGCAGGTGAATACAAGGTTCTGGGTTATGACGCTGCCGGCGTAGTCGATGCGGTTGGCTCCGAGGTGACGCTGTTTCAGCCGGGCGACGAGGTGTTCTATGCCGGTTCGCTGGTCCGTCAGGGTACCGATGCCGAATTTCATCTGGTCGACGAGCGCATTGTCGGGCGCAAACCGCGCACGCTGTCCTTCGCGGAAGCGGCTGCCCTGCCGCTGACCTCGATCACCGCATGGGAATTGATGTTCGACCGGATGAGCATCACGCAGGGCAAGGACGACACCCGCACGCTGCTGATCGTCGGCGGCGCCGGTGGTGTCGGTTCGATCATGATTCAGCTCGCGCGCAAGCTGACGGGCCTCACCGTGATTGCCACCGCCTCTCGCCCGGAGACGATTGAGTGGTGCCTCGATCTCGGTGCGCACCATGTCGTCGATCATTCCAGGCCGATGAAGGAGCAGATCGACAAGCTGAACCTCCCGCCGGTCGCGTGGATCGCGTCGCTGACCGCGACCGACCAGCACTTCAAGGCCATGGCCGATATCCTCGCGCCGCAGGGCGCGATCGGCCTGATCGACGATCCGCCGCCGCTCGACATCACCCTCATCAAATTCAAGGCCGGTTCGCTGCGCTGGGAATCGATGTTCACGCGCTCGACCTACCAGACGCCCGACATGATCGCGCAGCACCGCCTGCTCAACCGCGTCGCCGACATGATCGATGCGGGCGAGATCAGAACCACGCTCGACAAGGTGTTCGGCAAAATCAACGCCGCCAACCTGCGGACCGCCCACGCCACCATTGAAAGCGGCAAGTCTATCGGTAAGATCGTGCTGGAGGGCTGGTAGACGCCACAACGGGGGCTTCATGAAAATCGCAAAGCTGGTCGCAGCCGCGGCACTTCTCGCACTCTCCGCATCCGCTTCGTTCGCGCAGGCGCTGGAAAAGAAAAGCATCGCGCTGGGCGTCGGCGGCAAGCCCCTGCTCTACTATCTGCCGCTGACGCTGGCCGAGCGGCTAGGCTACTTCAAGGAAGCGGGCCTCGACGTCCAGATCAACGATTTCGGCGGCGGCGCCAAATCGCTGCAGGCGCTGATCGGCGGCTCGCTCGACGTGGTCACCGGCGCCTACGAACACACCATCCGCATGCAGGCGAAGGGACAGGATGTCCGCGCCGTCATCGTCCTCGGCCGCTATCCGGGCATCGTGCTCGCCGTCCGCAAGGACAAGGCCGCGAATTTCAAGTCGATCGCCGATTTGAAGGGCATGAATATCGGCATCACCGCGCCGGGTTCATCGACGCACAGCCTCGTCCAGTATCTGATGATCAAGAACGGCCTCGGCCCGCATGATGCATCCTTCATCGGAGTGGGCAGCGGCGCGCAGGCTGTCGCGGCCGTTCAGAACAAGCAGGTCGATGCCATTTCGCATCTCGATCCGGTCATCACCAAGCTGGAGCAGACCGGCGACATCAAGGTGATCGTCGACACGCGGACGACCAAGGGCACCATGGACGTGTTCGGCGCCACCAACCCCGCGGCCGTTCTCTACATGAAGAAAGACTTCATCGACAAAAATCCGAAGACGGTTCAGGCGCTGGTCAACGTCTTCAAGAAGACGCTGACGTGGCTGTCCAAGGCGACGCCCGAGCAGATCGCCGAAGTCGTGCCGCACGAATACTGGCTTGGCGACAAGGCGCTCTACATCAAGGCTCTTGAGAACTCGCGCGAGAGCTATTCGCTCGACGGTTCGATGTCGCCGAAAGACATGGCGACATCGCTTGACCTGATCGCCAAGACCGAGCCCGGGTTCAAGGCCTCCGCGATCAAGCTCGAGAACACGTTCGACGACCGTTTCCTGAAGGCGGCCCCTTAAACCGGGTCGTCCATCAATCGGGAGAGCGACCCTGTCCGCACAGATCGTCCCACGACACGAATTTCGTCATGCTGACAACCCGTTAGGCGTTGGATCGATCAAACACGCGCTATGCAATTTACCTGAAATTATGACCGGACCGATACTCTCCCCGTCTGGCCAACATTATCAGGCACGCATCGCAAATGATCCGGCGCAATCCGTCACTCGATCTGTTACGCGGATTGGCTATCGCGATGGTCGTTCTGACTCACTGTAGTCAGACAGCAGCCAGCGTCATTCCCGGCCTCCGGTTCTTCTCCTCGCATTATGGCGAACTGGGCGTCCAGCTATTCTTCATCGTCAGCGGCTACACGATGATGCTGACGTTCGGGGATAAGGTCGATTCGGCGTCAACGCGCTCGTTCTATATCCGACGCATATTCAGGATCGCCCCGCTGTTCTGGGCCGCCATCGCTTTTTATCTGATGATGCCGACCAACCCGGATCAAAAAATGTGGGCTCCCGATGGCATTGGCACGCACGAAATTATTCTGACGTTCCTGTTTCTGCATTGGATAAGCATCACAGCGTTCAACTCCGTCGTACCCGGCGGGTGGAGCATTGCCGTCGAAATGCAGTTCTATCTGCTGTTTCCGCTTCTTCTCTGCGTTTTCAGAAAGCGGCACGGGCCGCTAATTTGTTACGCATTCATTGCCGTCTTCACCGTTATCGCCAGGCTGGTTGCCGATCACGTGCTTGAGCCACATCTGGCTGCCTCGCTTCCAGCGAACCAAAACTATCTGGCTCATGCCTTCTATTACGCATGGCTACCACACCAGCTGATCTGTTTTGGATTCGGTATCCTGCTCTACGACTACGTCGAGCTTAAGAGGCACCCAACCAAGGGTACGCTTCTGTTGCTCGGCGCCTGCCTCGTCTCGCTCTGGACATGCGAGGTCGCCATTCTCGCCCTCCTCGCCTTTGCCGTTCTGGCTCTGAATATCGAGAACCCTCTCGCCGGCTTTTTCGGGCGCCACTCCTACGCCATCTACCTCATTCACTTCACCTTCGTCTGGATGCTGAGAACGACATCGCTGGACCTCACCCTGATGTTTGCGCTCGTGATGGGCCTGTCGCTGGGCGTCAGCTATTTCATTACAGAACCGCTGATCGAGCGCCGCTTCAACAGGCTTGGCCATGAGCTGGCGCGCCCTTCGCCGGCGCGCCCGCAACCGGAATATTCATGAAACAACTTTCGGGCCGCTGAGATCCAGCGAATCCCGCCGATCATGCGATCGTCGGCACCAGCCCGCCTTCGGCGCGCAGCGCTGCGCCGTTGGTCACGGCGGCTTCGCGCGATGAAACATAGACCACCATGTTGGCGATCTCATCTACAGTCGCAAAGCGCTGGATCAGCGAGGACGGCCGGTGTTCCTTGATGAAGTTTGCCGCCGCCGTCTCGACTGACTGACCATTCTGTTTAGCAAGATCGCTTACGAAGGTCTCGACGCCTTCGGACATGGTGGGACCGGGCATTACGGAATTCACCGTCACGGCAGTGCCCTTGGTCAACTCGGCCAATCCGCGCGAGACAGATAGTTGCGCGGTCTTGGTCATCCCGTAGTGGATCATCTCTTTCGGAATCATGATCGCTGACTCGGACGCGATGAACACGATGCGCCCCCAGTTTTTCTTCAGCATCCCCGGCATGTAGGCCCGCGACAGCCGGATGCCTGACATCACGTTGACGTCGAAGAAGCGGTGCCAGTCGGCGTCGGGAATATCGAAGAACGGCTTGGGCTCGAAGATGCCGGTATTGTTGATGAGAATATCAACCTGCGGCACGGCCTTCACCAGCGCGGCGCAGCCCTCCGCCGTCGACACATCGGCGGCCACGCCGCGCACCTTCGTCGACGGCACTGCTTTTCCGATGGAAGCGATGGCCTGATCGACCTTCGCCTGGCCGCGGCCGTTGACGATGACATCTGCGCCCGCCCCTGCGAGGCCTTTCGCGATCGCGTAGCCGATTCCGCCGGTCGAGCCGGTCACGAGAGCTGTGGTGCCTGAAAGATCGATCTTCATCGCTGTCTCCTTTGCTGCGCTTTCTCATATGGCGTGCGCAGGCGCGCTTGCCATAAGGCAGCAGAAAAGAAGCGTTCACGATGTCGCAAACGCTGTCAGCATCTTCGGATTTCATCACGAGAAAAGACGCTTATTTCGCGCCGGCTTTATCCAGAATCGCGACCATCTGCGTGTAGCCGCGGCTGCGGGCGTGCGCGAGCGGCGTGACGCCCTCGCGGTCCGGAATATTGACGTCCGCCCCGGCATCGACCAACAGGCGCACGATCTCGGTATGGACCGGGCCGCCGTCGCTGAGAATCACCGCCTCGATCAGCGCCGTCCAGCCAAGCCGATTGATATGATTGATATTGATGGCGGTGCCGAGCAGGATCTTCACCGTCTCCGGATGGCCATGATGCGCGGCGGGAATCAGCGCGACGCCGCCATAGCGGTTGGTGCTGGTGAGATCGGCGCCCGCCGCCAGCGTCATCTTCAGGATTTCGTTGCGTCCCTCCGCACCGGCATAGAGATAAGGCGTATCGGAGATCGAATCCTTCGCGTTGACGTCGGCACCCGCGGCGATCAGCAGCCGCGCGACCTCTGCATGATCGCCATGAGTGGCGAGCAACAGCGCTGTTCGGCCGGAGCGATCGCGCGCCTCGAGATCGGCCCCCTCGGACAACAACGCACCGACCCGTAGCGCATCACCCCGCGCGGCGGCCTCGAGGAGCTGCGAGTTGACCGTTGCACCTGCAGCCGCCATGCACCCTCCACTCAAGCCGAGCACGAAACAACCGGCCAAAATAAAACGAGCGGCGCAATGCGCCGCTCGTGAAAAATTCGCAGCGATTTGATGGATCACGCCGCCTCGGACTCGTCCTTGTTCTGCACCGGGCCGGAATCCTGACCCTTGGCATCGACGTCGCGATCAACGAATTCGATCACCGCCATCGGGGCGTTGTCGCCGTAGCGGAAGCCCGCCTTGATGATGCGGGTGTAGCCACCCTGACGGTCCTTGTAGCGGGCCGCCAGCACGTCGAACAGCTTCTTGACCTGATCATGGTCGCGCAGTTCGCTGATGGCCTGGCGGCGCAGCGCGAGGCCGCCCTTCTTGCCCAGCGTCACGAGCTTCTCGACGAT
Source organism: Afipia felis ATCC 53690 (assembly GCF_000314735.2). NCBI lineage: Bacteria > Pseudomonadati > Pseudomonadota > Alphaproteobacteria > Hyphomicrobiales > Nitrobacteraceae > Afipia > Afipia felis. Next base: position 303,807 of record NZ_KB375270.1, on the reverse strand, counting down.
CGGGCGAAGCTCCTTCGCCTTCGGCAGCGTGGTGACGATCTGCTCGTGCTTGATGAGCGCAGCCGACATATTGGCGAACATCGCCTTGCGATGCTCGGCGGTGCGGTTGAGCTTGCGGTGAACTTTTCCGTGACGCATTTCTCGATCCTCAATCTCTATACCGACCGCAGTCGGACGTGTTGCTCAGGTGGGCTTCCTGCGTTCGCCCGTGAAAATCATGGCCGGGTTGAGCCGGCCATGAGGCAGATGCTCAGTAATGGTCTTCGAAGCGCTTGGCCAGCTCGTCGATATTCTCCGGCGGCCAACCGGGCACTTCCATGCCGAGGTGCAGACCCATCTGGGCCAGCACTTCCTTGATCTCATTCAGCGACTTGCGGCCGAAGTTCGGGGTGCGAAGCATTTCCGCTTCCGACTTCTGCACGAGGTCGCCGATGTAGACGATGTTGTCGTTCTTCAGGCAGTTCGCCGAGCGAACCGAAAGCTCGAGCTCGTCCACCTTCTTGAGGAAGGCCGGGTTGAAGGCGAGATCCGGAATGATCTCCTGCACAACTTCCTTGCGCGGCTCTTCGAAGTTGACGAACACGTTGAGCTGGTCCTGCAGGATGCGCGCGGAATAAGCGAGCGCGTCCTCCGGCGAAATCGCGCCGTTGGTCTCGATGGTCAGCGTCAGCTTGTCGTAGTCGAGGATCTGCCCTTCGCGGGTGTTCTCGACCTTGTAGGACACCTTGCGGACCGGCGAGAACAGGCTGTCGACCGGGATCAGACCGATCGGCGCGTCTTCCGGACGGTTGCGGTCGGCGGCGACATAGCCCTTGCCGGTGTTGATGGTGAATTCCATGCGGATTTCAGCGCCATCGTCCAGCGTGCAAAGCTGAAGCTCGGGATTGAGGACGACGACGTCGCCCACGGTCTGGATGTCGCCAGCGGTGACAACGCCCGGACCCTGCTTCTTGATCACCATGCGCTTCGGGCCTTCGCCCTGCATCTTGACCGAGATGTCCTTGATGTTCAGCACGATGTCGGTGACATCCTCACGCACGCCGGCGATCGAGGAGAACTCGTGCAGCACGCCGTCGATGTGCACCGACTGCACCGCCGCACCCTGCAGCGAGGACAGCAGCACGCGGCGCAGCGCGTTGCCGAGCGTCTGGCCGAAGCCACGCTCCAGCGGTTCAGCCACCACCGTGGCGAAACGGGTCGCGTCGGCGCCCGGCATGACCTGGAGCTTGTTCGGACGGATAAGTTCTTGCCAATTTTTCTGGATCGTCACGTTTTCACCCCTGACATTCCGAGGCTCTAGCCTCGGCGTTGGAGAGCGCGGCTTATTCCGCGCGGCATCAATTCAAGACGGTCGCGGACTGAAAGCCCGCGACCGGAAAATAAAATCAGACGCGGCGGCGCTTGCGCGGCCGGCAACCATTGTGCGGGATCGTCGTCACGTCCCGAATCGAGGTGACGGTGAAGCCCGCCGCCTGCAGCGCGCGCAGCGCCGACTCACGACCCGAACCCGGACCAGCGACCTCGACTTCGAGCGTGCGCATACCGTGTTCCTGCGCCTTCTTCGAGACGTCCTCCGCGGCCACCTGCGCCGCATACGGGGTCGACTTGCGCGAGCCCTTGAAACCCATCGTTCCGGCCGACGACCAGGCAATCGTGTTGCCCTGCGCGTCGGTGATGGTGATCGTGGTGTTATTGAACGAGGAGTTCACGTGCGCGATGCCGGAGGCGATGTTCTTGCGCTCACGACGGCGGACGCGCGTAGCTTCTTTAGCCATTGCAGTTCCTTTTCATGATCTCAACGCCGCCGTAATGCCAGCGGCTACACCGAACGGCGCGAGGCGAGAAACCCTCACGCCGCAGATTCGTTTGCTTACTTCTTCTTGCCAGCGATCGCCTTCGCCGGACCCTTGCGGGTGCGGGCGTTGGTGTGGGTGCGCTGGCCACGCACCGGCAGGCCGCGGCGATGACGCAGGCCGCGATAGCAGCCGAGGTCCATCAAGCGCTTGATGTTCATGCCGACTTCGCGGCGAAGGTCGCCCTCAACGAGATAGTCGCGGTCGATCATTTCGCGAATCTGCAGAACTTCCTGGTCGGTCAGCTGCGACACACGACGGTCGAGCGGAATCTTGACCTTCTCCATGATGTCGGCGGCGTTCTTCTGGCCGATGCCATGGATATACTGAAGCGCAATGATAACGCGCTTGTTGGTCGGGATATTGACGCCTGCAATACGGGCCACGGTCTTCACTCCTGTCGCCACCCGACGGGGCGGCTGCTTTCTTATTTAGTCGGGGCGCCTGTTTGCCGTTTGCATTCGTGCAAACGAATTCCCAAAAGCAAACACGACGCCCTGCCCTTTTCGATTTTGGGGCCCGGCATCGTCTGAAACCTATCCGACTGGATGCACGGGTATTAAAGGATTCACCGCCGTTTCGTCAACCGTTTGGCGGCCTTGGATGGGCGTTTGGCGACCTTTTTCGCCGCCTTCCGGCCCCGTCCCGCGGCCGCCTTGACGGCCCGCCCGGTCCGGTTCCCGGCAGCCTTGACCGCCTTCTTCCGGCTGGCTCCGCGAGTCACGGAGGAGGATTTGGATACCTTTTTGGTGCCCTTCTTGACTGCCTTTTTGGCGACCTTCTTGGTCGCTTTTTTGGCCGCCTTCTTCACCACCCGCTTGGATTTGGCCTTCTTGGCGGTTCCCTTAGCTGCCTTCTTGGCACCTTTCGCGGCCTTCCGGGCCTTGGAAGGACTCGCGGCGCGTTTGGAGGGGCCTGCGGCGCGCTTGGTCGCAACCTTGTGCTTCGCTGCCTGGGTGGTCTCGTCGGCCTTGGTGACCGCCGCGAGCACGCGCTCGATCTCGGCTGTCACACCCTCGATCGGCATCATGCCATCGATGGTGATGAGCTTGCGCTTATCGGAATAGTGATGAACCAGCGGTTCGGTCTGCGCGCGGTAGTTCGAAAGCCGTTTCGACAACACCTCCGGCGTATCGTCGGCACGAACGCTTTCGCCACGCTCCAGCATCTCAGCGACGCGCTTTTCGACGCGCGCGAGCAACGCGCTCTCGTTGACACGCAGTTCAATCACAGCGTCGAGCTTGAGCTTCTTCTTCTTCAGGAGAGCGTCGAGCGCTTCCGCCTGCGGCACGGTGCGCGGGAAGCCGTCGAGAATAAATCCGTTCCTGGCGTCGCCCTGCTCAATCCGGTCGGCAATGATGCTCACCACCACCTCGTCGGGGACCAGCCCGCCGCTTGCCATGATGTCTTTCGCGATCAGGCCCGTCGGGGTCTGGGCGGCGACAGCAGCGCGCAGCATGTCTCCGGTGGAGAGTTGAACGATACCGTGGTTTTGAACCAGTCGTTGTGCCTGTGTTCCCTTGCCCGCCCCCGGCGGCCCGAGAAGGATAAGTCTCATTTACGGCGGCCCCTCAGCTTCGATTTGCGGATCAGACCTTCATACTGGTGAGCCAGCATGTAGCCTTGCACCTGCGCGACCGTATCCATCGTCACGCTGACAACGATCAGGAGCGAGGTGCCGCCAAGATAGAACGGCACCGACGCATACGAGATCAGAATTTCGGGCACGAGACAGACGGCGGCGAGATAGATCGCGCCGATCACCGTGATGCGGGACAGAACGTAATCGATATATTCTGCCGTGCGCTCACCCGGGCGGATACCCGGAATGAAGCCGCCGTGCTTCTTCAGATTATCGGCCGTCTCGGTCGGGTTGAACACGATGGCCGTGTAGAAGAACGTGAAGAAGACGATCAGCGCCAGATACAGGATCAGGAACAGCGGCCGGCCATGGCCGAGCTGTGTGTTGAGCCACTGAAACCACTCCGGCCCCTTACCCGCGTTGAAGCTCGCGATCGTGGTCGGCAGCAGCAGCAGCGACGACGCGAAGATCGGCGGAATCACGCCCGAGGTGTTGAGCTTGAGCGGCAGGTGCGAGGACTGGCCCTCGAACATGCGGTTGCCGACCTGACGCTTCGGATACTGGATCAGCAGACGGCGCTGTGCGCGCTCGACGAACACGATCACGGCGATGACGACCACAGCCATAATCAGGATCGCGAGAATCAGCACCGTCGACAGGGCGCCCTGGCGGCCGAGTTCAAGGGTGTTGGCGATCGCCGACGGCAATTCCGCGACGATGCCCGCCATAATGATGAGCGAGATGCCGTTGCCGATGCCGCGCGAGGTCACCTGCTCGCCGAGCCACATCAGGAACATGGTGCCGCCCGTCAGCGTCACTGCGGTCGAAATGAGGAAGAAATATCCGGGATGGGAGACGACATTGCCCGCGCCCTGCAGGCCGACCGCGATGCCGTAGGCCTGGAACGCAGCCAGCACCACCGTGAGATAGCGTGTGTACTGGTTGATAATCTTGCGGCCGGCCTCGCCTTCCTTCTTCAGCGCCTCGAGCTGCGGCGAAACCGTCTGCAGGAGCTGAATGATAATTGAGGCCGAGATGTAGGGCATGATGTTCAGCGCGAACACCGCCATGCGGTTAATGCCGCCGCCGGAGAACATGTTGAACACGCCGAGGATGCCGCCTGCCTGCGACTTGAACACCTGCTCCCAGACGTTCGGATCGATGCCCGGCAGCGGAATGTAAGTGCCCAGCCGATAAACAACGAGCGCACCCAGCGTGAACCAGATGCGCTTCTTGAGTTCGTCGGCTTTTGCAAACGAGGAGAAATTGAGATTGGCTGCGAGCTGTTCCGCTGCGGAGACCATTGAGTGCCGGTCCTTTCACTTCATGGCGGGCTTCCGCCCGCCATCGCCATCTTGAGGTCAGTCAAGAGGTAGCAACGCAAATGCCCGGCGCAATGCCGGGCATGATTCTTTAAGACGCCTTCTTACCCTTCTTGGCAGCAGCCTTCTGGGCAGCTTCGTCCTTCGCCGGAGCGAGGATCTTCACCGAACCGCCAGCCTTCTCGACCGCCTCGATCGCCGACTTGGTGGCGCCGTGAACCTCGACGGTGATCTTGGACTTCAACTCGCCGCGACCCAGCAGGCGGACGCCGCCCTTGGAACGGCGCAGCACGCCGGACTTCACCAGCGACTCGGCGTTGATGGTCCCCTTGGCATCGATCTTCTTGTTGTCGATGGCTTCCTGCAGACGGTCCAGATTCACTTCCGACAGTTCGATACGGAAGATGTTGTTGAATCCGCGCTTCGGCAGGCGACGATGCAGCGGCATCTGGCCGCCTTCGAAACCCTTGATGCGCACGCCCGAACGCGCGGTCTGGCCCTTGCCGCCGCGGCCGGATTGCTTGCCCTTGCCGGAGCCAATGCCACGGCCGACGCGCATGCGCTTCTTGCGCGAGCCTTCGTTGTCGGCGATCTCATTGAGCTTCATTGTCTTGTTCCTTACTTCTCGTCGACGATGCGAACGAGGTGCTGAACCTTCGCGATCATGCCACGCACCGACGGCGTGTCCTGCAACTCGGAGACACGACCGATCTTGTTGAGGCGCAGACCGATCAGGGTCTCGCGCTGTGCCTTTTGACGGCGGATCGCGCTGGCGGTCTGTTCGACCTTGATGGTTTTAGCGGCCTTGGCCATTGTCCTGAACTCCAATCAGCGTCCGGTTAGTCCGCAGCCGCCTCGGCATCGCCGCCAACGCGACGCGCCTGAAGCGCGGAAACCTTGATGTTGCGGCGGTTAGCCACCGAGCGCGGCGAATCCTGGTGCTTCAGCGCGTCGAAGGTGGCGCGAACCATGTTGTACGGGTTCGACGAGCCAACCGACTTCGCGACGACGTCCTGGATGCCGAGCGTCTCGAACACCGCGCGCATCGGGCCGCCGGCGATGATGCCGGTACCAGCCGGAGCAGCACGCAGATAGACGCGACCCGCGCCGTGACGGCCGGCGATGTCGTGATGCAGCGTGCGACCCTCGCGCAGAGCGACGCGGGTCAGGTTGCGCTTGGCCGAGTCGGTCGCCTTGCGGATCGCTTCCGGGACTTCGCGAGCCTTGCCGTGGCCGAAGCCGACGCGGCCCTTCTGGTCACCGATGACGACGAGCGCAGCGAAACCGAAGCGCTTGCCGCCCTTCACCACCTTGGCGACGCGATTGATGTGGACGAGCTTGTCCACGAACTCGCTGTCGCGCTCTTCCCGATCCCGACCGCCCCGTTCGCGGTTACCGCGTTCGCGTTCAGCTGCCATTGTTCTGTCCAATCCTTGAGAGGCTTGAGCCTCTGTTCCTTAAATCCAAAATTAGAAGCTCAGCCCGCTTTCGCGCGCCGCATCCGCCAGAGCCTTGACGCGACCGTGGTAGAGATAGCCACCACGATCGAAAATGACTTCCTTGACGCCGTTCTTCACCGCGCGCTCCGCGAGGAGCTTGCCGACAGCCTTCGCCGCATCGATATCGGCGCCGGTCTTGCCGGCGTCGCGCATCGTCTTTTCCAGCGACGAAGCCGAAGCGAGCGTCTCGCCCTTCTGATCGTCGATGACCTGGGCGTAGATGTGCTTCGAGGAACGGAACACCGACAGGCGCGGACGGCCGCCAGCCGAGCGGCGCAGGGAATTGCGCACGCGCTGCTTGCGCCGGGCATTCGTGACCTTGAGTTTCGACATGACCGGCTCCGTTACTTCTTCTTGCCTTCCTTGCGGAAGATGAATTCATTGGCGTACTTCACGCCCTTGCCCTTGTACGGCTCGGGCGGACGATAGCCGCGGATCTCTGCCGCGACCTGACCGACGCGCTGGCTGTCATTGCCGGCGATGGTGATTTCCGTCGGCTTCGGCACCGTGATGGTGATGCCTTCCGGGATCGGATAAACCACATCGTGGCTGTAGCCGAGCGAGAGCTGCAGGTTCTTGCCCTGCAAGGCCGCGCGGTAGCCGACGCCGGTGATTTCCAGCTTCTTCTCGAAGCCCTTGGTGACGCCCTCGACAAGGTTCGCGATCTGGGCACGCGCGGTGCCGTACAGCGACTGCGCACGCTTGGTTTCGAAGCGCGGCGCGACGCGGATCACATTGTCCTTCAACTCCACCGACACGTCGTCGTGCACGATGAACTGAAGGGTGCCCTTCGGGCCCTTCACCTTGACAGTCTGACCCTCGACATTCGCGGTAACGCCCGAGGCGATCGCGACGGGCCGTTTGCCTACGCGTGACATGGTTCGTCCTTCCTCAGAATACCGTGAAGAGAATTTCGCCACCCACGTTCGCGTCACGCGCGGCGTGGTCAGCCATGATTCCCTTCGGGGTCGACAGCACCGAAATGCCAAGACCGTTGCGGACACGCGGCAGGTTCTTCACCGACGCGTAAACCCGGCGGCCCGGCTTCGACACGCGCTCGATCTCCTTGATGACCGGCTCGCCGTCGAAATATTTCAGCTCGATTTCGAGCTCGTTATGACCGCTGGCGTGCTCGACGCTGGCGTAGCCGCGGATGTAACCCTCGGACTTCAGCACTTCGAGAACGTTGGCGCGCATCTTCGAGCCCGGGGTCGAAACCTTGGACTTGGAGCGCATCTGCGCGTTGCGGATGCGAGTGATGAGATCGCTGATCGGATCGTGCGTTGACATGCGCCCCTCCTTACCAGCTCGACTTCACGAGACCCGGGATCAATCCCCGGGAACCGAAGTCACGGATCGCGATGCGGCTCATCTTGGTCTTGCGATAGACCGCGTGAGGACGACCGCTGATCTCGCAACGGTTTTTGATGCGGGTCGCCGACGAATTGCGCGGCATCTCGGCAAGCTTGATGGTCGCAGCGAAACGCTCTTCCATCGGCTTCGTCTTGTCGGAGATGACCGCCTTCAACCGCGCGCGCTTGGCGGCGGCATTCTTCGTCATCTTCTGACGCCGGTTATTCTTCTCGATCGAACTTTTCTTAGCCATTCGATAGTCTCCATACCTTTCCGCGTTTGAAACGCCTGGCTCAGCGTCTCACTGCCGGAACGGGAAATTGAATGCGGTCAACAGCGCCTTCGCCTGCTCGTCGTTGGCGGCGGTGGTGCAAACCGTGATGTCCATGCCCCAGGTCTCGCCCGACTTGTCGTAGTCGATTTCCGGGAACACGATGTGCTCTTTCAGGCCGAGCGAATAGTTACCACGGCCGTCGAAGCTCTTGGGGTTGAGGCCGCGGAAGTCGCGCACGCGCGGCAGCGCCACGTTGATGAGGCGGTCGATGAATTCGTACATCTTCGCCTTGCGCAGCGTGACCTTGGCGCCGATGGCCTGGCCTTCGCGCAGCTTGAAGGTCGCGATCGCCTTACGCGAATGGGTGACGATCGGCTTCTGACCGGCGATCAGCGCGAGATCAGCCGCAGCCAGCTCGACCTTCTTGCGGTCGTTCACGGCCTCGCCGATGCCCATGTTGAGCACGACCTTGTCCAGACGCGGAACCTGCATCGCGTTGGTGAGGCCGAACTGCTCGGTCAGCTTGCCGCGGATGTCGCGGTCATACTCCGTGCGCAGGCGCGGAATGTAAGCATTCTCAGCCATCGATCTCAGCTCCCGAGCTCTTGGCGATGCGCACCTTGGTGCCATCCTTCTGAATCTTGAAACCGACGCGGGTCGGCTTGCCGTCCTTGCCGACGAGCGCGATGTTCGACAGGTGGATCGGGCTCTCCTTGGAGATGATGCCGCCTTCCTGCTGCTGCGTCTGCTTCTGGTGACGCTTCACCATGTTGACGCCGCGAACGAGCGCACGGCTTTCCGACGGACGCACTTCGAACACTTCGCCGGTGCGGCCCTTGTCACGGCCGGTCAGCACGATGACCTTGTCACCCTTGCGGATCTTGGCAGCCATCACAGCACCTCCGGCGCAAGCGAGATGATCTTCATGTGGTTCTTGGCGCGCAGCTCGCGCGGCACGGGCCCGAAAATACGGGTGCCGACCGGCTCGGACTGGTTGTTCACCAGCACGGCAGCGTTGCGGTCGAAACGGATCACCGAACCGTCGGCGCGGCGAATGTCCTTCGCAACGCGCACGACCACGGCCTTCATCACGTCGCCCTTCTTCACCTTTCCGCGCGGAATGGCTTCCTTGATGGACACGACGATGATGTCGCCAACGGTGGCGTAACGGCGCTTGGAGCCTCCAAGCACCTTGATGCACATGACACGGCGCGCGCCGGAATTATCGGCCACGTCGAGGTTGGTCTGCATCTGAATCATTGATGCACCTCGTCCTCTTTCTATGCGCTAGAGCGCTTAACAGCACGATCCCGAAATCGGGTTTCGAAGGATCGTACCTATTTCAAACGGTTTGCCCGAAAGTCACCCGGCAGCTGCCGGACTTCCCTCAAGCGGTTTTCTTCTCGTCGCCCCGGACAACCGTCCAGCGCTTCAACTTCGAGAGCGGCTTGCTCTCCTCGATCCAGACCGTGTCGCCCGCCTTGAACTCGTTGTTCTCGTCGTGCGCGTGGTAGTTCTTGGACCGACGAATGGTCTTCTTGTAGATCGGATGGGTGAAGCGGCGATCGACGCGCACGACAATGGTCTTGTCCTGCTTGTCGCTGACGACGACGCCCTGGAGAGTACGCTTCGGCATCTGGCTCGCCCCTTACTTCTTCTTGCTGTCCGCGGCGCGTTTCTGCGCAGCGATGGTCTTGATGCGTGCGATCTCGCGACGGGCTTCGCGCAGGCGCGAGGTGTTCTCGAGCTGGCCGGTGGCCCGCTGGAAGCGCAGATTGAAGCGCTCCTTCTTCAGATTGAGGATCGCATCCTCCATCTGGTCGGCGCTCATCGCACGGACGTCTTCAGCTTTGTGTGCCATCTCGTTACTCCGCGATGCGCGCAACGAAGCGCGTCTTGATCGGAAGCTTGGCGGCAGCCAGCGTCAGCGCCTCACGGGCGACCTGATCGTTGACACCGTCGATTTCGAACAGGATGCGGCCCGGCTTCACCCGCGCCACCCACAATTCCGGCGACCCCTTGCCCGAGCCCATGCGGACTTCGGCAGGCTTCTTCGACACCGGAAGATCGGGGAACACGCGGATCCACACGCGACCGACACGCTTCATGTGACGGGTCAGCGCGCGACGCGCGGCTTCGATCTGGCGCGCAGTGATGCGCTCCGGCGCCATCGCCTTCAGGCCGAACTGGCCGAAGGACAACGTCGCGCCCGACGAGGCGACGCCGTGGATACGGCCCTTATGCGCCTTGCGGAACTTCGTCTTCTTGGGTTGCATCATGGCTTTACGCCCTCAAACCTTCTTCTTAATGCGATCAAGCAGCATCGCGACGCGGACGGCTGTCACCGCCGCTGGTGTCGTTCAGGCGCTTGTCCTGCGCCATCGGATCGTGCTCGAGGATCTCGCCCTTGAAGAGCCAGACCTTGACGCCGCAGGTGCCGAACGTGGTGAACGCGGTCGCCACGCCGTAATCGACGTCCGCGCGCAGCGTGTGCAGCGGCACGCGGCCTTCACGATACCATTCCATGCGCGCGATTTCCGCGCCGCCGAGACGGCCCGAGCAGTTGATACGAATGCCCTGGGCTCCGAGACGCATCGCCGACTGAACCGCGCGCTTCATCGCACGGCGGAAAGCCACGCGGCGCTCGAGCTGCTGGGCGATCGATTCCGCCACCAGCGTCGCGTCGAGTTCCGGCTTGCGGATTTCGACGATGTTGATGACGACGTCGGACTCGGTGATCTCCGCGACCTTCTTCTTCAGCTTGTCGATGTCGGCGCCCTTCTTGCCGATCACCACGCCAGGGCGCGCCGAGTAAACCGAAACGCGGCACTTCTTGTGCGGGCGCTCGATCACGATGCGCGCCACAGCCGCCTGCTTCAGTTCCTTCATCAGCACTTCGCGAATGCGCACGTCCTCATGGAGGAGCTTCGCGTATTCGCCCTTGCCGGCGAACCAACGGGAATCCCAGGTCCGGTTGATGCCGAGACGCAGCCCGATTGGATTGATCTTCTGACCCATCGTTTTCTCCTGCGCCTTCTTTAAGCGCTCGCCTCGGCCTCGACCTGACGAACAACGATCGTCAGCTGCGAGAACGGTTTGTAGATACGGCCCGAACGGCCACGGCCGCGCGGTGCGAAACGCTTCATGACCATGCCGTTGCCGACATGCGCCTCGGAGACGACAAGCGCGTCGACATCGAGGTCATGGTTGTTTTCGGCGTTGGCGATCGCGGACTCAAGGCACTTCTTGACGTCGACCGCGATCCGCTTGCGCGAGAACTGAAGATCCGCGAGCGCCGAAGCCGCCTTCTTGCCGCGGATCAACTGCGCGACGAGATTGAGCTTCTGCGGGCTCACGCGAAGCATGCGGGCGACCGCCTTGGCTTCATTCTCTGAAAGGGCGCGTTCGCGCTTTGGTTTGCTCATGACTTAGTCCTCAAGCCTTCTTGGCTTTCTTATCGCCAGCATGGCCGTGGAAGGTGCGGGTCGGCGAAAACTCGCCGAACTTGTGGCCCACCATTTCCTCGTTCACGGCGACCGGAACGTGCTTCTGGCCGTTGTAAACGCCGAAGGTCAGACCCACGAACTGCGGCAGGATCGTCGAGCGACGGCTCCAGATCTTGATGACGTCGTGACGGCCGGACGCGCGCGCTACATCTGCCTTCTTGAGCAGAGAGCCTTCAACGAACGGGCCTTTCCAGACTGAACGTACCATGTCCGGCGATCCTTACTTCTTCTTCCGCTTGTGGCGGCTGATGAGAATGAACTTGTTGGTCGACTTGTTCGAACGGGTCTTCTTGCCCTTGGTCGGCTTGCCCCACGGAGTGACCGGGTGACGGCCGCCCGAGGTGCGGCCTTCGCCGCCGCCGTGCGGGTGATCGATCGGGTTCATGACAACGCCGCGGTTGTGCGGGCGACGGCCCATCCAACGCTTGCGACCCGCCTTGCCGATCGAGGTGTTCATGTGGTCCGGGTTCGACACCGCACCGATGGTCGCGGTGCAGCGGCCATGGACCATACGCTGCTCGCCCGAGTTCAGGCGCAGAATGACGTAGTCGTGGTCGCGGCCGACGATCTGGGCATAGGTGCCCGCCGAACGCGCCATCTGACCGCCCTTGCCGATCTTCATCTCGACGTTGTGGACGATCGTGCCGACCGGCATGTTGCCCATTGGCATGACGTTGCCGGGCTTCACGTCGACGTAAGCGCCGGCAATCACCGTGTCGCCAACAGCCAGACGCTGCGGCGCCAGGATGTAGGACTGCTCGCCGTCGGCGTACTTGATCAGCGCGATGAACGCGGTGCGGTTCGGATCATACTCGAGCCGTTCCACGGTCGCGGCGACATCAACCTTGGTGCGCTTGAAGTCGACCAGACGATAGGTCTTCTTGTGACCGCCGCCACGGAAGCGCACGGTGATGCGGCCGGTGTTGCCGCGGCCACCGTTCGAATGCTTACCCTCGGTGAGCACCTTGACCGGCTTGCCCTTGTAGAGCGCCGAGCGGTCGACCATCACCAATTGGCGCTGGCCGGGCGTCGTGGGGTTGAATGTTTTCAATGCCATCGTCGTAAAACCTTACAGTCCGGTGGTCACGTCGATGCGGTGGCCCTCTTCGAGGGTCACGACAGCGCGCTTGGTATCCGACTGAGAGCCGAACTGACCGCGGAAGACCTTGGTCTTGCCTTTGCGGACCAGCGTGTTGACGCCCTTCACCTTGACGTCGAACAGCTTCTCAATCGCTTCCTTGATCTGCGGCTTGGTCGCCTTCGCGGCAACCTTGAACACAACCTTGTTGTGCTCGGACGCCGTCGTCGCCTTCTCGGTGATCACCGGAGAGACGATGATGTCGTAATGGCGCGAGTCCTGAGTGCTCATTTGAAGCGCGCCTCCAACGCGTCCACCGCGGCCTTCGTCAGCACCAGCTTCTGACGGCGCAGGATGTCATAGACGTTGATGCCCTGGATCGGCAGCACGTCGATGTGCGGAATGTTGCGGGCGGCCTGTGCAAAGCCGTTGCTCACCTCGGCGCCGTCGACGATCAGTGCACTGGTCAGGCCGAGACCCGAGAAGTGACCGATCAGCGCCTTGGTCTTGGCGTCCTTCAGCTCGGCGTTGTCGAGCACGACAAGGCTGCCGTCCTTCGCCTTCGCCGACAGGGCGTGACGCAGGCCGAGAGCACGAACCTTCTTCGGCAGGTCATGCGCGTGGCTGCGCACGACGGGACCGAACGCGCGACCGCCGCCACGGAACTGCGGCACGCGGGCCGAGCCGTGACGAGCACCGCCGGTGCCCTTCTGCTTGTACATCTTCTTGCCGGTGCGCCAGACTTCCGCACGACCCTTGGTCTTGTGCGTACCGGCCTGGCGCTTGGCGAGCTGCCAGTTGACGACGCGCTGAATGATGTCCTTGCGCGGCTCGAGACCGAAGATCTCGTCCGACAGGCTCACCGAGCCAGCAGCCTTGCCCTCAAGAGTTGTGACGTTCAGTTCCATCACGCGCCCTCCCCGGCAGTCGCTTCTGCAGCAGGAGCAGCCTTCTCGCCACCGTCGGCGAGCTTGAACTTGCCCGGCTTCGCAGCTTCCTTCGGAAGCGGCTTCTTCACGGCATCGCGCACGGTGATCCAGCCACCCTTGGAGCCGGGAACGGCGCCCTCGACGAGCAGCAGGCCGCGCTCGACGTCGGTCTGGACCACGCGCAGGTTCAGCGTGGTGATACGATCGACACCCATGTGACCAGGCATCTTCTTGTTCTTGAAGGTCTTGCCGGGATCCTGACGACCACCGGTCGAACCGATCGAACGGTGCGAGACCGACACGCCGTGCGTGGCGCGCAGACCGCCGAAGTTCCAGCGCTTCATGCCGCCCGCGAAACCCTTACCGACCGAGGTGCCGGTAACGTCGACGAACTGGCCCGCGACGAAATGATCGGCGGTGATCTCGGCACCAACCGGGATCATCGCATCGTCGCTGACGCGGAATTCCACGACCTTGCGCTTGGGCTCGACCTTGGCGACCGCGAATTGCCCGCGCTCTGCCTTTGGCATGTAAACGGACTTGCGAGCGCCCGAACCGAGCTGCAGCGCGGTGTAGCCGTTCTTGTCCTTGGTGCGGTGGCCGACAACCTGACAGTTGCCCAGCTTCAGCACGGTCACAGGAATATGTTCGCCGGCCTCTGTAAAGACCCGCGTCATCCCGACCTTCTGTGCGATCACTCCGGAGCGCATCGGCGTGCTTCCTATTCTTTCTGTCCGGCGAGCGGACTAACGTAAAAGTTTTAGAGCTTGATCTCGACGTCAACGCCAGCGGCGAGGTCGAGCTTCATCAAAGCATCGACCGTCTGCGGCGTCGGATCGACGATATCGAGAAGGCGCTTGTGAGTGCGCATCTCGAACTGCTCGCGGCTTTTCTTATCCACGTGAGGCGAACGGTTCACGGTGAACTTCTCGATGCGGGTCGGCAGCGGAATGGGTCCGCGAACCTGAGCACCGGTGCGTTTTGCCGTGTTCACGATCTCCCGGGTCGACGTATCGAGAATCCGATGGTCGAACGCCTTGAGACGAATGCGAATATTCTGGCCGTTCATTGCCGTTTCTTTCTTGTCCGTCACGACCGGTCAGTCCGGTCATCCACGTCGGTATTCAAAGGGGTCGTGAATGCCCGGCCGCGAGGCCGGGCATGACGACGGATCGTTTCTTACTCGATGATGCTCGCGACGACGCCTGCACCGACGGTGCGGCCGCCTTCGCGGATCGCGAAGCGAAGCTTCTCTTCCATCGCGATCGGCACGATCAGGTGCACTTCCATCGCGATGTTGTCGCCCGGCATCACCATCTCGGTGCCTTCCGGCAGATGAACCACGCCCGTCACGTCGGTCGTACGGAAGTAGAACTGCGGACGGTAGTTGGTGAAGAACGGGGTGTGACGGCCGCCCTCTTCCTTGGTGAGGATGTAGGCCTCAGCCTTGAACTTGGTGTGCGGCTTGACCGAACCCGGCTTGCACAGAACCTGACCGCGCTCGACGTCCTCGCGCTTGGTGCCGCGCAGCAGCGCGCCGATGTTGTCGCCTGCCTGGCCCTGGTCGAGCAGCTTGCGGAACATTTCGACACCGGTGACGGTGGTCTTCTGGGTCGCCTTCAGACCGACGATTTCGATTTCCTCGCCGACCTTGACGACGCCGCGCTCGACACGGCCGGTCACGACGGTGCCGCGACCCGAGATCGAGAACACGTCTTCAACCGGCATCAGGAACGGCTGGTCGATCGGACGCTCCGGCTGCGGAATGTACTCGTCGACATTCTTCATCAGCTCAAGGATAGCGTCGTGGCCGAGCTTCGGATCCGAGTTCTCGAGAGCGGCGAGAGCCGAGCCCTTGACGATCGGAATCTTGTCGCCCGGGAAGTTGTACTTCGAGAGCAGTTCGCGAACTTCGAGCTCGACGAGCTCAAGAAGCTCCGGATCGTCAACCATGTCGCACTTGTTGAGGAATACGACGAGCGCCGGAACGCCGACCTGGCGGGCGAGCAGGATGTGCTCACGGGTCTGCGGCATCGGGCCGTCAGCAGCCGACACGACGAGGATCGCGCCGTCCATCTGGGCTGCGCCGGTGATCATGTTCTTCACGTAGTCGGCGTGGCCGGGGCAGTCGACGTGCGCGTAGTGGCGGTTCGGCGTCTCGTACTCGACGTGAGCGGTCGAGATGGTGATGCCGCGGGCCTTCTCTTCCGGCGCCTTGTCGATCTGATCGTAGGCCGTGAACGTAGCGCCACCAGCCTCGGCCAGAACCTTCGTAATCGCCGCAGTCAGCGACGTCTTGCCATGGTCGACGTGACCGATGGTGCCGATGTTGCAGTGGGGTTTCTTACGTTCGAATTTCTCTTTAGCCATGACACTCTCCGTTCAGACTTTGGCTTTCACCAAAGACAATCAGGCAAACTTCTTCTGGACTTCAGCCGACACGTTGGCCGGCGCTTCAGCGTAGTGATCGAATTGCATTGTGAAGGTCGCGCGACCCTGGCTCATCGAGCGCAGGTTGTTCACGTAACCAAACATGTTCATGAGCGGCACCATCGCGTTGATGACGTTGGCGTTGCCGCGCATGTCCTGACCCTGGATCTGGCCACGGCGGGAGTTGAGGTCGCCGATCACCGATCCGGTGTAATCTTCAGGCGTCACCACCTCGACCTTCATGATCGGCTCGAGGAGGACGGACTTGCCCTTCTGCAGCGCGTCGCGGAAGGCCGCGCGCGATGCGATTTCGAAGGCCAGCGCCGACGAGTCGACGTCGTGGTAGGCACCGTCGATCAACGTCACCTTGACGTCGACAACCGGGAAGCCGGCGACCACGCCCGAGGTCATCACGCTGTTGAGGCCCTTTTCGACGCCGGGGATGTATTCCTTCGGCACCGCGCCACCGACGATCTTCGATTCGAACTGGAAGCCGGCGCCCGGCTCCGTCGGCTCGACGACGAACTTGACGCGGGCGAACTGGCCCGTGCCGCCGGTCTGCTTCTTGTGGGTGTAATCGACTTCCGCCGACTTGGTGATCTTCTCGCGGAACGCCACCTGCGGCGCGCCGATGTTGGCGTCGACCTTGTAGGTACGCTTGAGAATGTCGACCTTGATGTCGAGATGAAGTTCGCCCATGCCCTTGAGAATGGTCTGGCCGGACTCGTGGTCGGTCGACACGCGGAAGGACGGATCCTCCGCAGCGAGCTTCGCCAGAGCGACGCCGAGCTTTTCCTGATCGGCCTTCGACTTCGGCTCGATCGCGATTTCGATGACCGGCTCGGGGAATTCCATCTTTTCAAGGATGACCGGATGATCCGGGTCGCACAGCGTGTCGCCGGTACGGGCTTCCTTGAGGCCAGCCAGCGCGACGATGTCGCCGGCATAGGCTTCCTTGATGTCTTCGCGGTTGTTCGCATGCATCAGCAGCATGCGGCCGATGCGCTCTTTCTTCTCGCGGGTCGAGTTGATGACGCCGGTGCCGCTGGTCAGGACGCCCGAATAGATGCGGCAGAAAGTGATGGTGCCGACGAACGGATCGTCCATGATCTTGAACGCGAGGAGCGACATCGGCTCCTTGTCGTCCGCATGGCGCAGAATTTCGTTTCCATCCTCGTCGGTGCCCTTGATCGCAGGCACGTCGAGCGGCGACGGCAGATAGGCAACCACGGCATCGAGCAACGGCTGCACGCCCTTGTTCTTGAACGCAGTGCCGCAGAGAACCGGATAGAAGGCACCAGTGAGAACGGCCTTGCGGATCAGGCGCTTGAGGGTCGCTTCGTCCGGCTCCACGCCGTCGAGGAACTTCGTCAGCGCGTCGTCATCGAGCTCGACGGCGGCTTCAATCAGCTTCTCGCGATATTCCTTCGCCTTGTCGGCAAGGTCAGCAGGAATCGGCTCTACGTCGTACATGGAACCAAGCGCGTCCTGGTTGTAGACGAGCGCCTGCATGCGGACGAGATCGATCATGCCCTTGAAGTTATTCTCGGAGCCGATCGGCAGCTGGATCGCAACCGGCTTCGCGCCGAGACGATCAACGATGTCCTGCAGGCACTTGTAGAAGTCGGCGCCCGTCTTATCCATCTTGTTGCAGAAGACGATGCGCGGAACCTTGTACTTGTCGCCCTGGCGCCAGACGGTCTCGGTCTGCGGCTCGACGCCCTGGTTGGAATCGAGAACGCACACGGCACCGTCGAGCACGCGCAGCGAACGCTCGACTTCAATGGTGAAGTCGACGTGGCCGGGGGTGTCGATGATGTTCAGGCGCTTGCCGTCCCAGAACGCGGTGGTCGCAGCCGAGGTGATCGTGATGCCCCGCTCCTGCTCCTGCGTCATCCAGTCCATCGTCGCGGCACCTTCGTGCACTTCGCCGATCTTGTGGCTCTTGCCAGTATAATAGAGGATACGCTCAGTCGTCGTGGTCTTGCCAGCGTCGATGTGCGCCATGATACCGAAGTTACGGTAGTCCTCGATGGCATGTTGGCGGGGCATGGGCCTGTCCTTAAATTTCCGTTCGAGTCGCCGTTACCAGCGATAGTGCGAGAAGGCGCGGTTGGCTTCCGCCATCTTGTGCACGTCTTCACGCTTCTTCACGGCGTTGCCGCGGTTGTTGGCTGCATCGAGCAACTCTGCCGAAAGACGCTCGGTCATGGTCTTCTCGTTGCGGCCGCGAGCGGCCGTAATGATCCAGCGCAGGCCGAGAGCCTGACGACGGGTCGAGCGGACTTCGACCGGCACCTGATACGTCGCACCACCAACGCGGCGCGAACGCACTTCGATGGTCGGCATCACGTTGTCGAGCGCCTGCTCGAACACGGTCAGCGGAGCCTGCTTGGTCTTGCTCTCAATGATGTCGAACGCACCGTAGACGATGCTTTCGGCGGCCGACTTCTTGCCGTCGTACATGATCGAGTTCATGAACTTCGAAACGATAACGTTCCCGAACTTCGGATCCGGATTGACTTCGCGCTTTTCGGCGGAGTGGCGACGAGACATGGTTTCCGCTCCTGCTTACTTCGGACGCTTCGCGCCGTACTTCGAACGGCGCTGCTTACGGTTCTTGACGCCCTGCGTATCGAGGACGCCGCGGAGGATGTGGTAGCGAACGCCGGGCAAATCCTTGACGCGGCCGCCGCGGATCATGACCACCGAGTGCTCCTGAAGGTTATGGCCTTCACCCGGGATGTAGCCGATGACCTCGAAGCCGTTGGTCAGGCGCACCTTGGCAACCTTACGAAGCGCCGAGTTCGGCTTCTTCGGCGTGGTCGTGTAGACGCGCGTGCAAACGCCACGCTTCTGCGGCGACTGCTGCAGTGCTGGCACCTTCTTGCGCGACTTCTGCGCTTCGCGCGGATTTGCGATCAGCTGGTTGATCGTCGGCATATTCGCCTTCACCCTTGTTCGCGCGGAGCTTGCGGCCCCGCAAATTCGTTCGGGGCAACCGCCCCACTCGCTTCACCACGGCACCAGCCATTCGCACAAAACGAAATCGCGCCAACCGATCATCACTGACCGGAAAGCGCTGAAACGCCACAGAGGACCAAAGCTCGCTTCAGGCGTTCGCCTGAAGTCCACCTAGGTCATGCATCCAAAGCCAATCTCAGAAGCAAAAGGCCCGAGAGACTGATTTTCGTCTTGGCATTGCCTGGTTAGTACCGACAGCGTCTGAGCGTCATGGGTCGAGGTTGGTGCCGTTTCATGCCGAGGCCGAAGCCGCGAGATGAAAGGTGGTCCGTTCCGACACAGGGAAGCTCACCGCCTGTCGTGAAGTGGCCGGTTTGTATAAGCCATGCAGCCTCAAGTCAAGACGAAAGGTAATGCAAAAAGTCCGCGCCATTCCGGCACTTCTGTCATCCACGCACGTCACAAACGAACGACGGAGTCCGATCCTGCGAGAATCGCTCACTCGGCCAAACGTCTTCCCTCCCGGTCGCTCATGGAGACGATCCGCCCACACTCCTCCGGAGCGGCCCTT
Source organism: Afipia felis ATCC 53690 (assembly GCF_000314735.2). Classification (NCBI taxonomy): domain Bacteria; kingdom Pseudomonadati; phylum Pseudomonadota; class Alphaproteobacteria; order Hyphomicrobiales; family Nitrobacteraceae; genus Afipia; species Afipia felis. The sequence continues at coordinate 284,446 of NZ_KB375270.1, read as the reverse complement.
GCTGCAACTTCTTATTTTATCTATGAAAAACAGATACTTATGGGAATCTGTTCGGGAGCGGCAGTTGAGGTTTCTTCAACGCCGAAGCTTCCGCGTCATCACGCGGGTCCCCGTCAGCGGCAATTCCAGCAGCCCTGGCAGCGGATCGTCCCATGCGAAAGCCGCAAAGGTCAGCCGTTGGCCGAGTGAACGCAGATAACCTGCCGGGGTGAGTTCGCCACGGCGAATGAGCTGCATCGCAACCACCAGATCACGCGACAGATGGAGCCAGGCGCGGGAACCCGGCTTCGGCACCGGCTGATTCTGCGACCGCCCGGCCACCGTACCGTTCATGGCCTCCTTCAGCAGCACGGCAAAATCGAAGCCACAGAACGGAGCAAGCTCGAGCCAGGACCAGGTGCGCGGATTGACGTCCAGAACCTTATAGGCGTCGTCACGGGCGTCGTATTTGAATTCGACCTCGACCAGTCCTTCAAAGCCGGTCGCCGCAAGAAGCTGCTTTGCGGCAGCTTTGACCCGTTCGTTATCGACCGCTTCGACAAAGGTGGAACTGAAGCTGAAATCGACCGGGTACTGACGACTGCGGCGCGCGGTCATTTCCGCAAGCGGACGGCCTTCGAGCCACGCCCCGACATAGGACAGTTGCGCCTCCCCGCCCCCGGGGATCAGTTCCTGCACCACCACATTCGCAGCCCCGACATAGCTGGCGGCGTCGCGGTACAGACGAACGAATTCGTCTCGGGAATCGGCGCGCCAGGCCTTGGCTGCGGTGAACGGGTTTCGCTCGAGCCGCATCGCCGGCTTCAGCACCACCGGAAAACGAATCTCGGTCGACGCTGCGTCTTCGGCGGAACGCACACGATAGTTTTTGGGAACAGCCACCCCGGCTGCGGTCGCCGTTTCTGCAAGCTGCTGCTTGTCGCATACCTTTTGCAATGTCGCCCAATCGAGGCTCGCGACATCGAAAACCGCCCGCAGACGTGACACGTTTTCCGCTACCAGCCGAACTTCCGGATCGCCACATGGCAGCAGCAACCATTTCCGGGCGCCCTGTTCATCTGCGAACCGCAGCAGCCAGTCGACGATCTCCGGCGACCTGGTGCCCGGCCAGTCGAACCGGCGCGTGATGTAACGGGACAGTTTTGGAAGCGGATGGTCGTCGGTCACAAGAAAGACGGGAATGCCTTTCCGGCCAAAGCTGCGCGCGGCGGATAGAGCGCCGTGGGCTCCCCCGAGCAAAACGACGCCTTACGATACAACCTGGACAACCATTATAGCCCTCGACGCACGTCTCCAGACGCGCAGTCAATCGCGGCAACCCTAAACGGCGTTCCTTAAAATGAACTAACGGCAATGTAAGCAGGAGATCCGCCGGCAGCGGCGTTACCGCAGGTTTAACCGGCCATTAATGCCGCCTGCCTAAATTCGCTGAATAAGATTGCAGCGCGTACCTGCCCTTAGGCGGTATGGCCCGCAACGTGTCGCGCGATCGGCGCCGACGCTGAAAGTCATTCCGAAAAACGGGCGACGGCGGCTGATGCGATGACAAGCCTGACCACCGCGGCCTCCTCCCATCTCACCGCAGACATCGAGCGCCCCATCATCCGGGCATGGCAACGGCGCGCGCTCTGGCTGGTAGGCATCAGCGGCTCGATCGTCTTCATCGAGCCAAGCCCCTATGAGGCTGCAATCTTTCTGACGATGATCTTCTTCGTCGTCACCGGCCTGAAGTTTTCGCCGCCGCTGCTGGTGCCGTGCGCACTTCTGATCGTTCTGAACGCGGGTTACGCGATCGGCGCCGTCCCGTTGATGAACGAACAAGACGTTGTCTTCTGGATTTTCACGTCCTGTTATATGGCGGTCACGGCGGTCTTCTTTGCCCTCGTGATGCTCGAGGATACGAAAGAACGTCTCGACGCCCTGAGCCGCGGCTATGTCATCGGCGCCGTGATCGCCTCTCTTGCAGGCATTGCCGGTTATTTCAATCTCATTCCTGGCGCCACCGACCTTCTCACCTTCGGCCATCGCGCGCGCGGCACGTTCAAGGATCCGAACGTTCTCGGCGCGTTTCTGGTGTATCCCGCCGTCTATTGCATGCTCCAGATCATCGAAAGCCCGTTCTGGAAAGCCGTCCGCAACGCCATTCCCCTCTGCATCATCAGCCTCGCGATTTTCCTCGCGTTCTCGCGCGCCGCCTGGGCGACTTTCGTGGGTGCGAGCATCATCACATGCGTGCTTCTGTACCTGACGGCGACAACGCGTCAGCGACGCATGAAGATTGTCGCGCTGGTGCTGGCCGCTGCAATATTGGCCGCGCTGGCGGTCGTCTTCATGCTGTCGTTCAGTTCGACAGCCGAACTGTTCAGTGAACGCGCGAGCCTGCATCAGCCCTATGACAGCGGCCGGTTCGGACGGTTCGGACGGCATATTCTCGGCGCGATCATGGCGCTGGATTACCCGTTCGGGATCGGGCCGCTTCAGTTTCGCACGTTCTTCCCCGAAGACACGCACAATTCGTTCCTGAACGCGTTCATGTCGGGAGGCTGGCTCAGCGGCGTCGTTTACCCCGCGCTGATTTTCTCCACCGTGATTTACGCTGTGCGCGGGCTGTTTCTGCGCACGCCGTGGCGATCGCTGTATATCATCGTGTTCGCGACTTTCTTTGTGACCATGTGCGAGAGCTTCATCATCGACACCGATCACTGGCGGCATTACTTCCTGCTGGTGGGCACGATCTGGGGCACCTTGATAGCGGGCTACAGACTGAACGCCCGGCGCACATCCCATCCATCAGTCGATTGAATTGCCGCTGCTCCTCGCGCGCAAATTCGACCTGAGCATGTCAAACAGACCGGCCGGCATCAGCAATATCGCCAGCGTGCGCGCCACACCCGCCCACGCCCGCCAGGCTCCTGCCTCGAAATATTTGAGCTGAATCCGCAGCCGATCGTATAATTGCCGCCGCCGGCGCGACATCGACTGTCCGCCCGGCGAAAGGCGATAATCCAGCAGGCACTCCTCAATGTTCGCAACGTCGTAGGCTTTGCCGATCCGGCACAACAGATCGTAATCCTCGGCAGCCGGATAATCCTGCGAATAAAGCCCGACGCGCCGAAACGCGTCACACCGGATCATCGCGCTCGCATGCGACACGCCGATGTTGAAAAACATGAGATCGCGGACCGCGCGCGGATCGCCCGGCCGGCGCTTGATGTAGGTAGCGTCCGGGATGCCGTCCTGGAAATTACGCACCCATGTCCCGCACGCCCCCACCATGGGGTTGGCCTCCATGAAGGCCACCTGCTTTGCAATGCGATCTGGTGCGGAAATATCGTCCGCGTCGGCAATTGCGACATAGTCGAAACCGGCGGCGAGAATTTCCGCCAACGCGACGTTGCGCGCCGCAGCCGGTCCGGCATTCTTCTCAAGACGGATCACCGTGATGCGGCCATCCGTGTTTTGAAGATACTCGCTGACCGGGATGCGGCTGCAATCGTCGACGACATAAACTTGGCAGTCCGTTGCGGCCAGCAAGGGCGCGATCGCGTCGCGGATCGTCCGTTCTGCATTATAGGCCGCCACAAGAGCAGCGACCCTGGGGCGACGGGTCATGACGGACTCCACACGTCCCTGTCGATGAGAAACCCGATCACTCGTCGTCCTCCTCATCGTCCTCGTCATCTTCATCATCGTCATCCGCATCACGATGCGGATGGTGCATCTGGTCGTCCCAGAGCTGACGATAGAGGCCGTCCTTCTCGATCAATTCCTCATGCGAGCCACGCTCGACCACCCGGCCGCCGCTCACCACGATGATCTCGTCCATCTCGACCACCGAGGTCAGGCGATGGGTCGACCAGATCATGGTGCGGCCCTCCGCCGCCTTGAGCAGCGTGCGATTGATCGCGGCTTCCGTGGTCTGGTCCAGCGCCGAGGTCGCCTCGTCCAGCAACAGCACCGAGGGGTTTCTCACCATGGCGCGCGCGATCGCGATGCGCTGGCGCTGCCCGCCGGACAGGGTGTCACCGCGCTCGCCGACAAGCGTGTCGTAGCCATCCGGCAACGAGACGATATGACGATGGATTTCCGCCGTCTTCGCCGCAGCTTCCACCTCGGCGTCGGTCGCATTCTGCTTGCCGAGCCGGATGTTCTCGCGGATCGACATGTTGAACAGCATATTTTCCTGAAAGACCACGGCCATGTGGGAGCGCAGCGAATCCCGCGTCACCTTGCGGATGTCGACGCCGTCGATGGCGACACGTCCTTCCGTCGGCTCGTAAAGTCGCAAGATCAAATTGAGCAGCGTGCTCTTGCCCGAGCCGCTCGGACCGACGATGGCAATGTTCTTGCCAGCGTCGAGTTTCAAGGACAGGCCGTCGAGCACATTGGTGTCGGTGCCCTCATAGCTGAAGCTGACGCGTTCGAAAGAAATGTCATGCCGCACCGGCGGCATGTCCGGAGCATCCGGACGGTCCGCGCCCCGCACCGGCTCGTCGAGCAGTTCCTGCATGTGCTGCACGGAAGCCGCCGAGGAGATCGCGAGCGGAATGAAATGCATCAGATGCGCGATGTTGTAGGAAATTTCCCAGAACGCGCTCTCGAAGGTGACGAAGGTGCCGACCGTGATCTGACCCTTGGTGGCGAGATACGCGCCGATGCCGAGCACGACGAGATGCAGCAGCAACACGGACACGGTGACAGTGCGTTCCACCATCGAGGACAGGAAGGTGGCGTCGGCAATCGAACGGCGCGCATTGAGATTGCGGAACGTGAACCAGCCGAACGCCTTGCGCTGCAGGCCGAATGCCTTCACCACGAGTTGGGTGCCGATGTTTTCCTGCACCACGCCGAGGATCGCGGCCTCATTGACCTTCTGATCATAATTGGCCTGCACCGCCTTCGGCGTCAGGATTCGCGGGCCGACCAGCGTCACCGGGAAAATCAGAAGCGCCACGACGGCAAGCTGCCAGTTCAGCCAGATCATCAGGCCGATGCCCGCGATCAGTTCGAGCAGCGGCAGCAGCGCGCTGTTGGCGAGCGATTTGACCGAGCTTTCATAGCCGGCCATGTCCACCGAGAAACGCGACAGGATTTCGCCGCGCTTGGTACGGCCAAAAAACGAGGCCGGAAGACTCTGCAGATGATTGAACAGCCGGGTGCGGACGTCGGAGATCACCGCCGCGGACAGCCGCGCGTCCCATAGCTCGTACCAGACCGCCACGATCGAGGTGAGAATGCCTGCGGTCGCCAGCACAATGAGGATCACATAGAGCGCGTGGAAGTCTTCCTCCCCGAGCGCATCGTCGATCAGGTATTTCAGGCTGAGAGGCATGATGACGTTGAACAACGTCTCGACGAACAGCCCGATGCCGACGAACACAAGCCAGCGCTTGTAGTTGCGCATCAATGGCCATGTGAAACGATAGATCGTGACGAATGCGCCCGCAGCTTCGCTCGCGGTAAAGGCGACGAGGTCCTCGTCGTCGTCATCGTCGTCGAGTTCGACCGCAACCGGCTCCGGAATGGGTTCGGGGCGCCCTGCCTCGTCGGCAACGCGCTTGTCGACGGTGACGTCCGGGTCTGTACTATCCGGCGGTGACGACATCAGGAGGGCTTGCCCAGGTGCGCGGTTTTTGTGCGCGGTTTCGAAACGGACGATAAAGCGACGGCCGGCCGCCTCAGCCGCCCGCCATCAAAGACCATGCTACGCGATCAGTCGTCGTCCGCAATCTTGTCGAAGAAGGAATAACGCAGGCTGTCGGCGTCCGCGTACCATTCGCCCGGTCCCTTGCCCGCTTTGAGGGTGGCCTCCCAGACCTGATCAGTCCGGTCGTCGCGGTGCGCGGACAGATCGAAGCCGTTGCCGAAAAACAGCTCCGACCATTCCCACCAGGTGCCGAGCTTCTTCACCCCACGCAACAGGTCGTAGCGGTCGATCAGCGCGGGCGCCATGTCGCTCGTCACCGAACCGAACACGAATCCGGTCTTCACCACGCGGTTGATTTCGCGGATGCCCTTCACGACCTGCTTGGGCGAGAGATGGCACAGGCTTGTCTCGAACACGAAGTCGAACGAGTCGTCCTTGAACGGCAGTTTTGTGACGGAGCCGAGCTTATTGTATTTCCGCAGCGCCTTCGGCGTCCTGGCATGGATGGAACGGTTGTTCTCCACGCCCCAGGCATCGACGCCACGCTCGCGCAGCGCACCGACCAGTTCGCCGCTCGCCGAACCCGCAACCAGAAGCCGGTAGCCCTTCTTCGGCCGCCAAACGATCCGGATCATCTCCATCAGGTAATCAGGATTGGTGAAGTTCTGCCAGACATCCGAATAAGGCCCGGCATTGCGGTAGTTCTCGAAATAGGCGCGGTCGATCTTGTCGGACGGCACATTGCCAGTCTCGCCGCGCTCGTAGCGCAGCTTCATCATCTCGGTGGTGATGATGTCAGTCGCGGCATCGGAGGAGTCGAGCAGACCGTTGAGCGTCGAGTCGAACAGATAGTCACCGACCACGACAAAACCCGGATGCTCGTAAGGCTCGGGGCGATGATTGGTCATCACGTCGCGCACCGGCAGGCCACCCGGAATGCAGTTCACTGACGACAGCCAGCGATGGATCTTGCCTTCGATGAAATGCGGGCGAACCTTGCCGAACGAGGCCGGCAGCGACTTCAACGCGGCGTCGATCAATTCCTCGTCGGACAGATTGGCATAAGCGAGCGCATCCGAGCCCGCGATCAGCCAGTTCAGAACGCCATTGCGGCCGACGTCGTGGCGCGCACCCTCGACATAGACGCAGCAGCCGCCGAAGGCTTCCGACATCCACCACGCGCCCGGTACCTTGTCGCCCCAGAACGGTTCGTCGAACAGGATCGACACGCGCAGGTAGTGCGCCGGACGATCGAAATAGGCGATATGCCGCACCATCGAGTGGCGCAGCAACTCACCTTCCCAGCGCATCGTCGCCAGCCACGAATGCGGCAGGCACATCAGCACCAGATCGAATTCCTTGGTCACCGGCGCCTTGCCGTTCATCATCTCGACGGCGTATTTGCCGGAATCGTTCCTGCCGACCTTCAGCACGCGGTGATTGAGATTGATCTCGGCGTCGATCTCGCTGCGCAGGCTATGGATCAACTGCTCGTTGCCGTTCTGGATCGAGTACAGGCTGATATAGCCTTCGACATCCATCACGTAGTTCTTCAGCGCATTGAGGCCGTTGGTGTTGTGGCTCTCGGTCGCAATGTCGGAGCGCGCCATCACCTTGATGAAGCGCTTGGCGATAGGGTCAGCGATCTCCTCGTCAAGCACATCCTCGGCGCTCTTGAGCGCCCAGGGATGTTCGTTGTCGTGTGCGCCCACACCCTCATAATATTCGATCGGCGAGACCAGGCTGGTGCAGCGCTTGCGGAAGTCCGCGATCGCGTTCGCGGTTTCGGGACCGTATTTGCGGCGCATGCCGGGAACGTCGTCGAGCAGTTCACCGTCGAGCTGAACCTGCTCGGCGTCCATCGGCACGGTCTGCAGTCCGAAATGCTGAATCAGTTCGCGCAGCGGATCTGGACCCGTCATCGAGTAGTCGTAGATTTCCGCGACCCCCGCCTCGTACATCGCGGGCGCGGAATCGAACTGGCGCGTCATGATCTTTCCGCCGAGGCGGTCAGAGGCCTCGAAGATCGAAACCCGGCACAACGGGCCAAGCTTCTTCTTGAGGTACCAGGCCGACATCAAGCCGCCGGGCCCGCCCCCGATAATCGCAAGATTAATCATTTCCGCGCTGTTCGCCCCGTCACCGGCTGGTCGTATGCCAGCCTAACATCAAAAAGTACAAAGCCTTTTTCCCCTGAAAGGTAGATGAACAAAACCCGGCTCGGCAATCAAAACCCGTCCCGTTTCGTCGAAAGAATAGGCCCTTTTTCAAAGCCGTCCTTGCGCATGGACAATGGATGGGCCCGCTTCCGCCCGCGCCAGTGGGAACCTGAGACATCCGGCCGCAGCAAAAAGGCCGCCCGAAGGCGGCCTTTTCAAGATGCAGTTGGGAGCGAACCTTACTCCACCGGCGGCAAGGCCAGCGGCTCGCTTTCCGGCGCAGCCGGAGGCGTGGCGATCGCGGCCTGCTTCTCGCGCTCGTCCAGAATCAGCTTGTCGCGCTTGGTCGCGACTTCGCGGATCTTGGCCATCGAGGCGCCGGTGCCCGCCGGGATCAGGCGGCCAACGATGACGTTCTCCTTGAGTCCCTCGAGCGGGTCCACCTTGCCGTTGACGGCAGCTTCGGTGAGCACGCGCGTGGTCTCCTGGAACGATGCGGCCGAGAAGAACGACCGGGTCTGCAGCGAGGCCTTAGTGATGCCGAGCAGCACAGGGGTTCCGGTCGCGGGCTTCTTGCCCTCTTCCTTCGCCTTGTCGTTGGTCTGGTCGAACTCGATCTTGTCGACCTGTTCGCCCGAGATCAGGTCGGTATCGCCCTGGTCGGTGACCTCCACCTTCTGCAGCATCTGACGGACAATCACTTCGATGTGCTTGTCGTTGATGAGCACGCCCTGGAGCCGATAAACTTCCTGGATTTCGTTGACCAGATAGGCAGCGAGTTCTTCGATGCCCTTGATCGCCAGAATGTCGTGCGGCGCCGGATTGCCTTCGACGATGAAATCGCCCTTTTCGACGATGTCGCCGTCCTGCAGGTGGATGTGCTTGCCCTTCGGGATCAGATACTCACGCGGCTCCTCGGTCGTGTCGGTCGGCTCGATCGAGATACGGCGCTTGTTCTTGTAATCCCGTCCGAAGCGGATCGTGCCGGCGATCTCCGCGATGATCGCGGCATCCTTCGGCTTACGGGCTTCGAACAGTTCGGCCACGCGCGGCAGACCGCCCGTGATGTCGCGGGTCTTGGCGCTCTCGGTCGAGATACGCGCAAGAATGTCGCCCGGCTTCACCGTCGCGCCGACGTCCACCGACAGGATGGCGTCAACGGACAGCATGTAGCGGGCATCGCCGCCACGCGCGAGCTTCAGCACCTTGCCGTCCTTGCCCTTGACCACGATCGCTGGGCGCAGATCGGCACCACGGCCGGTCGAGCGCCAGTCGATGACGATACGCTTGGCAATACCGGTCGACTCGTCGAGCGTCTCGGAGATCGACTGGCCTTCGACCAGATCCTCGAACCCGATGGTGCCTTCGACTTCGGTGAGAATGGGCCGGGTGTACGGATCCCACTCCGCGATGCGCTGGCCGCGCTTCACCATATCGCCTTCGTCGACCCACATGCGCGAGCCGTACTGGATGCGGTGGGTCGCACGCTCGGTGCCGTCGGCATCGACGATCGCAACGACCATGTTGCGGACCATCGCGACGTTGGCGCCTTCCGAGTTGTGAGCGATCGCACGGTTCCTGATGACGACCTTGCCATCGAAGTTCGACTCGACGAACGACTGCTGGTTGATCTGCGCAGCGCCGCCGATGTGGAACGTACGCATCGTGAGCTGCGTGCCCGGCTCACCGATCGACTGCGCGGCAATGACGCCGACAGCTTCACCGTGGTTGACCGGCGTACCGCGCGCGAGGTCGCGGCCGTAGCACATGGCGCAGATGCCATTGACGAGCTCGCAAGTGAGCGCCGAACGGATCTTCACCTCCTGGATGCCAGCCTTCTGGATCGCATCCACGTGGCTTTCTTCCATCAACGTATCGCGCTTGACGACAACGGTGTTGGTCGCCGGATCGCGGATGTCCTCACATGCCGTACGGCCGAGGATGCGCGAACCGAGCGAAGCCACCACGGTGCCGGCGTCCACGATCGCCCGCATCTTGATGCCGAGCGTGGTGCCGCAGTCGGATGCATTGATGATGCAGTCCTGCGCCACGTCGACCAGACGACGGGTGAGGTAACCGGAGTTCGCGGTCTTCAACGCGGTGTCCGCGAGGCCCTTACGGGCACCGTGGGTCGAGTTGAAGTATTCGAGAACCGACAGGCCTTCCTTGAAGTTCGAGATGATCGGCGTCTCGATGATCTCGCCCGACGGCTTGGCCATCAGGCCGCGCATGCCGGCAAGCTGGCGCATCTGCGCCGGCGAACCACGCGCACCGGAGTGAGCCATCATGTAGATCGAGTTGATCTGAGCCTCGCCGCCCTTCGGATTCTTCTTCACCGACGAGATTTCCTTCATCATCTCGTCAGCGATCTTCTCCGTGGCCTTAGACCAGGCGTCGACAACCTTGTTGTACTTTTCGCCCTGAGTGATCAGGCCGTCATTGTATTGCTGCTCGAATTCCTTCGCCATCGAGCGGGTGTCGTCCACGACCTTCCACTTGCCGTGCGGCACGACCATGTCGTCCTTGCCGAACGAAATGCCCGCCTTGAAGGCGTTGTGGAAGCCGAGCGCCATGATGCGGTCGCAGAAGATCACCGTCTCCTTCTGACCGCAGTGGCGATACACCGTGTCGATCACGCCCGAGATTTCGCGCTTCGTCATCAGCTTGTTGACGGCGTCGAACGGAACCTTCGGATGCTTCGGCAGAACCTGGCCGAGCATGACGCGGCCGGCAGTGGTCTCGTAGATCTTCGAGATCGGCTTGTTGCCCTCGCCGACGCCAGTCCACCGATACTTGATCTTGGTATGCAGGTGGATGACCTTCGAGAACAGCGCGTGCTCGATCTCCGCCATATCGCGGTAGACCTTGCCTTCACCCGCGAGGCCTTCGCGCAGGATCGAAAGGTAATAAAGACCAAGCACGATGTCCTGCGACGGCACGATGATCGGCTGACCGTTCGCCGGATGCAGGATGTTGTTGGTCGACATCATCAGAACGCGCGCTTCCAACTGCGCTTCAAGCGACAGCGGAACGTGCACGGCCATCTGGTCGCCGTCGAAGTCGGCGTTGAACGCGGCGCAGACAAGCGGGTGAAGCTGGATCGCCTTACCCTCGATCAGCGTCGGCTCGAACGCCTGAATGCCGAGACGATGCAGCGTCGGCGCGCGGTTGAGCAGCACCGGATGCTCGCGGATCACCTCGTCGAGGATATCCCAAACCTCGGGACGCTCCTTCTCGACGAGCTTCTTCGCCTGCTTCACGGTGGTGGACAGACCCTTGGCGTCGAGCCGCGAGTAGATGAACGGCTTGAACAGTTCGAGCGCCATCTTCTTCGGCAGACCGCACTGATGCAGCTTCAGCTCGGGACCGACCACGATGACCGAACGGCCCGAGTAGTCGACGCGCTTGCCGAGCAGGTTCTGACGGAAGCGGCCCTGCTTACCCTTCAGCATGTCGGCGAGCGACTTCAACGGACGCTTGTTGGCACCGGTGATGACGCGACCGCGACGGCCGTTGTCGAATAGCGCGTCCACAGCTTCCTGCAGCATGCGCTTTTCGTTGCGGATGATGATGTCCGGCGCACGCAGCTCCATCAGCCGCTTCAAACGGTTGTTGCGGTTGATGACGCGGCGGTACAGATCGTTGAGATCGGAGGTCGCGAAGCGGCCGCCGTCGAGCGGCACCAGCGGGCGCAGATCCGGCGGAATCACCGGCACAACCGTCATGATCATCCACTCCGGCTTGTTGCCGGAATTGCGGAAGGCCTCGACGATCTTCAGACGCTTGGCGAACTTCTTGTGCTTGATGTCGGAGTCGGTCTCCGCCATGTCGGCGCGCAGCTGCGCCTCGAGCTTCTCGAGGTCGAGACCCCGCAGCAGCTCTCGGATCGCTTCCGCACCGATCATAGCGGTGAACGAATCCTGACCGTACTCGTCCTGCGCCTTCAGATACTCTTCTTCGGACAGCAGCTGACGGTCCTTGAGCGCGGTGAGGCCCGGCTCAAGCACGACGTAGTATTCGAAGTACAGAATCCGCTCGAGATCCTTCAGCGTCATATCGAGCAGAAGGCCGATGCGGCTCGGCAGCGACTTCAGGAACCAGATGTGCGCGACCGGAGCGGCGAGCTCGATGTGGCCCATGCGCTCGCGACGGACGCGCGACAGCGTGACTTCGACGGAGCACTTTTCGCAGATGATGCCCTTGTACTTCATCCGCTTGTACTTGCCGCACAAGCACTCATAGTCCTTGATCGGCCCGAAGATGCGGGCGCAGAACAGGCCATCACGCTCAGGCTTGAACGTGCGGTAGTTGATGGTTTCCGGCTTTTTGATTTCGCCGTAGGACCACGACAGAATCTTCTCCGGCGACGCGATCGAAATCCGGATCTGGTCGAAGACCTGGGCCGGCGTCGTCGGGTTGAAAAGATTCATAATCTCTTGGTTCATCGTCTTCTCCTTGCGTGCCGATCGTCACCGGCAGCGAATTCGAGAATGTCTCGTCAGCTTGCGCGCCTCGCTCTCGAAAAGGCGCGAATGCCCGGCCGCGAGGCCGGGCAGATAATTTCCGTTACTCGGCCGCCTCTGAGGTCGGCGCCGGGCCCATCTTGGAATTGTGCAGGTCGACGTTGAGGCCGAGCGAGCGCATTTCCTTGACCAGCACGTTGAACGACTCGGGGATGCCCGCCTCGAAGGTGTCGTCGCCACGCACGATGGCCTCGTACACCTTGGTGCGGCCCGCGACGTCGTCCGACTTCACGGTCAGCATTTCCTGCAGCGTGTAGGCCGCGCCGTAAGCTTCGAGCGCCCAGACCTCCATTTCGCCGAAGCGCTGGCCGCCGAACTGCGCCTTGCCGCCCAGCGGCTGCTGGGTAACGAGCGAGTACGGACCGATCGAACGCGCGTGGATCTTGTCGTCCACGAGATGGTGCAGCTTGAGCATATAGATGTAGCCCACCGTCACCTTGCGATCGAACTGGTCGCCGGTACGTCCATCGTACACGGTCGACTGGCCCGACTTGTCGACGCCGGCAAGCTCAAGCATCTGCTCGATATCGGCTTCCTTGGCACCGTCGAACACCGGCGTTGCGATCGGCACGCCCGGCTTCAGGTTGCGGCCGAGCTCAAGGAGCTCGTTGTCGTTCAGCGACTTCACCACTTCGTCGTCGCCGTAGACTTCCTTCAAGGTGCCCTTCAGCGCCTTGGTGTCGGACTTGCCGTCACCCTTGGCGAGGTAGGCGTCGACCGCCTGCCCGATCCGCTTGCCGAGACCGGCGCACGCCCAGCCCAGATGCGTCTCCAGAATCTGACCGACGTTCATGCGCGAAGGCACGCCCAGCGGGTTGAGCACGATGTCGGCATGCGTACCGTCTTCCAGGAACGGCATGTCCTCGATCGGAACGATCTTGGAGACGACGCCCTTGTTACCGTGACGGCCGGCCATCTTGTCGCCCGGCTGGATCTTGCGCTTCACCGCGACGAAGACCTTGACCATCTTCATCACGCCCGGCGGGAGTTCGTCGCCGCGCTGCAGCTTCTCGACCTTGTCGAGGAAGCGCTGTTCAAGGCCCTTCTTCGACTCGTCGTACTGCTTCCGCATCGCTTCGATTTCGCCCATCAGCTTGTCATTCGGCGAAGCGAACGCCCACCACTGCGAGCGCGGATATTCCTCGAGCACCGCACGGGTGATCTTGGTGTCCTTCTTGAAGCCCTTCGGGCCAGCAATGCCCTGACGGTTTTCAAGCAGGTCAGCAAGACGGCCGTAGACGTTGCGGTCGAGAATCGCCTGTTCGTCGTCGCGGTCCTTGGCGAGACGTTCAATCTCTTCCCGCTCGATCGCCAGCGCACGCTCGTCCTTGTCGACGCCGTGACGGTTGAACACGCGGACTTCCACGATCGTGCCCTGCACGCCCGGAGGCACGCGGAGCGAGGTGTCGCGGACGTCGGACGCCTTCTCGCCGAAGATGGCGCGCAGAAGCTTTTCTTCCGGCGTCATCGGGCTTTCGCCCTTCGGCGTGATCTTACCGACGAGGATGTCGCCAGCGCGAACTTCCGCACCGATGTAGACGATGCCGGCTTCGTCGAGGTTCTTCAGCGCTTCTTCCGAAACGTTCGGAATGTCGCGGGTGATTTCCTCAGGGCCGAGCTTGGTGTCGCGGGCCATGACTTCGAATTCCTCGATGTGGATCGAGGTGAAGACGTCGTCCTTGACGATGCGTTCGGACAGGAGGATCGAGTCCTCGAAGTTGTAGCCATTCCACGGCATGAACGCGACGAGCACGTTGCGGCCGAGCGCGAGCTCACCGAGATCGGTCGACGGACCGTCAGCAATGATGTCGCCCTTCTTCACCACGTCGCCCACCTTCACCAGCGGACGCTGGTTGATGCAGGTCGACTGGTTGGAACGCTGGAACTTCATCAGGCGATAGATGTCGACGCCCGACTTGGTCGGATCGAGATCTTCAGTCGCGCGGATAACGATACGCGTCGCGTCGATCTGGTCGATCACGCCGGTCCGGCGAGCCGCGATGGCGGCACCCGAGTCACGCGCCACAACGCCTTCCATGCCGGTGCCGACAAACGGCGCTTCGGCGCGCACCAGCGGCACGGCCTGACGCTGCATGTTCGAGCCCATCAGCGCGCGGTTGGCGTCGTCGTTCTCGAGGAACGGGATCAGCGCCGCGGCGACGGAGACGAGCTGCTTCGGCGACACGTCCATGTAGTCGACGCGGTCCGGGGTGAGCTGGATCACTTCGCCCGCGTGACGGCAGATCACGAGGTCTTCGGTGAAGCGGCCCTTGTTGTCGAGCGGCACGTTCGCCTGCGCGACGCGGTAACGGCCCTCTTCCATCGCCGAGAGGTACACGACCTCGTCGGTGACGCGGCCGTCCTTGACCTTGCGGTAAGGCGTCTCAACGAAACCGTACTTGTTCACGCGCGCGAACGTTGCGAGCGAGTTGATGAGACCGATGTTCGGACCTTCCGGCGTCTCAATCGGGCAGATACGACCGTAGTGCGTTGGATGCACGTCGCGCACTTCGAAGCCGGCGCGCTCGCGGGTCAGACCGCCCGGTCCAAGTGCCGAGAGGCGGCGCTTGTGGGTGATCTCCGACAGCGGATTGGTCTGGTCCATGAACTGCGAGAGCTGCGACGAGCCGAAGAACTCGCGCACCGCGGCAGCGGCAGGCTTCGCGTTGATCAGATCCTGCGGCATCACGGTGTCGATGTCGACGCTCGACATGCGCTCCTTGATGGCGCGCTCCATGCGCAGCAGGCCAACGCGATACTGATTTTCCATCAGTTCGCCGACCGAACGCACGCGGCGGTTGCCGAGATGATCGATGTCGTCGATCTCGCCCTTGCCGTCGCGCAGGTCCACCAGCGTCTTGATGACGGCGAGGATATCTTCCTTGCGCAGCGTGCGGTGGGTGTCCGGCGCATCCAGCTCAAGACGCATGTTCATCTTGACGCGGCCCACGGCCGAGAGGTCGTAACGCTCGGCGTCGAAGAACAGCGACTGGAACATGTTCTGCGCGGAGTCGAGCGTCGGCGGCTCGCCCGGACGCATCACACGGTAGATGTCGAACAGCGCGTCCTCGCGCGTCATGTTCTTGTCAGCGGAGAGCGTGTTGCGGATGTAGGGGCCGACATTGACGTGGTCGATGTCGAGGATCGGCAGGTCCTTGTAGCCCTGCTCGATCAGCGCCTTGAGCGACTTCTCGGTGATCTCCTCGCCCGCTTCGGCGTAGATTTCGCCGGTCTTAGGATTGACGAGGTCTTCGGCGAGGAAGGTGCCAACGAGATCGGCGTCGCTCATGCGCAGCGCCTTGAGGCCCTTCTCCTGCAACAGGCGAGCCTGGCGCACGGTGAGCTTCTTGCCGGCTTCAAGCACGACCTTGCCGGAGTCGGCGTCGATCAGGTCGGTCACAGCCGAATAGCCGCGGAAGCGGTCGGCCGAGAACGGCACGCGCCAGCCGTCCTTGGTGCGCTTGTACTGAATCTTCTTGTAGAAGGTCGACAGGATTTCTTCACCGTCGAGACCGAGGGCGAGCATCAGCGACGTCACCGGAATCTTGCGGCGGCGGTCGATACGCGCGAACACGATGTCCTTGGCGTCGAACTCGATGTCGAGCCACGAGCCGCGATACGGAATCACGCGTGCAGCAAACAGCAGCTTGCCCGATGAGTGGGTCTTGCCCTTGTCGTGATCGAAGAACACGCCCGGCGAACGATGCATCTGCGAGACGATGACGCGCTCGGTGCCGTTCACGATGAAGGTGCCGTTCATCGTCATGAGCGGGATATCGCCCATGTAGACGTCCTGCTCCTTGATGTCCTTCACCGACTTCGCGCCGGTTTCCTCGTCGATATCGAACACGATGAGGCGTAGCGTCACCTTCAGCGGCGCAGCAAAGGTCATGCCGCGCTGGCGGCACTCGTCAACGTCATACTTCGGAGCCTCGAACTCGTAACGCACGAATTCGAGCTGCGAGGTGCCGGAGAAATCGTTGATCGGGAATACCGACCGGAACACAGCCTGCAGACCTTCGTCCAGCCGTCCGCCTTGGGGCTCATCGACCATCAGGAACTGATCGTAGGATGCCTTCTGAACCTCGATCAGGTTCGGCATCTCCGCGACTTCCTTGATGTGTCCGAAGAACTTACGAACACGCTTGCGACCGGTGAAAGTTTGCTGCGACTGCGCCATCGTGGCCTCTCATTTCGCCGCCTTGCCGGCGGCATTCCCCGGACCGCGGCTGCGCACCGCTTGTCCAGCTTGAATTTCGAAAACGCCCCGGTCGCGCGCGTTGCCGCGCGGCAATTCCCAGACGCAAAATGACGTGCAAGCCGCTCACCGCGTCTGCCCGTCAACCAAACCCTAAATTCTCGAACAGCCCGAAATAGCTTTCGCTCTCCGACGCCTTGTCCCATGACCCCTGCTGGCCGGGACGCCTTTCGTGCTCCCACCTATGTGGTGGGTTTTTGCAGCTTTTCGAGGGGTACCTCCTCAAACCGCCACACATTGTCGTGTCCGGACCGGCTCCCGAAGGAACCGGCCCGAACAAGATTATCGCCTTACTTAAGCTCGACCTTGGCGCCGACCTTCTCGAGGGTCGCCTTGATCTTCTCGGCTTCGTCCTTGGCAACGCCTTCCTTGAGCGGCTTCGGCGCGCCTTCGACGAGGTCCTTGGCTTCCTTGAGGCCCAGGCCGGTGATGGCGCGGACTTCCTTGATGACCTCGATCTTCTTGTCGCCAGCCGCAGCCAGAACGACCTGGAACTCGGTCTTTTCTTCAGCAGCGGCAGCACCAGCACCGCCAGCGCCCGGAGCGGCAGCAACCGCCACGGCGGCGGCAGCCGAAACGCCCCACTTCTCTTCGAGGAGCTTCGCGAGCTCGGCAGCCTCGAGCACGGTGAGGCTCGAGAGGTCGTCCACGATCTTCTGCAAATCAGCCATTGTAGTTTTCCTTCAGCGTATCAGTTCGAACCAGTTGAGATGGAGAATGGCATCACGCCGCTTCACCCTTTGAGGCATAGGCCTGAACAACGCGCGCGACCTTCGCCGCGGGAGCGTTGGCGAGCTGAGCGAGCTTGGTTGCCGGCGCCACCAGGAGGCCGACAAGTTTACCGCGCAGTTCGTCGAGCGACGGCAGCGAGGCAAGCGCCTTCACCGCGTCGGGATTCAGGACAGTCGTTCCCATCGCGCCGCCAAGGATGACGAACTTCTCGTTCGCCTTGGCGAATTCGACGGCAATCTTCGGCGCTGCGACCGGATCGTTTGAAGTCGCGATCACGGTTGGCCCCTTCAACAGGGAACCAATGGAGGCAACGTCCGTGCCCTCAAGAGCAATTTTGGCGAGACGGTTCTTCGAGACCTTCACCGAGGCGCCAGCCTGCTTCATCTGCGTACGCAGAGTCTGCATCTGAGCCACCGTGAGGCCGGAATAATGAGCAACGACCGCAACGCCCGTGGACTGGAAGGTCCCCTTTAGCGTTTCGACCGCCTCTTTTTTTGCCGCTCGTTCCACAGCAAGCTCTTTCCGGTTGGCGGCCTTTGCTCGGAAGCAAGACCGCCGGGTTGCACCGATCGTCCTGCCCAGCTCGGGTCTCGAGACTCAAAATCAATCTCTCGACACGTCAGGGCCTGACGACATTTCACAGCCTGCCCTCTCGTCGGGCCGCTTTCGCGAACCTTTCGAGGTGTCGAGGTCGAACCCAATCCGCTGCCCGCCATTAACGGCGGAATGCAAATTCGGTCTTCACCCGTCTGTGCAGGAAATTAAGCCAAGCCCTTCAAAAGAATGGGCAAGGCACCCGCAGTCTTGGACAGGATTCGAAGCCGCAATCCATGAGGATGCGACCTCTGCCGTTTTCCAAAACCGTACCGACAGTCGTTCGCTTCCGGGTCGAGCAAGCCAAGCGGATTGATCGACGAGGAATGAACTCCTATTGTTTGGTTTTTCGGAAAACGAGCACAGACGCGCCAGCAACAGCCAGCACGCCCGGAAAGGAATGTTTAACGAGTCGGAACGGCTTTGCCAAGTAGATTCTGGCCCAAATCATGCCTCTGCTGCCTCCAATACCTTTGACAGGTTCCGGTTCCATCCATAGAGAAAGGTATCAATTTCCTCCATCGATTGGCCCCATCTATGGCAGCCGCGGGTTCTACCACGACGCAGCCTCCCTCAATGCTGTTTTTGCGGCTTGGCGACAGCTCTATACCGGCATGGGTATGGATCGTCGGCCTGTGGTTCCTGATGGTTTTTCCAGCCATCTGGCTACGCGGCGCGCATTTCGAAGAAGGAACGGTAGTTGCTCTCGCGCGAAGCGCCTTAGAAGATGGCCATTGGCTGGAGCCTCACCGATACGGCATTCGCTTCGTCGAACGTCCGGTTCTTTTATCCTGGATGATTGCAGCCGCCGGCACGGTCACTGGTAATGCGAGTTTAATGCTCGCACGCGGAATCCAGGTGCTGTTCCTGCTGGCCGGCGGTGGCTTGGTGTTTCGACTGGTTCAGCCACAGGCGGGAAAAGCTGCGGCGCTGTTTGGCGTGTTGTGCTGGTTTGCCACGCCAATGGTGGCGCTGAAATTGATTACGGCGGAACCGGACGTGACCGTCTCGGTGCTTCTGTTCGCGGCTTTTACAGCGTGGTGGGAGGGAGAAAATCAGGCACGGGTATCCCCCGCGCGATGGCTGGTCGTTGCACTTGCCCTGACAGCGGCCTCTCTCACTAAAGGGCCGCAACCACTAGGCTACTTCGTTTTAGGCGTCAGCGCCTACATCATGCTCAAGCGGCGATGGAGCCAGGTACCCGGCTTCATTGCCGCCGTTCTGATCGCCCTTTCGATAACTGCTGCATGGTACCTAGCCGTCGATAAAACTGGTGACGCTAGCGGGTGGCTCCGCCATTCTCGGATCGGGGGATTGGAGTTTAGCCAGTGGGTTTACGTCCACATCAAATTCGTCATCATCCTGTTTTTCCAATGGCTGCCGGGATCATTGTTGTTGATTCCTGCTTTCAGAATTCTGGCTGAACGACATCCCCGCCAAGACAGCGATCTCCTGCTCGCAACGGTTTTATACGCAACCCTTTGCTCCGTGGCCTTGCTGTTCTGGCCGGGTGGGGTTTCAAGCCGGTATGCGATGCCGTCGAGTGCGGCGCTTGCCGTGATGTGCGGATTGCTGTTCGCCGCATGGCAAGTTACCTGGCCAAAGTTAATCGCGACGTGCGCCGCGATCGTCATCGCAATGTCGGCTTATCTGATCGTGCTCGGCTGGATCGCAATGCCCTTCCTGCCGAGCGCCTTTCGCCAATCAAAAATCGCCGCACAAATCATCCAGTCCGTCAGGCCGCAGAACATGCCGCTTTACGTCACCGCTCATGCATTCGATCATGACGTTCTAGTCTATCTGAAAAGCCCGATCCGCGAACTACCGATCGAGGATTTGAAACATCAAACCACGCCATTCATGGCGGCGCTATCGCCCGAGGATGTGGCCCAGCTCATGCAGGAAGCGCCGCAGTTCATTGTGACTCCGCGCGCAGTGCTTCCTCGCAATTCGATGTCCCAGATCGTCGCGGTGACGTTGCGTTAGCCCCAAAGCAAAGGGCGGAGCGGATTTTATCCGCCCCGCCCTGCAATCTTTCGCAAACCGCTCCGATCAGGAGTTCAGGCTGCCCGGCTCGACCTTCACGCCCGGGCCCATGGTCGAGGACACCGCAACGCGCTGGATGTAGGTGCCCTTGGCACCTGCCGGCTTCGCCTTGGCGACCGCATCGGCGAGCGCCTTGATGTTCTCGACGAGCTTGTCTTCCGAGAACGACGCCTTGCCGACGCCGGCCTGAACGATACCCGCCTTCTCGACGCGGAACTCAACCGAGCCGCCCTTGGCGCCCTTCACGGCCGACGCGACGTCCATGGTCACGGTGCCAATCTTCGGGTTCGGCATCATGCCGCGCGGGCCGAGCACCTTACCGAGACGACCGACCAGCGGCATCATGTCCGGGGTCGCGATGCAGCGATCGAACTCGATCTTGCCGCCCTGCACGATCTCCACCAGATCTTCCGCGCCGACAACGTCAGCGCCAGCGGCCTTGGCTTCATCAGCCTTGGCGCCGCGAGCAAACACGCCGACGCGCAGCGTGCGGCCGGTGCCGTTCGGCAGCGTGACGACGCCACGCACCATCTGGTCCGCATGACGCGGATCGACGCCGAGATTGATCGCGATCTCGATGGTCTCGTCGAACTTCGCGTGAGCGCGTTCCTTGACCATCTTGATGGCGTCCGCGATCGGGTAGAGCTTTTCGCGGTCGATGCCCTCACGGGCCTTCACGAGCTTCTTTCCAATAGCCATGACCCGTTACCCCGCCACTTCCAGACCCATTGAACGGGCAGAGCCCTCGACCATCTTCATGGCCGATTCAATGGAGTCGCAGTTGAGATCCTTCATCTTCTTCTCGGCGATTTCCCGCACCTGCGCCTTCGTCACCTTGCCCGCGACATCGCGGCCCGGCGCCTTGGAGCCGGACTGGACCTTTGCCGCCTGCTTGAGGAAGAAGGACATCGGCGGCGTCTTCATCTCGAAGGTGAAGGAACGGTCCGCATAAATGGTGATAACCACCGGAATCGGGGTGTTCTTTTCGATCTTCTGGGTCTGCGCGTTGAACGCCTTGCAGAACTCCATGATGTTGAGGCCGCGCTGACCAAGCGCGGGACCGATCGGTGGCGACGGGTTCGCCGCACCGGCCGGCACCTGCAACTTCAGGTATCCGGTCACTTTCTTTGCCATGCTCTACTCCTTCAAATGGCCCGGACCATTCCGGGCCTTCTTGAGGAACCGTGGTCCGGTTTCGCAAGTGACTGGCGATCACCTGCCCCCTTCCACGGGTCTTACGGAGCGGCGAACCGCCCCGGTGACGATCAGACCTTTTCGACCTGACCGAATTCCAGTTCGACCGGCGTCGCACGACCGAAGATCGACACCGCGACCTTCACACGCGAACGCGCATCGTCCACTTCCTCTACCACGCCGGAGAACGAAGCGAACGGACCATCCGCCACGCGGACGTTCTCGCCGACCTCGAACGACACCGAGGTCTTGGGCCGCTCCACGCCTTCCTGCACCTGATGCAGGATACGCATCGCCTCGGCCTCCGAGATCGGCATCGGCTTGTTTTCGGCGCCGAGGAAGCCTGTCACCTTCGGAGTGTTCTTGATGAGATGGAACGCCTCGTCGGTCAGGTTCATTTTCACCAGCACATAGCCGGGGAAGAACTTGCGCTCGGTATCGACCTTGCGGCCGCGGCGTACTTCCGTGACCTTCTCGGTCGGAACCAGCACCTGCTCGAACAATTCCTCGAGGCCGCGTTGCTTGGCCTGCTCGCGAATGGATTCGGAGACTTTCTTCTCGAAGTTCGAATAGGCGTGAACGATGTACCAGCGCATGCTCATGATGTTCAGTTCCAGCCGTCGCTAGCGAATGCCGAGGATGAATGTAATCAACAACCGGATCACCTGATCCGTGACGAAAAAGAAGATCGACGCAACAGCCACCAGCACGAACACCATGATGGTCGTGATCATGGTCTCGCGGCGGGTCGGCCACACCACCTTGGACGTCTCGGAGCGGACCTCCTGCAGAAATTTGAACGGGCTGAAAGCCATCGTCTCGGTATCCACTCGCGTCTGATAAAGTGTTGGGCCAGATTGCCTGTTTCCGGACAGCCGTTCGCGGCGCCCAACCCTCGTTTGAAGGATGAGCCGCCAAGCGGGCTCGATTGTCCGGGGAGATAAAGCCGCGCCGGATATCCGTAGAACGGGCCAGCAGCAGGTGCAGCTATCTACTGCGCCCGGGCCGCAAGGTCAAGGCATCCCAACCGATCCAGCCCTTCCCGGCCCCGCCCAACTCCCTTCAGATAAAGCCGAAATGCCCGCCCTCCAGCCAGATGCAGGTCAGGCGGCCCGAGGAAAAGGCCCGCGTATCGATATTGATGCGGTTGGGCCTGATTTCCGGTTCCGGCGCAGGCGTATGGCCGTGGATGACAAGCTTCTCGAACAGCCCCTCATGATTGAGGAATTCGTGCCGGATCCAGATCCGGTCCGCCACCGACTGCGCCTCCAGCGGGACGCCCGGCCTCACCCCCGCATGGACGAAATACAAATCGCCCGCCGCATGGGAAATGACGAGTTTGCGATAGAAGTCGCGATGGCTCTCCGGCAGCGTGCGCTCGAACGTGTTGGCGAGTTGCAACGCCTCCGTAGGGTCCGGGTCCGGCGACGACGCAATGCCGTAGGACGCCAGCGTCTCGATGCCGCCAACCGACCGCCAGGCCGACATGAGCTTCGGGTTATGCGGAAAATCCAGGAGAATCGCCTCGTGATTGCCGCGCAGAAAGACACAGCTCTCCCTGCGGCCCAGTTCAACCAGCGTATCGATCACGCCGCGCGAATCCGGGCCGCGGTCAATGTAATCGCCGATGAAGATTCGCAGCGGGTTGACGCCCGGCCGTGCGGCCAGATCGGCATCGATCGCGGCGAGCTTGTCCCGCAACAGGTCAACACGGCCGTGGATGTCGCCGATCGCATAGATGCGCATGCCGTCGGGCGCGCGAAATCCGGAAGGAATGGGCTGTGCTGAAACCGTCATGATGAATGTCCCGGTCCGCGACCCGTCTAAGGGATTCGTGCGACGCCGATATCAATGGCTATCGCGGCGTTCGCCGCCACCTCGCCTGGATCTTCCCCGATCTCTACTCCGTACGGCGGCATCGGGCATAAAAAAATCCCGCTGCGGCTGGCGGGACGGTCATGCAATCGAAGCCCGTACGGATCAAGGACTGGCAGGGGCGGCAGGACTCGAACCTGCGACCCTCGGTTTTGGAGACCGATGCTCTACCAACTGAGCTACACCCCTACAGACGGCTTTCTATAGCCGACCGATTTGCGTTCGTCACGCCCTCTCGTTGGATATTTCCGACGCCTTTTCCAACGGATAACGCGACTTGACTCGCCCTCCCCCTGCTTTCTTAATGAATCCGGATCATGAGGCCCCTCGCGAAACCGGGAACTGCGGCTTGAGACGCCTTTCTTCCATGCGCCGCATGTCGCTGGTTTATCGTCTCCTGTCGCTGGTGCTGGTGGCATGCCTGCCGGGGCTCGCCGCTTTGATCTATTCCTCCCTCGATCTGCGCGACAATCGCTACCGGGACGCCAATGCGGAGGCGACGCGCAACGCGCATTTCGCCGTCTCCGAACTCGAACAGATCTTCGAAGGCATCAAGGGCGTCCTGTATACGGCGAGCCAGTCCTCGGAAATCCGCGGCGGCGACTTCGCCGCCTGTCAGCAATATCTAGCGCGCGTGCGGGCGAAACTGCCGCTGCTGACATCCATCGTCATCGTCGAACCGAGTGGCGAACCGCGCTGCTTCAGCGAAGGCCGCGTGCCCGCCGTCAATCTCAGCGATCGCTATTATTTCCGCGAGGCTCTCGCCACGCGCCAGTTTGCCGTCGGCGACTACACCATGAGCCGACTGTCCGACCGCCGCATTGTCCCGGTCGCGCTGCCTGCCGTGACGGGAGACCATATCGATTTCATCGTCGGCGCCGGGGTCAATCTCGAATGGCTCGGCCGGCAACTGCGCGAACGCGGACTTGCACCCGGCAGCGCAATCACCGTGGCAGACCGCAACGGCATCATCGTCGCGCGCGAACCCGAGCCGGAAAAATTCATCGGGACGAGTTTTTCCACGCGATACATGTATCTGCTCTCGGCGCTGCCCGGCACGGCGGATGTCCGCAGCCGCGACGGCATCGACCGCATTATCGGCTATGTACCCGCTCCCTACACATCGTTCGGCCTCTATGTGTCGAGCGGCATCGCACGCTCGGAAGCGTTGGGACCGATCGACCGCGCGCTTCGCAGCAGCATCCTGCTGTTCGTGCTCGGCAGCACGGCCGCCTTCGTGCTGGCGTGGCTCGTCGGCGACAGCATCATCCGCAAGCCCCTGATGCAGATGGTCGCCACGGCAGAGAGCTGGCGGCGCGGACAGGACGGCGTCCGCAACCGGCTGGACGGCCGCAGCGACGAGATCGGCGTGCTCGGCCAGACCTTCGATAGCCTGATGGACGAAAACGCGCGGCGCGAGGACGAGCGCGAGCAGTCGGAGGCGCGACGCGAGATTCTTGTCCACGAACTCGCCCACCGTGTGAAGAACACGCTCGCCACGGTGCAATCCATCGCCGCCATGAGCTTTCGCAATAATCAGGGACCGGAGGCGCTGCGCGGCTTTCAGGAACGGCTGCAGGCGCTGGTGCGCAGTCACGATCTCCTGACACGTCACAACTGGCAGCACGCCGATCTGCGGGAAGTCGCCGAAGCAGCCCTCGCACCGGCGCGCGAGGATCTCGCTCACCGCTTCACACTCTCGGGACCGCCGGTGGAACTGCGCTCGGCGAGCGTGGTGCCGACGGCCATGATCTTTCATGAGCTTTGCACCAACTCGCTGAAATACGGCGCGCTCAGCAACGACACCGGTCATGTCGAGGTGCGCTGGACCAAGCAGCCGGACGAGCGCGGCAACCTGATCTCTCTGACCTGGAGCGAACATGGCGGCCCGCCGGTGAAACCACCGGAACAGGAAGGCTTCGGCACACGCCTCATCACCAGCCTGACGCGGCAGTTGGGCGGCGGATATGACGTGAGCTATGCCGCATCCGGCATCGTCTGCGACATTCGCCTCGTGACGCGCCCGGACGATGTCATGCCGGAGGAAGACGCCTGAGCGCCACACATCTCACGCCGCGGCGGCGCGCGCGTGACGGCGGATCGATTGCGGCGGCTGTCCGAGCACACGCAGGAAAGCCCGGCGCATCCGTTCACGATCGGCAAAGCCCGTCTCGTTTGCAATCACATCCATCGAATGACGGCCCTCCTCCATCATCAGACGCGCAGCCTCGACGCGCAGATGCTCGACGGCCTTGGCCGGAGACTGTCCGGTTTCGGAACGAAACGCGCGGCTGAATTGCCGGGGACTGAGATGCGCAGCCTGCGCGAGTTCCTCGACCGACAATACATTCCGAAGATGGCTCTTGGCGTAGTCGAGCGCGCTCTGGATACGGTCCGATTTCGGCGCGAGTTCAAGCAACGTCGAAAACTGCGACTGACCTCCCGCGCGG
This sequence comes from Afipia felis ATCC 53690, assembly GCF_000314735.2. Classification (NCBI taxonomy): domain Bacteria; kingdom Pseudomonadati; phylum Pseudomonadota; class Alphaproteobacteria; order Hyphomicrobiales; family Nitrobacteraceae; genus Afipia; species Afipia felis. The sequence goes on along the minus strand of NZ_KB375270.1, from coordinate 258,968 downwards.
CGATGATAGACGACCAGCTTGCGCGCCACTGACCGCGCTACCTCAGCGCCGTGATCCTTCTCGATCATGGCGAGCGCGAGGTCGATGCCGGCCGTCATCCCCGCCGAGGTCCACACCGGCCCGTCCACGATGTAGATGCGATCTTCCTCGACCGTGATCGCGGGATATCGCTGTCGCAGTTCTTGCGCGAAAGCCCAGTGCGTGGTGGCGCGGCGACCATCGAGTACTCCAGCCTCTGCCAGGACAAATGCACCAATGCAGGGCGCGGCCACTCTGCGCGCCGTCCCCATCGAGCGCCGCACGAATTCCGCCATGGCCGGCGTGACAGGTTCGATTTGCGCGCCCGCGCCGATCACGACGGTGTCGAACGTCTCGTCGCCGAACGCTTCGGTCTCGATGCAGAAGCCGGCTGAAGAGCGCACGGGCCCGCCGCTCTCCGACAGCAACGTCAGCCGATAGGCTGGTTTGCCCAACGTCATGTTGGCCACTTCAAACGCAGACACCACAGCAAACCCCATCGCCTGAAAACCGGGGAATATCGCCAGCGCAACCTCATGCATGGGGAGCCACCTATGTCCTGAAAAGGTGCTTATATGACATTTGGGACGTCCTGAAAAGTAGATATCCAGCTCAGGAAGACACTGATTGGATCAACAGGAGACGTATCATGGCACTTTCAGCAAAAGGCACTGCGCTCATTACCGGTGCATCTTCCGGCATTGGCGCGATCTATGCGGAACGGCTCAGCCGCCGCGGCTACAATCTCATTCTGGTCGCGCGACGGCGCGAAAAACTGAATGCCCTCGCCGACAGGATCGGCGCCGCGACCGGCCGCGCCGTCGAGGTCGTGACCGCCGATCTCGGCAAAAGAGACGACCTGCGGCGAATCGAGAACCTGCTGCGGACCGACGCCAGCATCACCCTGCTGGTGAACAACGCAGGCATCGGCGCCACCGCGCCGCTGCTCGATTCCGATGCCGACAGGATGGAAGAGATGATCGACCTGAATGTCACCGCACTGACACGGCTCACCTATGCCGCCGTGCCCGGCTTCGTCGCCCGCGGCGGCGGCACGATCATCAACATAGCCTCGGTCGTCGCCATCGCGCCGGAATTACTCAATGGAGTCTATGGCGCATCGAAGGCTTTCGTTCTCGCCTTCAGTCAGTCACTTCGCCACGAGCTTCAGGACAAGAACATCCGCGTTCAGGCCGTGCTGCCCGGCGCAACAGCCACGGACTTCTGGGATGTTTCGGGACTGCCGCTTGAGAACGTGCCGAGCGAATGGGTGATGCCGGCGGAGCGCATGGTCGATGCCGCGTTGTCTGGTCTTGACCAGAATGAATTCGCCACCATTCCCGCACTGCCTAACAATGCGGATCTGGAAGCTTATGAAGCAGCACGCCAAAAACTGATGCCGAATCTCTCCGGCAAAGAGCCCGCGAAGCGGTACGCGGCTTAGGACGCGCAAAACAATGGCGGCGGCCGCTGAACTGCGGGCGCCGTCAGATCGTCAAACGTCACGCTCGTCCGCGAATCGCGCGCCAGAGGAAGATCAGGATGCAGGCGCCGATAAAACCGGCGATGAGGTAACCGACCCACCCGCCCAGCGCGACGCCGAACAATCCCAGTAGAAAATTCGCCAACGACGCGCCGACGATGCCAAGCACGATATTCATGAAAATGCCGGTACCGCTCTTCATGAACATCTCGGCGAACCAGCCAGCCAGACCGCCAACGATGATGGCCGCAATCCATCCAATTTCAGCGCCTTGCATTGCCTTGCTCCTTCGGTGCGTGAACGAGAATCCAAGCTTTTGCCGATCGATGCACCTTGGCAATTCTTCGCACGCGCCGGTCCACAGCGAAGAATGCATGCATCTGCGTCACAACCCCGTGACAATATAGAGCCTTATAAAAATGATACGCTTGCTGCGTTGGCAAATCGAGGCTCGATCATGGAACAGATTTTAATCAATCTTGTTGCAGGCGCTCTCGGCGGCAATGCCGCGGGCAAGGCTTCCCCGACATTCGATCTCGGCACCATCGGCAACACCATCGCAGGCCTGGTCGGCGGCGGTGTACTCGGCCAGATCATCACGATGGCATGGCCGACTGTGGCGGCATCGATCCAGAGCGGTAATTTCGACGTCGGCTCGATCATCACACAGGTGGTGGGCGGCGGCGCCGGTGGTGCGATTCTCACCGCGATCGTTGGGGCGATCAAGAACCGCTCGGCGGCATAGCGGCTGTTGCGCCCCTAGAGCCGCAGCCGGACCGCTGGAATTCGCCGTTGCCAACACGGTAACGGTATTGCATATCTGCGTGCGCGCGGGTGTAGCTCAATGGTAGAGCAGCAGCCTTCCAAGCTGAATACGAGGGTTCGATTCCCTTCACCCGCTCCATTTATTTGCCGGTCGCACGCCGGTCAGTACAAACCGGAAAAATCATGAAGGCTCTTGAATTCGCCCGGCTGATGGTGCCGCCAATCTTCTCACGCACCACCCGGCGACATTTGAGGGATGTCTGGCGACATCACATTCCGACACTCACTCACGAACGAACACTTGATCGGTTCCGGAGCGCCGGTTTCGCCCCAAAAACAATTTACGACATTGGGGCATTCAGAGGCCATTGGACGCGAGAGGCGAGAAGAATTTTCCCATCAGCTGCCTTCTATTTATTCGAAGCAAACAATCTCCACGCCCCATTCCTTGAAAAAACAGGCCATCCGTTTTTCATCGCAGCCATGAGCGTTGAGGATAATGAAGCTGGCGCGCCCCTTTTCATCAACGAAACTATCCAGACCAGCACAAGTCTCCATCGCGAGCGCACGCAGTCATTCAACGACAACGTGAAAATCGTCCAAGTCCCAACTAGGCGACTCGATAGCCTTGTGACCGAGAAGGGCTTACCTGCACCTGATTTAATCAAACTTGATGTTCAGGGTGCGGAAATCGATGTTCTGAAAGGTGCAGGCAAGGTCCTGGAAAACGCCTCGGCTATCGTCGCCGAACTATCATTCCTCCCGTTCAACGCCGGCGCTCCTCTCATCGGAGAGACGATCACTTATATTGAAGGTCTTGGCTTTAAATGTGCAGATGTTTGTGAAACTCATTCATCTGCTATTGGAAGTATCCTCCAGATGGACATTATCTTTGCAAGGCCAGCCTTGTTCCAACGATATGCGGCAGCTGCTGGATTGTAGAAGGCGTGCCGACGGATCAGAGCAATCTGAACATTTTCAAATTGAAGCGGACGTTTCCGCTCGACGCGATTGCGGCTGAATATTTGCCGGGCGATTTCCTGTTCGTGTGAGCTATCGTCGTCAGCTTGCGAGAGACAGCAAAAACGAAGCATATTCTGCGCTATCAGATACGCATCTCGAAGGTGGTCTCTTTGTCTAGACTCAGCGGATTTATCGCCGGATTTGCCAACCGCGGACACAGCGGATTGGATATCATCATTCACGCCCACATCAAAAGGGATGAGTTTCAGAGGACGCTGGAGCGAATCGCTTCATTTCCGGATGTGAAAACGATCCTCGAAATAGGCTCGTCGGACGGCCGGGGTTCAACAGTAGGCCTTGCAAAAGGAATGCTCAAAAACCCGTCGCATCCACAACTCCACGCCGTCGAGTTCGCGAAGCGACGCCATGCCAGGCTTGAGCGGCGCTACCGCAGGCGCAGCGACATCCACTGCCATAACGTGGTGACCGTGAGCCGGAGCGAATTTCTAACTCCGAAGGATATTTCGGAGTTCTCGCATCGACACGCCGCAAATTTTTATAACGGTGCCGATCCCGATCAGGTCGAGCGCGAATTCAATGACCTGCTTCAAGAGTCCAATTTATATATTGAAGCAAACGCCCTTCAGGAAAACGGCATCAAGTCGATCAAACAGAAATTCGGAATCGACACGTTCGATTTCGTCCTGATCGACGGAGGCCCCTTCTCCGGTGACGCCGAGCTGGAGCAGACCATCGGCGCCAAATACATCGCGCTGGACGATATTTTCGACATCAAGAACTACAAGGCCCATCAACGTCTGCTGGATGATTCAGCCTACGAGATGGTTTGCTACAGCAAGCTGCTGCGGGCGGGATTTTCCATTTTCAGACGGAAGAACGTCTAATTCCGCTGATCGCTCGGGTGCCAGCCCGCTCCGCTCACGGCAATAAAAAACGCTCGCGAAAATTCAATTTCGCGAGCGTTTTCAATATGGTGGGGGAAGAAGGACTCGAACCTTCGAAGCCATACGGCGGCTGATTTACAGTCAGCTCCCTTTGCCACTCGGGACACTCCCCCGGAATTCAGCGTCATCAGGCCTGTCCGCCGCGAGGCGGTGAGACAATCCGCAATGACGTTTGAAAAGCGAGCCCGTTCACGGGGCCCCGGTCGGCGCGTTTATGGGGGAAGCGGCGGGGGAAAGTCAACCAAGACGGCAGCTTATTTCCCAAGGTCTGAATCCTTAAAAAGTCCAGTCCTGGCTTGAAGATCGCCCGCCCCTGCGGCTTGCCGATTGCCTCGCTATGTTCCGCATGAGACAAGCGCGCATGGCCAGCCGTGATTCATCTTCCCGCTTCAAGGGCTCGAACCGTCCGCCGCAGCGCGGCCGAGGCGGGCCACCTCACCGACGGAACCGGGAGGATCGCGACGGGCCAGCAATTCTCTATGGCTGGCACACCGTCACCCTGGCGCTGGCCAATCCTCGCCGGAAGATTCGCAAACTGTTCGTGACGGAGAACGCGCTGCGCCGCCTTGAGGAAGAAAACATCGATCTCAAGAAGCTGACGCCCGAGGTAGTACGTCCCAGCGTGATCGACCAGCGGCTCGGTCCCGATGCTGTGCATCAGGGCCTGCTCGCGGAAGTCGATCCCCTGCCCGCGCTCGATATTTCCAAACTGCCGCAAGACGGCATCGTGCTGGTGCTCGACCAGATCACCGATCCGCACAATGTCGGCGCGATCCTACGTTCTGCGGCAGCATTCGCGGTGAAGGCGGTGGTGACGACAGCGCGGCACAGCCCGGAGGCCACCGGCGTGTTGGCGAAATCCGCCTCCGGCGCGCTGGAACTCGTACCGCTGGTAATCGTGCAGAACCTCGCCCGCGCGCTCAATGAGATGAAGGAGTACGGCTTCCTCACCGTCGGGCTCGACAGCGAAGGCAGCACCAATCTCGCCGAAACGGAATTGCGCAGCCCCCTCGCGCTCGTGCTCGGTGCCGAGGGCAAAGGACTGCGGCAACTGACGCGCGAGACCTGTGGCACAGTCGCGCGGCTCGACATGCCGGGCGAGATCAAGAGCCTGAACGTCTCGAACGCCACCGCGCTCGCGCTCTATATCGGCGCGTCGCGGCTCGGCTTGATGAAGTAGCCCCCCCAAAAAAACTTCGCTCCCCTCCGCATCACGCGGAGAGGAGCGAAGCCAGATCAGCCACGATCGATGGATTACATCTTGTTCGGATGCGCATGCCCATTGCCGCGCACGACGCGCTCACCAGTCGGCTGGCCGGTGTAGTAGTAATGGGTGCGCGGCTTCACGCCGCGATTGTGCTGGTGATAGTTCGTGCGATGCACGCGCGCGCGGCGATGATGCCAGCGATAGCTGTACACCCGCGGACCCTGGATGTAGGCGCCATCGTAATAGTGGTGCGAGGCATGTGCGTACGGCCCGCCATTGTAGCCGTAGTAATATGGCCGGCTGTAAGCCGCCCAGCCTGACACCGAGCGTTCCTGATAGGTCGGCACCGGCGCGATATTGCCGGGACCGGTATAGGTCGGCCCCTGATTGACGTAATAATACTGTGGGCCGGCATCGAGATTCGGCAACTGCTCGCGGAACGTCACACCGCAACCGCTTGCGATATAACCGCAGCCATAAGCACCAACACCCGACGTGAACAGACCGCCGCCGCAGCCGTTGTAACAGGCCATCGCCGGGGCTGCGCTGACCATCGCCGCGATCGTCGCGACGAGACCCAGAACCTTGAAACGCATACGCACTCTCCTGTTCGTTATCTGTTGTGTTTTCATTTCAGAAACGCCGATTGGGCGCCGGGGCGACAATCACCGGTGGCGGGTAATCGGGCACGGCCTGAGGAGCCGGCGGCGCGGATTTGGCCGACCAGGATCGATTGAAGCTTTCCGCAGGCTGCGGCAATTGACGGTTTGCCGAAGGTTGAATCTCGAGGCGGCCATAACCCGGACGGCGACCAAGCGACGGATAATAATGTCCAACGGGAGGAGCCTCGTAGTAATCCCAGCCGCCGTAGACACTCGGCTGCACATGCACGCCACGCGACAACCCCCAGTCGCCTTCAACCATGGCATACGTCGCATCGCGGCCATTGATGAAGACCGGAACGCCGCGCTTCCCTGGCACGGCGATCACTCCGCCGCTGTCCGCGAACGCAAGCACCGTGGTGCCGATCAAAACCGCGAGCGAGACGACGATACGCATCAGCACAACCTTCCGAATTCGCCTTGATCCTAATTCAGCCGCAGCCGCCATGAGTTAAGACGCAGCCGCAATCGCGCGGTAAGGCTAACGCGCAAGCATAAGGTCGCGTTCAATTGCAGCGATCAGGAACTAAAATACGAATAAGATCAGCGGTTAACAGAAAGCAAATGGCCCGACGACAGGGCTGAGAATGTCGATGGACCTAAGCTTCCTGTCGGGTACCGTTGACACTGCGACGTCTGGCCACTGCTCGCACGGCTTCCGTTCAAATCAACGCGATGATCGCCCACCGCTATCGCGAATTCAGCCACAAGCTGCAGCTCGACCGTCTTTGATCTGCTTGTTCATAAACTCGGTAACACTCCGTTCAGCATCGGCCTGAACGGACGATTCAAGGATGTTGGGCTAAAGCCACGAGAGAATATTCGAACGGCTGAAGCCAGGAGACATCCAAGAGAATGGACGCAGGCACCGTCTTCACGACCGTATCTCTCATGATGCTCGCCAATGCCTGCGTCCTGAGCGTGGTCTCGCGCGATCTCCCCAATGCACTGCGGCCGGCTGCAAGATCCTGGCAGATCGGCACGGTCCTGATTGCGGGCGGATGCGCCATGTTCGCGTTCGGCCACCCCCTGCCTCGCCCCCTGATGCTTGTCTGCGCCAATGGCCCGATAGCCCTTGGCCTCACCGCCTACTATGCGGCCGTTCAGCAATTCTATGGAGGCCGCCCCAAAGCATGGCAGCTTCTTCCGGCGATCGTCACCACCGCCGGCGTTCTCTGGTTCTCCGTTGTCACGCCCAATTTTCAAATTCGCGTGGTGATCGTGTCCATCTCCTGGGCATTTTTGATGGGCGCCAGCATCTGGACGCTGCTCTTCAAGGCGTCCGAAGATACATCGCACAGCCGAAAAATCCTGATCGGTCTCTTCGCGCTTGGCGTGATCTACGGTCTTGGTCGGCTCATTGCTTACCTTCTGATGGATATCAGCCGCGACTTCGCCATTGAGAGCGGCACAAGCTGGCTAAACCTGCTGTCGCCGATCGTGATGACGCTACTGCCAGTCGTGGGGACGACCGCCTTCCTGTTGATGTGCTCGGACTTTCTGCGACGTCGGCTGGAGGTTGCCGCATCGACCGACTATCTCACCGGCCTGCCGAACCGCAGGATGCTCGCTCAAGCCGGCGAGACAAGATTCGGAGAAGCCAGGAATGGCCATTCCGGTTTTGCCGTCGCCGTGATCGATATCGACAACTTCAAAACGGTGAACGACACATACGGCCACGACGCGGGAGATCAGGTCCTGGTCAAGGTCGCAGCCCTTCTGCGGGAGCACAGCAGGAAGACCGATGTCGTCGCGCGCAGCGGCGGCGAGGAATTCGCTGTCCTGCTCAATGTCGACCATCACGTCACGGCGGTCGATGCCATCGAGCGGATGCGCATTGCGATTGAACAAGCCCATTTCGCCGCCGGTGCAATAAAAATTTCCGTCACGATCTCGGCCGGCGTAGCTACTCGCCTGCACACGGACAAGGTGTTCGAGGACATGTTCCGGCGCGCCGATCAGGCCCTGTACAGCGCCAAGGCGGCCGGACGGAACCGCACCGAGACGGCAGGCGTCCCTGTTATCGGGGACAGAGCATCTCCGTCGTTCCCAATCTGGCGTCCTAGCGCCAGTCCGCGAGACACATCGCAGAGTCCTGCGGCGTCAGCGGCAGGAATAAGATCAGGAACAAAATCAGGAACGGAAGCAAAGGTCTGTTTCCTGAAAAATCTGAGAGTGCCTGATTTGACTGGTGCCGGCGGAGAGGATCGAACTCCCGACCTTCGGTTTACAAAACCGCTGCACTACCGCTGTGCTACGCCGGCGACGCGCCAACAGCTATCAGTGCTGCGCGGGACAGACAAGACCACCCAGACAGGCATTCCGGCCCGGAAACCCCGCTTTGGAAACCTGATGGGCGTTCTACCGCCGAAATGAGCCGTCTGCTGGCGTACAGCGTGCAGACCCGAATTTATCGTCCCCTTTTATATTCTCTTTATTTTCTGAACAGCGACTCCGCATCGCATCCAGATGCGCTCTCCGGCTAACGACAGTCCATCACAGACACCTGCGCTCCGTGACAACAACCGGGATGCGCGGAGTAGGCGATGCAGAGACTGCATATGGATCTAGACCCGGCACACCCGAACGAGCTGCAATCGCTCCATGTCATCGTGCGCTTCACCATGCGCATCATTCTGCTGTCCGTGCTCTCGGCCTTCATCGGCGGAAGCTTCGGTTATGCCATGCTGCTGGTATCGGTTTATCTCTGCGTTCTTTCCGCTTTGCTGCGTCGTGAGAAGCCTTTGGGAAATACCCTCACCTATTGGGACGAAGCCGCCGTGTATGGCGCCCTGTTTTGCCTCGCGGCAATCGTCCAAATCGCCATGGATACCTAGCGCGATGACAAAATCCGGACATTCCTCGAATGGTGCTCCAGTTGTGTTCATCGGCAAGGACCGTCGCGGCAACTGGGTGGCGCAAGAGCGTTGCGGTCTTTTTGGCGGACTGTTCGCCAATCGCGTCGATGCCGTTCGCTATGCCCTATTTGAAAACGGACATCATCCCGAAGCGGTCATCGAGTTGCCGACGACGATCGAACTCGACATGACCGGCCGGTTTGCTCCGGAAGGAGTTGTGACAACGCGGCAGCGCGCATGACCGGGCCTGCTTCGGTCGAGCGGCACGCCAAAACCCTGCGGGCATGGCACCTGTCCCTGCTGCGCTTTGCATTGACGCTCGAGGAGCCCGACCGCCAGCAGGTCGTCGCTGCGGCCCGGGAAATCGACCAGATCGGCCTCTCCTCCGGCGGCGGACGGCAGGACTTCCGCTATTTCCGCACACTGAGCGAGGAATTGTGCCGCGCGATGGCTGAGCAAGACAACACTCCATCGTCGCCGCTTTACGCGTACATCGCCAAAATAGAAGATGCACGGATCAGGCGCGCATTCGCCGCGGTGTTGAGCATCGACACTGGCTCAAAGCCCGTCAGCAAGCCCGCGACTTCCCGGGACATGCTCTGGCGCGGGCTGTCGCCACGCGGCGCACCCGACAAGGCTCGCGAATTACGCCATCGCTAAATCGCATGTCTGCGCAATGGCCCATGCCTTCACCGGCAGACATCAACAGATCATCCACAGGCATGCTGTGAATTGCGGGCAAAAGGTAAGGATGTGCCGAACCGCCTCATAGGCGTCCGACTTGGGGGTTATCGACAGCTCATCGAGTAGACATGGAGTAACCGGATGGCGTTCTCAAAATTTTCGGCAGATCACTACGACGCGCTGATCGACGAGACGATCGCGAGCTGTGACGGCAATCTGCGCAGCGCGGTGCGCGCCCTGCTGATCGCTAACGAGCACCTGGAGACGGAAAACTCCCAATTGAAGCACTACGTCGATATCTCGACCCGCATCGAAGCCGCGAATCAGGGTTACCTCAATTGAGGCAACCCGCCGCTGGCCAATCCGTTACATATATGACCACAGACACAGCGTGTTGGTGACCACTGCAAAGGTCAAAGCGAGAGTGAGAACACGATCCGTCATGGCTGTTCGCTCGGCAGTCTGAAGGGACGAGAATCGCCCCAATCGATGCCGGGATTTGAGGGAGATTCGGGAGAAGAGTCCCGCGCTTTGTTTTTTCGCGGATGTCTTGCGAAAAACCCGGTTCAGAGTCCGTCTGCCGATTCTCCGTGCCGCCCGTTGAAGGCCTCCGCCCTCAATTCATCCAGACGATGCCGCCATTGAGCGTCGCCGCATAGGCGACCCATGCGAGATATGGCCCAAGCAGCCATGCCGCGACGCGATCCGCACGCGCACTTGCCACCATCGTCAGTGCGATCGCAACAAGCAGAATCATGATGTCGATCAGCGCCAACCGTGTCGCATGCGCACCGAAAAACAGCGGCGACCATGCTGCATTGAGCGCGAGTTGAACAAGAAACAGCACGATCGCCCAGTTGCGCGCGGGCGACGGCGCGGCCCGTTCCCACAGCCGCCACAGCGCCACCGCCATCATGATGTAGAGCGCGGTCCAGACGATCGGAAAAAGAGACGCCGGCGGCGTCCATGGCGGCTTCGCCAGGCCGCTATACCAGCCGGCGATTTCCGGACGCGTGACGATGCCCTGCACGGCAGCGATGCCGAGACACAGCACCAGACAAGCCGCAAGCCGTATCGTCGTCCGGAATTGCATCGAAGGCCTCACCGCGTGAGCTTCTCCAACTCGGGAAACGGCGCATAGTTCGCGCCCGCGCAGATCTCATCCGGTTTCTCGATCAGCCGGTCGAGGCGGCCATCGATATAGACCACCGCGCGATCCTTCATCGGGGTGTAAGTGCCGTCGATCTCCTTGGCGCTGTAGCGCACGCAGGTGACGTAGCGCTGCCGCCCGCCGACCTCGCGCTGGAAGGGCTCGGCAATCCCCGCGCTTCGCACGCCGGTCGGATCGTTGAGATAAGTGTGCAGAAACGCGAGCAGCTCGGCACGATAATTCTTCGGAAACGGCTGGTCGCTGACGCCACGGTCGGCGGTATAGGCGACGCCATCATACTCGGCGCTGCCGAACGCGCAGCCGCCCAGTATCACGGCCGCGGTCACGAGCGGCACGGCAAGACGAGACGCGCGGCGAACCGCTGTCTCCCATTTGCAACGCATATCGGGGAAGTCCATCGCGCGGGGATTCTCGGACACTGTGGCGTTGACATGACACCACCACACCGCTTGATTGCGGGCACGGTACAGGTGCCGGCGCAAGCTGGCATAATAGGGAATTCGGTGCCGTCGCGCTGAGGAGATGTTTCGCACACCTCGTCCGGCGCGGCAATTCCGAAGCTGCCCCCGCAACTGTCAGCGGTGAGCCGCTGTCCATCATGCCACTGAGCGTTCGGCGCAATGCCGGCTTGGGAAGGCGGACAGCAGCGACGATCCGCGAGCCAGGAGACCTGCCTGTCCCGGTCATCCATCCGTCGCGCGGGGCGTGCGAAGGAGCGGCTTCCGCAGCGGTGACACGACAACAACCGTTGCGGAGAAATGCTGCGGCCTTCTCCAGTCCCGATGTGAAAAACCACTTTCGCATCATGTGTCTGGAAGCCGATCGTTCTCCGCCTGAAATATTTCGGTGGGGGCCGAACGTGACATCGCATCAATTATCTTCCCGCAAGCGTATCTCGCCTGCTCTGCTTGCGGCGCTGCTGGCAAGCGCAGCTTTCATTCCATCCGCGCAGGCACAGCAGGCCGAGCCGCCGCTGCCCGCGATTCAGGTGAGCCCTGCCGCCAAAAAGCCGAATCACCATCTGCCGAAGCGCAACAAGCGCGTCGATGCGAAGCCGCAGCCGCGCACCGCCGAAGCACCGACCACCGCTCCCGCAAATCCGCCGGGTCATCTGGTGACATCGCCGACCACGATCCCTACTCCGGTCAGCCAGATTGCAAGTTCGATCACCGTGATCACCGGGCAGGAGATCGAGAATACACAAAGACGAACTGTCCCCGACCTGCTGCTGACCGTTCCGGGCCTTAACGTTGCCCCTAACGCTCCAGGCGAACTGACATCCGTTTTCATCCGCGGCGCAAATTCAAATCACACCAAAGTACTCATCGACGGCATCGACGTGAGCGATCCGTCGAATCCCAGCCGCCAATTCGATTTTGGTCCGTTGACGACTTTCGGGATCGAACAACTCGAAGTTCTTCGCGGACCTCAAGGTGGATTGTATGGATCAGATGCATTGGGTGGCGTGATCTCGATCACGACCAAAACCGGAAAAGGCGCACCGCAATGGTCCACGCTGGTTGAAGGTGGATCTTTCGGGACGTTCAATCAGGCGACGTCGGTGAGCGGAAGCACGAGCGACACCAGTTACGCGTTCAGCGGATCGCATATGCGCGTCGAATCCACGCCAGTCACACCGGCTGAACTTCTGCCGCCGGGCCAGAAACGCAATAACGATTTCTATGACAACCTGACATTCCACGGCAAAGTCAGCCACGACTTTTCCGAGATGTTTTCGCTCAATGCCGTTGCGCGCTATACGGACGCGCATCTGCGTTACACCGATAATGATAACTATCCATACGCCAACCCGGTCCAGTCCCGGTCCGGCAACCGCCAGTTCAGCGGTTTGCTCGACGGTGTATTCAAACTACTCGACGGTCGTTTCAACAACCATTTCGGCGTGACCTACACCGATACCGACCGCAAGACGTCCGATCCTTATTACGTCACCCTTGGGTACGGGTCGACTCCGAACAGCTTCTTCCATGGAGACCGCACAAAGGTCTACTGGAGATCCGATCTCACTCTCCTGCAGGGACAAACACTTGTCACGGGCGTGGAACACGAAACCGAAAAGGGCAGCGTCGACTATGCCCTGTATGGCGTTGCACCAGCTTCTGGCACAATTCAAAATCTCGGCAGCTATGCCGAACTACAATCCAATTTTTTCGATCGGTTTTTCATCGTGTCCAATGTGCGCCACGATCAGAACGATCACTTTGGAGGCCACGACACATTCCGTATCGCACCGGCGATTCTGTTTCCTGAAACCGACACCAAACTTAAGGCCAGTTACGGCACGGGCTTTCATGCACCTTCAATCGACCAGCTTTATGGTCCCTTCAGCGCCAACCTCAATTTGAAGCCGGAAGAAAGCAAGGGATACGATTACGGGTTCGAGCAAGCCCTTTTCAATAAACGGGTCAAATTCGGCGCGACCTGGTATCATAACAACTTCAACAATCTGATTGAGAGCGTTCCGACCGCAAACCCCTTCGTCTACATGTACGAGAATGTCGCATTCGCAACGACTCATGGTTTGGAGGCGTTTGCATCGGTTACGCTAACTGAGCGCCTGACCCTTCGGGGCGACTATACTCATACGATAGCGACAGACGACACACTTCACACGGAGCTGAAGCGCAGACCCGAACATAAATGGAGCGCCCAAGCCCAATGGGCTGCGACCGACAGTCTGACGCTGACGGCGACCGCGCTATGGATCAGTTCCTGGCTCGATACCGATCCGTTATCTGGCGGGTCCATACGCGCGCCCGGATATCAACTCGTCAACCTCGCTGCGAACTACAAGGTCGATCAAAACTGGTCAGTGTTTGGACGCGTCGACAACCTGTTCGACCGCCATTACCAAAACCCGCTGGGCTACCAAAAGACAGGCATCGGCGTATATGGCGGCCTGCGTTTTGTGACGAATTGACAAAAACAAAGCCGGTCCGTGGAAGGGGAATCCACGAACCGGCTTTCTGCTCAGCGAACGCAGCCGGGGGAAACTGCGCCGCTGTCATGCATCGTTAATGACGATGCTTCACGATCACATGCTTTTTGGCATGGTGATGCGGACGCACATGGTGGCGATGATGCTTCTTCACCATATGGGCGTTGGCATTGGCCACCGACGGCTTCAGAACGTGCGAATGCGTCATCGGCTTTTGCGTCTTGATGACGGTCGCGGCCATCGCCGGCGCAACCATCACCGAAGCGGCGACAACGGCGGCTGAAATAATCTTCAACATGGCAAACTCCTGTTTCGGGATCACATCGCGCTTTGCCGAATGGCGGGAGCGGTGATCGTGCACTGAGGATGATCTGCGCGCACTGAACTCAAACTGAATCCGCTGAACGGTTTCTGTTCATCTGCATGACATCTTGTTAATGTGGAGCGTCTACGGGTGTGCATCCGGCGGCGTTAACGCTGTTAAAGGGTCGCGCCCGGAGCGCACGTCCCCCAGTACCGCAGAGGGCAAAGAGCGGATAAAGTTGAGAAATTCACGTCCGATCCAGACTGCCCGCAGGGGTTGACCAGCCTTTCCATGACCGTCGAGAGCAAATACCAACGCATTGCCTTTGTCGCGAGCCCGGTGCTGGAAGCCCAGCGCGCGCTGGCGCAACTCTCGTCGGATTACGGCAACCACGAGGTCGAGAATGCGGACGTCGTGGTCGCGCTCGGCGGCGACGGGCTGATGCTGCGCACGCTGCACGAGCGGATGCGCTCCGGCACGCCGATCTACGGCATGCATCGCGGCACCGTCGGCTTCCTGATGAACGAATACAGCCGCCACGGCCTGATCGAGCGCCTCAATGCCGCGCGCATGACCGTCATCAATCCGCTGTTGATGCGAGCGACCGACGCGGCCGGCGAGGTGCATCTGCACCACGCCATCAACGAGGTCGCCCTGTTCCGCCAGATCTATCAGGCGGCGCGGCTGCGCATCCTGATCGACGAGCAGGTGCGGATGCCCGAACTGATTTCCGACGGCATTCTGGTCGCCACCCCTGCCGGATCGACCGCCTATAACTACTCGGCGCAGGGACCGATCATCCCGATCACGGCGAATCTCCTGGCGCTGACGCCGATCAACGCCTTCCGGCCGCGGCGCTGGCGCGGCGCCCTGCTCGCAAGCTCCGCCCACATCACCATCGAGGTGCTGGAGGACGAGCGGCGCCCGGTCGCGGCAGTCGCCGACCATAATGAAATACGCTACGTCACCCGCGTCGAAGTGCTGACCGACAAGAGCATCTCGATCCGCATGCTGTTCGACCCCGGCCACAGCCTGGAAGACCGCATCATCAGCGAGCAGTTCGGCGTCTAACGCTCACGAGAAGCTTCGGACTGGACGTTTATGCTTAACCGGTCGTTAACGGCCGCCAGCCTAGACTTTTCCGGTATCCGCGTCCCTTCACGTGACTGGGCATGTTTCACATCGACTTCAACAAGCTGCGGTTTCTCGTCTGCGACGACAACGCGCATATGCGGCGCATTTTGCGCACGCTGTTGCACTCGTTCGGCGCGCGTGAAGTCTATGAAGCCGAGGACGGCGCGACCGCGCTGGAAATGTACAGCCATTACGTCCCCGACATCGTCATCACCGACTGGTCGATGCCGATCTTCGACGGGCTCGAACTTGCACAGATGATCCGCCAGCCGGACGGCGTCGGCAATCCGTATGCGCCGATCATCATGCTGACCGGCCATTCCGAGAAGCGCCGCGTCATGACCGCGCGCGATGCGGGCGTCACCGAATTCCTCGCCAAGCCGATCTCGGCCAAAGGCCTTTACCAGCGCATCCTCAATGTCGTGGTGTCGCCCCGGCCCTTCATCCGCACCAAGAGCTATTTCGGCCCGGACCGGCGCCGCAACACCACCAACACCTATATCGGCCTCGATCGCCGCAACGGCGGCAAGGCGGAAATCCTGCAGCAACCCTCGCTGCTCGATAAAGCCCGCAGTCCCGGATAACGGCCATGGCGAAAGAAAAAAGCGAAGGCCTCAAGGTCGAAACTTTCGAAGCCCATCAGGTCATCACCCAGCCGAACCCGTTCCGGAAGATCATCCGCCGGGTGGATGAGCGTAATGTCGACGATCCGGTCGCACGCGCCGAGGAAGCGCTCGCCGGGCTTTCCGGTGAATTCAAAGGCTGGATGGACGAGGAATGTGCTCGCCTTGCCCGCGCCTTCGAAGTGATCGAGAAAGACGGCTTCACCGGCCCGAACCGGGAAGAGCTGTTCCGCGCGGCACACGACATCAAGGGCGACGCCACGACGTTTGGCTATCCCAAGGCCGCGATCGCCGCCGAAAGCCTGTGCCGCATCATCGAGCATGCGCCCGAGCTGACGACAGTGCCGTCCGACCTGATCGCCCACCACGTTCACGCCATTCAGGCGATCGTGCGCGAGCTGCCGAAGGGACGCTCGAAGGACACAGCCGACAAATTGAGCGCGCATCTGCGACGGCTCGCGGACGAATTCCTGATCGAGGCTAATCAGAACCGTCCCGAGCATCTCGAAGCCGTGCTGGCCCCGAGCATCGTCCCGGCGGATTGAACGCCCCCGCCTTACCTTCTTTTCTTACGAAACAAAAAAGGCGCCGCTCGATGGCAGCGCCTTTTCAAGTATGAAAGATGTCGTCAGGCCGCGATGCGCTCGCGGACGATAAGGGCGATCTCGGCGTCGAGGTTGTCGTTGCCGGGATATTCGTCGTTCACAGCGATGTAGTTTTCATCCAGCGGCGCATAGTCATCGAACTCGCTTTCGTAGCCGAATTCGCTCTCACCAGTGAAGCTCGGCGCGAGCGGCGGAGACTCCACGAAGACGATGTCGTCGTCGCTCTCCTCGTCCACAATCCCGGCACCATAGATATCTTCGCTCGCGACCGGCGAAGCATCCTCGATGATCTGGACGAAGCGCTGCGCGTCGACCTGCGTCGCGGTTTCGTCGCAGAACAGCCGCGCATCCTCGCGCGCCGCCTCGACAGAGAAGCGCCGCAGCAGCACCAGCAGCGGATCGTGGGTCGACACCACTTCGTTCTCGCATTGCATCAGCACGCGCTCGACCATGCGGCGCTGCAGCCGCGTCACGCCATTCTGCGTCTCGACAAATCCGGTTTCCAGGATCGCGGCAACCGCCGCGCGGAACGCCGGGACGGTTGACCGCGGGAAGCCAGCCTTGGTGAGCAGCGCATCGAGCCCTGCCCCGCGGCCGTAAGCCAGCGCGGTGACACGGCGTTGCGGCACGCCGGTCAGTTCAACCAGCGCCGCCTCAAACAGACTGGCGTTGCCCGACAACAAAGCACGCAGCACAAGGCTCGCATTGAGCTGGCCGCTTTCGCGCAGGTGATGGATCAGAGCGGAAAGCTCCTCGCCTTCCGACAGGTTTGCAATGTCGAGCAGCGAGCGCTCTGTCGCCTCCGCCGCGAGGCGGTTTGCGCGGTCGGGCGTGATCCAGTCGCGGGCTGCGGCAAAGCCGGCGAGCGTCGCCGAAACTTTTGTTGCGAGCGCGAGCCGCACGGAGGCCGGCAGGCTCTCCCGCTGCAGCAGCGCTTCCCGGATCACGGCGAGATCGCCGTGGCGCTCGACGATCCGCTCCAGCGAGAACGGCGCCAGCGTCACGTCCGGATTCTCGATCAGCTCGAGCACTGCCGTCGCATCACCGACCTCCGCGAGCGCGGCCGCCACCGAGACCGGCAGCCTCACCCGACGCGCCACGGCGCATTGCACCTGGGGACAGCCTGTGGCGACGAGATCGACCAGATCGGCGTCGAGCAGCAGCGGCGAGAATTCGAGAACGGGCAGTGCGATGTCCGGCTGGTCGGCAGCGAGCGCAGCGACGATGGCAGGCGGTGCGTCGGCGCTTGCCGCGAACACGTCCGACATCGCCTGCCGCACCAGCGGCGAGGGATCGTCGAGCAGCATCAGCAGCGCGCCTTCGGCGGTGATGCGATCGTCCTGCGATAAATCTGAAATGAGCCAGGCGCGGGCCAATGCCCGTGTCGCCCCGGCGCGCTCCCCGGCGGGAGCGGTACGAACCCAACTAATAAACTGCCGAACGATCATGGGTGTTCCGGCTTACGCAACTTTGCTGACTGCATCGGGAATACGACGCGACTGTCAGAAAGCGTAAACCATGACACTTAAGAAACAGTTCACCATAAACGGCTGCGGTCGTTGAGCTTTTGTTAACTCCCAACGCTCACCCGGCGAATGTGCCTTTCGGGTCGCTGAACAGATTGAATTGCGACTGATCGGGATTGGCCGCCGCAGCCGCCTCCGCATTAGCCTGCGAACCCGCACCCCATAACTGACGCACCGTCAATGACAACGGTTCGGCGCGATCGCCTGCCTGAAACAGCGAGTGGAATGTCGGCCCCATCTGCCGTGTTGCTGCGGATGCGCTGCTGCCCTGCGGAAAGCCCGACAGATACGCCATGTTGTCCATCGCGGGCGACGAGCCTCCAGCGGACGCGACCGCGAAGCGCGCCATCGGAGAATTGGCCGCGCGGGCGAAACGAGAATCGATATCCGAATAGACTTCCGAGACGCTGCGCGCACCGCCGTCGCGATTGTAGAAGATCGAACGGTTGGCTGCGGCCGCATTCGGAAACATTGCGGGCGCGGACGCGCTCGGATTGCTCTGCGCAGTGGAGATCAATCTCGCCGCGCCGCCCGCACCCATGAAGTGCGCCATGTAGAGCTCACCATCGGTCGGGCGCCGACCAAGTTCGCCGCTGAGCTTGAAACTGTTGGCCTGCGTCAGCGCGCCCGCCATCGCCGCATTGGCGGCCGGGTCGTCGCGCAGTTTGAGGATCTGGTCGCGTGTCGCGGGATCGCTGACGGAATACGTGCCGGACGGCGATTGCGAGATCGCATTCGCATAATTGCCGTAGCCGAACGCCGCGCCCGCCTGCTTCACGGTGCCGAGCCAGGTCTGTTCGATGAATTGATAGAGTCCCCGCGCCGACGAGGTCGACGCCTTGGCGTTCGGGTCGAGGTTCGATTCGATCTTGGCGGTGGAAATCAGGTAATCGAAGCTCGCGCCGGTCGCATCCGCGGCCTGCTTGATGGCGCCCGCGATTTTAGCGCGCGCAGAATCGATGACTGACGATGCAGTCGTACCGTCGATTGCCATGTGTCCCGCTCCCCGGCGACACGCTGTGATGACGCGCACGGCTCCCGACGCGCGCAGGGCCTTCTAGCCCATCTGCACCCTGGGCGATTATGGTTAATGGGAGGTTAACGAAGGATCAGGACCCGTCACCAATCAAACGAATGACCCGCGCCGGATTTCCGCCCACGAGGGTATTCGGAGGAACGTCCCTGGTGACCACAGCGCCCGCAGCGACGACCGAATTTTCGCCGACCGTCACCCCGCCGAGAATCGTTGCGCCAGCCGCGATCCAGACATTCCTCTCGATTACGATGCGCCTGCCGATGGTGACTGAACGGCGCTGCGACGGCTCAAGCGGATGACCGGCCGTGATGAGGCTTACATTCGGCCCGATCATCACGTCGTCCGCGATGTGGAGACCGCCGAGATCATAGAAAGTGCAGTTCTGATTGATGAAGACATTCTGCCCGACGCTGATCTCATCCCCGCCAACGGTATAGAACGGCGGGATCAGCAAGAAGCTCCTGTCGACGGTCTTACCGATGAGTTCGCTGAACAGAGCCCGGATCTCGTCTGCGTCGTCGAACGTCAAACGGTTCAGCGCGGCGGTGATCGCCGTCGCCCGTCTGACGTTGGCCACCATGGCCGCCGATTCCGGCGTTCTGCTGTGAATGATTTTGGTGCCGTCCCCGTTCGACACGCGGTATTCCCTCGCGAAGGCGCCGCCGCTTCCGGGCGTTTACTTATAGACCTTGTCCGGATCGAACGCCCTGTCGGCATCCACGAACACCAGCTTCGCGCTGCCGTTCTCGTTCGTCACCGCGCGGTAAAAGCATGAGTGCCGTCCGGTGTGGCAGGCGCCACTGCCGGATTGCTCGACGCGGATCCATACCGCGTCCTGATCGCAATCCGTGCGCATCTCGACGACACGCTGGACATGACCGGAGGTCTCGCCCTTGCGCCAGAGCTTTTTGCGCGAGCGGCTGTAGTACCAGGCATCGCCGGTCTCGATGGTCTTGCGCAGCGCCTCGTCGTTCATGTGAGCGACCATCAGCACGTCGCCGCTTCGCGCATCGGTCGCGACGCATGTCACGAGCCCGGACGCGTCAAAACGCGGGGCAAACGAAAGCCCCTCTTCAAGCTCTGTCTTGTCGCCTGATTGCGTCGTCACTTGCCGCCAACTTTGAAGGTTCGCGCGAAACGTGAAGCGCCTGACGTTCAGGCGCTAATGCCCCGCACCATATTCAGAAAACGCGCCTGCTCATCCGGATTGTCACGGAACATGCCGGTGAAGCGCGTGGTTACGGTCTTGGAGCCCGGCTTGGCGATGCCGCGCACCGACATGCAGGTGTGCTCGGCCTCGATCAGCACCGCGACACCACGCGGCTGCAGCACCTTGTCGATCGCCGCCGCGATCTGGGCGGTGAGATGCTCCTGCGTCTGCAGGCGGTGCGCAAAGGCATCGACGAGCCGCGCGAGCTTCGACAGCCCGACGACGCGGTCGATCGGCGTGTAGGCGATGTGCGCCTTGCCGTAGAACGGCATGACGTGATGTTCGCAATGCGAATGGAAGCCGATGTCGCGGACCAGTACGAAATCGTCGTAGCCCGCCGTCTCGCCGAAGGTACGGTTCAGCACTTCGGCCGGGCACTGATGGTAGCCCTGAAACAGCTCGTCATAAGCCTCGACCATGCGGCGCGGCGTGTCGAGCAGGCCCTCGCGCTGGGGGTTTTCACCGATATAGGCGAGCAGCGTCTTCACCGCCTGCTCGGCCTCCGTGCGTGACGGGCGCGACTGATCCGGACGGATTGCCGCTTCCTCGATCTCGGAAGCAGGGACTTCTGTCTTGTCGAGTTTGCCGCGCAGCGGCTTGATGACGGCATCCATACTTGGCTCTCCGTTCGACCGGCCCTTCAATGCCAAAGACGGGGCCGGAGTGTCACCGGGTCGCCACGAGGTCCTGAGGGCCGTCGGACGCCTTGCGTGAGGGTTTCAAATAGACGGCTTCCGGAGCCAAATCATGACTTTCCGGGGCGGCCGGCCAATTCGGCAGGTTTATTCCTGCGATCCAGCCACTATATAGGATACCAGGACCGTGAGCCAAGGGTTCCCGAGAGCCCGTTCGGGCGGCGGCGGTCCTCCGTGGGTACCTTCATGATAAGCGACATCTACAACAAGAAGATCATCGAGCTGGCCGGCAATATCCCTCGCCTTGGCCGCCTTCCCCATCCCGACGCCTCGGCCACGGCCCATTCCAAGCTGTGCGGCTCGACGGTGAAGATCGACCTCAACATGAAGGATGGCGTCGTCACCGATTTCGGCCATGACGTCAAAGCCTGCGCGCTCGGACAGGCCTCCTCCTCGATCATGGCGCGCCACATCGTCGGCTCGAACGCGGACGAACTGCGGCAGTTGCGCGAAACCGTGACGAAGATGCTGAAGGACAACGGCGCGCCGCCGGACGGCAAATGGGCCGACATCGCGGTGCTGGAGCCGGTGCGGGACTACAAAGCCCGCCATGCTTCGACGCTGCTGACGTTCGACGCCGTGGTCGATGCGATCAACCAGATCGAAGCGAAAGATAAAGAAAAGGCCTCAGACGCACTCAAGGCCGACGCGCCGGCCGAATAATCTCAAAAAACACCGTCCGCGTCATTCCGCGGGCGCAGCTCCGCCGGTCGGCGGCAGGGCTTCCGCGGTCTTGGTCGGTGCGACCGCCGCAGGTGCGGTTGCGACGCGATCCTGTATGGGCTTTGCCACCGTCGCCACAGGTACCGGCTCGGACTTCGGCGCATCTGCCACCACCGGCTCATCGGTCACGAGATTGCCGAGCTTCAACTCCGCGCGCGACAGTTCATGCAGCGGCTCCCACGGCGGCACGCTCAACGCCAGCGTCAGCAGATCGCCGGTGCCGCCCATGTCGAAGGTGTATTTCGCCAGCCGCCCGACATCGCGCTCGACGATCATCAGATCCTGGGCAGTATAGGTCGCGGTCTTCGCGTCGTTGGCGCGGTCCCCCATCCAGATTTGGTGAACGCGCACGTGCGCTTCCGGCGGCACGACACGGGCCTTGCCCGACAGCAGCAGGAACACGCACATCGATTCACAATAAGCATCCGGTTGAATCGCACGGACCCTGCCGTTCAATCCGTCCTTCTCGATCACCTGACCGACAGTGGTGAACATGCCCGCCTTGCGCCATACCCGGCCGAGCGCGAGTGCATCCAGCACCGAACCGCCGCTGGAATTCAACACCACGGTCGCCATCGACAGATCGCGACCGGTCGCGATCTTCTCGAACAAAGCGGGCGTATCGCTGGTGATGACGCCGACCGCCTCGATCCAGTCACGGCAATCCGGAGCGCACCGATCCTTTGGCGCGGCGTGCCAGACAAACGTCATCGGCTGACGGCGCGGTTCGATCACCTCAGGCGCATGGGTCGCGTCTGCTGCATGATCGGTCTTTGAAGGCTGCGACTTGGAAGGCTGCGACGGTTGAGCCGCACCGGACGCTTGCGCGGTTTCCTGACGCGCAGCCACGCCAGCAAGCGCAAGGAAGAGAACTGCGGCGCCGATCCGCGCCCAGCCACGACAATCAGACGACCCCAAGAGAGCCAACTTCCAGTCCTTCCCCGCCCGTCCGAGGCATCGGCATTGTTGCCGGCATGCGTGACGAATCCTGTCACACGCGCGTTATGAAAAACGTAGCCTGCGCCGACTCCCACCGTCTATGAGACATTTGCTGCGTTGCGTTCAAACCCGCGCGATGCTGTGAAAGTGTGGCGGAAAAACCAGTATAGTTCCTGGAACCGGAACTAACCGATGGCGCAGACCAGACTCATGTCTCTCAAACTTTACTGCAACTGCCGCGCCTGCGAAGCCGCGAAGCGTGCGCCTCGCAACGCAGGCCGCGGACTGATCTGGTTGTATCGCTCCACGCTCTCGCCGCTGATCGGATTCAACTGCCGGCATGTTCCAACCTGCTCTGCCTACGGCGATGAAGCCATCAGCCGCTTCGGATTATGGGCGGGCGGATGGATGACGCTGGCGCGGCTGTTGCGCTGTCAGCCGTGGGGCACGTCGGGTCTCGATTTCGTACCCAAACAAAAGCCTGAGACCGCACGCTGGTACCTGCCATGGCGTTACGGCCGCTGGCGCGGCGTCAACGACGGTGCCGAGTGACCTTCGGTCCCCACACATTATTGTGTGCCGCACTTTGAAAGCAGCATTCGGTCACACACGGAACCAAGAACGGTTCTAATATTTGTCCCCGACGCCACCGCCCGCGAGGCAACGGCTCAGCACACCATTTCAGCATCGAGGGATGCATGAGTGACCGTGACCCATCCGAACCGGGCAAGCCAGGCCTGGATCGCAGGACCGTCCTGCAGACCATCGGTGCCGCCGGCATCGCAACTGCCACCAACTGGCCAACACCAAGCAAGGCTGACATGACACCGACGAAGACAACCGTCTCGCCGGGTTATGCTGTTGAGACGAAGCTTGTCATCAACGGCAAACCCTATTCGGCCACGATCGACCCGCGCACCACGCTGCTCGATTTCCTGCGCGAGTACGTTCACCTCACCGGCACCAAGAAAGGCTGCGACCACGGCCAGTGCGGCGCGTGCACAGTGCATGTCGATGGCCGCCGCGTGAATTCCTGCCTGACATTCGCCGGCGCGCTCGACGGCCGCGAAGTCACCACCATCGAAGGCCTGGGCGAACCCGGCAACCTGCACCCGATGCAGGCGGCCTTCGTCGACCATGACGGCTACCAGTGCGGCTACTGCACGTCAGGTCAGATCATGTCCGCCGTAGCACTCATGAAGGAACCATGCGGTCCGTCCGACGCCGACGTGCGCGAATTGATGAGCGGCAACATCTGCCGTTGCGGCGCGTACCAGAACATCGTCGCCGCGATCCAGCAGGTCCGGCAAGGCACGTAAGGAGACGGCAGATGCATATGTTCCAACTGCGCCGTGCCGACGACGTGGACGCCGCGATCAAGGCCGCCTCCGGTGCGCACACCGCCCAGCAGGGCGCCGATATCCGCTTTCTGGCGGGCGGCACGACGCTCATCGATCTGATGAAGCTGAACGTCGAAACGCCGCAGCACGTCATCGACATCAATCATCTGCCGCTGGACAAGATCGAAGCGGTCGATGGCGGATTGAAGATCGGCGCGACGGTCCGCAACGCGGATCTCGCACATGACGAGCGCGTGCTGCGCGACTACCCGGTACTGTCGCAGGCCCTGCTCTCCGGCGCTTCGGCGCAGTTGCGCAACATGGCGACGACCGCCGGCAATCTCCTGCAACGCACGCGCTGCGTCTATTTCCGCGACGAGCACATGGCCTGCAACAAGCGTAGCCCCGGCTCGGGCTGTGCTGCGATCAACGGCTTCAATCGCACGCTCGCGATTCTCGGCACCAGCGACCAGTGCATCGCCAGCAATCCATCCGACATGAATGTCGCGCTAATGGCGCTCGACGCTACCATCCATATTCGCGGACCGCAGGGCGAACGTAATGTTCCGATTTCGGAGTTCTTCCTGCTGCCGGGCAACACGCCCGACAAGGAAACGGTGATGCAGCCCGGCGATCTCATCACGCATGTGATGCTGCCTGCACCGCCAAAAGGATCGCGCTCGCTGTACCTGAAGCTGCGCGACCGCGCGTCCTACGAATTCGCGCTCGCCTCAGCCGCTGTTGTGATGACAGTGACGGATGGCAAGATCGAGAAGGCGCAGTTCGCGATGGGCGGCGTCGGCACACGGCCGTGGCGCAACGCGGATGCGGAGAAGCAACTCGTGGGACAGGCCGCGAGCAAGGACACATTCCGCGCCGCCGCCGATGCGTTCCTGAAAGACGCGAAACCACAAAGCCAGAACGGCTTCAAGGTCGAACTGGCGAAGCGATGCCTCGTTCACACCCTCGACGCCGCCGCGCGGCTGGCCTGATTGAGACAGCGAGATTTGACCATGAATTACGTGGACCCCGGCAAGGTGATCGGCTCCCCACTCAATCGCGTGGACGGACCGAAGAAAGTCACCGGCACAGCCATCTATACATCCGACCATCATTTCGACGGCATGCTCTATGCCGTCCCCGTCCGCGCCACCATCGCCAGCGGCACGATCAAGAACCTCGACACCTCGGTTGCCGAGAAGATGCCCGGCGTGCACCTCGTGCTGCACTCGGGAAATATCGGCAAGCTCAACCACCTCCCCGACAGGAGACTCCTGATCGACGAGAAACGGCCGCCGCTTGCCGACGATGAAGTGCGCTATTACGGCCAGTACGTCGCCGCCGTCATCGCCGACACGTTCGAACAGGCCACCGCCGCCGCCGATGCTGTGAAGGTCGCTTACGACGCAAAACCCTTCAATGTGAAGGATGAGCTCGAGCCGTCGAAATGGTCCACGGAGAGCAAACGCGGCGACGTCGACAAGGCGTTCACCGAGGCACCCGTCAAGGTCGATGAGATTTACATCACGCCAACCGAGACCCATTCCGTCATCGAGCTGCATGCTTCGGTCGTGACTTATGAAAACGGCGTGTTCACGCTGTATGAGCCGAGTCAGGCGGTCGTGAACCACCGGCAGGTCGCAGCCGCGGTGCTGGGCGAACCGGCAGACAACATTCGCGTCGTTGCGCGCTTCATCGGCTCAGGCTTCGGCAGCAAGCTCTGGCCGTGGCCGCACAGTTTCATCGCCGCCGTGGCGGCAAGGAAGCTCAAGCGGCCGGTCAAACTCGTCCTGACACGCAAGATGAACTTCGAATCCACCGGACACAGGCCGATCACGCAGCAGCATATCAAGCTCGGCGCAACGACGGACGGCAAGCTCGTCTCGCTGAGCCATGAATATGTCAACCACACTTCGCTGCTGGACGACTACACGGAGAACTGCGGCGAGGCGACGCCCTTTCTTTATTCAACGCCCAACCTGCTCGTCCGCGCATCCACCACGCGACGCAATGTCGGCACGCCGACCTCAATGCGCGGCCCCGGCGCGATACCGGGATTGTTCGCGCTCGAATCCGCCGTGGACGAACTGGTGATCAAGCTGAAGATCGATCCAGTCCAATTCCGCATCATGAACGAGCCGAAGGTGGATGAAAGCACCGGCCTGCCCTTCTCCTCGCGCCACATGGTCGAGTGCCTGCAGACCGGCGCGGAGAAATTCGGCTGGAGCAAACGCACGCCGGGCATCGGCTCGATGACACGAGATGGAAAAATTATCGGCTGGGGCGTTGCGGGCTGCTCGTGGCTTGCGCTGCGCATGCCGACCGAAGCCGCCGTCGAATTGAAGTCGGACGGCACCGTGCGCGTCACCTGCGCGACGCAGGACATCGGCACCGGCACGTACACCGTGGCGGCGCAGGTCGTCAGTTCCGAGACCGGCGTGCCCACGGACAAGATCGAAGTCGTGCTGGGCGATACCGATTTGCCGCCCGGCCCGTTCTCCGGCGGCTCCGCCGCGACGGCCTCCGTCATTCCGGCTCTGCTGCAGGCCGTGCGGGAGGCGCAGCAAACCGTCATCGACCTCGCGGTGAAGACGCCCAACTCCCCACTCGCCAGCCACAAGCCGCACGATCTCGTCTTCAAGGATGGCAAGATCGTCGTTGCCAACGCCACGGTGGGATCGGCGGACGGCGGCGGGCTGCCGTTCAATCGCGTGCTGGAGATGGCCAGCAAGACGTCGGTGAAGGGCAAAGGCAAGAGCGAGGGCGGCTTCAACGATCCACTGAAGAAGAAATATTCCCTGCACTCCTTCGGCGTGCAGTTCGCCGAGGTCAGCTGGCAGCCCGAGATCGCGCGACTGCGCGTGGAGCGTGTCGTCACCGTGATCGACGGCGGGCGCGTCATCAACATGAAGACAGCCTCCAACCAGATCGAAGGCGCGGTCATCATGGGCGTCGGCATGGCGCTGTTCGAACACACCCACTACGACCCGCAGAACGGCGCCGCGATCAACAGCAATTTCGCCGATTACGTCATGACCACACATGCCGACGCGCCGCGGATCGACGTGTCGTTCGTCGAACATCCCGACACGATTTTCAACGAACTCGGCGCCCGCGGTCTCGGCGAGATCGGTCTCGCCGGCATCGCGGCGGCGATCACTAACGCCGTCCATCACGCCACCGGCGTGCGGGTGCGCAAATTGCCGGTAATGATCGAGGACCTGTTGACGGCATAGTTGCCTTATCGTCCACGCAAAGGCGCGGCCATGCCATTTTAAAGGCCGGGCCGTGGGGGTTTTGAACCTTTGCCCGGGGCCGATTCCACTGCTATATCCCTCTCCATCGCTTACCTGCGCTCGTTCGCAGGAGTGAGCAACAGGAGAGATTTATGTCTGACAAAGAAGCGCCCGCGTCCGGATTCCAGTTCGGCCTCGCCAACCTCAAAGCCGTCGAAAATCCCAACATGATTGCCGTTACCTTCCCCGACGGCGCCAAGCGCGAATTCCCCAAGGGCATCACCGGCCTCGACATCGCCAAGGGCATCTCGCCCTCGCTCGCCAAGCGCACCGTGGCGATGGCGCTCGATGGTGTGGTGTCTGACCTCACCGACGGAATCGAGCACGACGCCAAGATCGAATTCATCAACCGCGACGACCCGCGCGCGCTGGAACTGATCCGGCACGACGCCGCGCATGTGCTCGCGGAAGCCGTGCAGACGCTGTGGCCCGGCACGCAGGTCACCATCGGCCCGGTGATCGACAACGGTTTCTATTACGACTTCTTCCGCAACGAGCCGTTCACGCCGGACGATTTCACCGCCATCGAAAAGAAGATGCGCGAGATCATCGCCAAGGACGCGCCCTTCACCAAGGAAGTGTGGACGCGCGACGACACCAAGAAGGTGTTCGCCGACAAGGGCGAGAGCTTCAAGGTCGAACTCGTCGACGCCATCCCGGAAGACCAGTCGATCAAGATCTACAAGCAGGGCGAATGGTTCGACCTCTGCCGCGGCCCGCACATGACCTCGACCGGCAAGGTCGGCAACGCCTTCAAGCTGATGAAGGTTGCGGGTGCCTATTGGCGCGGCGATTCCAACAACCCGATGCTGACGCGCATCTACGGCACGGCATTCGCGAGCCAGCAGGATCTCGACGCCTATCTCAAGCAACTTGAGGAGGCCGAGAAGCGCGACCACCGCCGCCTCGGGCGCGAGATGGACCTCTTCCACTTCCAGGAGGAAGGTCCCGGAGTCGTGTTCTGGCACGCCAAGGGCTGGACGCTGTTTCAGGCGATCATCGCCTATATGCGCCGCCGCCTCTCGGGTGACTACGACGAGGTCAACGCGCCGCAGATGCTCGACAAGTCACTGTGGGAGACCTCCGGCCACTGGGAGTGGTATCGCGAGAACATGTTCGCGGCACAGTCCGCCGGTGACGAAGCCGAGGACAAGCGCTGGTTCGCGATCAAGCCGATGAACTGCCCCGGCCACGTGCTGATCTTCAAGCACGGGCTCAAGAGCTATCGCGAACTGCCGATCCGCCTCGCCGAATTCGGCATCGTGCATCGCTACGAGCCATCGGGCGCGATGCACGGGCTGATGCGCGTGCGCGGCTTCACGCAGGACGATGCGCACATCTTCTGCACGGAGCAGCAACTCGCGGACGAGTGCCTCAAGATCAATGACCTGATCCTGTCGACCTATGCCGATTTCGGATTCGAAGGCGAACTCACGGTGAAGCTCTCGACCCGCCCCGACAAGCGCGTCGGCACCGATGCCGCATGGGATCACGCCGAAAGCGTGATGACGGAAGTGCTCGCGCAGATCGAGGCGAAGTCCGGCAACCGCATCAAGACCTCGATCAATCCGGGCGAAGGCGCGTTCTACGGCCCGAAGTTCGAATACGTGCTGCGCGACGCCATCGGCCGCGAATGGCAGTGCGGCACCACGCAGGTTGACTTCAACCTGCCGGAGCGGTTCGGCGCGTTCTACATCGACGAGCATTCCAACAAGGTCGCACCGGTGATGGTGCATCGTGCGATCTGTGGATCGCTGGAGCGTTTCACCGGCATCCTGATCGAGCACTTTGCGGGTCACTTCCCGCTCTGGCTCGCGCCAGTGCAGGCTGTCATCACCACCATCACGTCGGACGGTGACGATTATGCCCGCGAGGTGTTCGAGGCGTGTCGCGCTGCAGGGTTGCGTGTCGAGATCGATCTTCGCAACGAGAAGATCAACTACAAGGTCCGCGAGCACTCGCTGGCGAAGGTTCCAGCCCTGCTGGTCGTCGGCAAGAAGGAAGCCGAGACACGCGCCGTCTCGATCCGCCGCCTCGGCAAGGAAGGCCAGACGGTGCTGCCGCTCGATGAAGCATTGCAGGCGCTGACCCTTGAGGCCATGCCGCCGGACGTCAAGCGCGCGAAGGGCCTCGCTTAAAGACGATCTAAACTTCAGCCGATGCCCGCCCTTGTGCCGGGCATCGGCGTCTTCCTATCTGTTGGTCACAAGACAGACCTGAAAGACAAATATGACCGACGCACTTGAACTTCTGAAAACCCGCCGCTCGCTCAAGCCGATGGAGATGACCGGCCCCGGCCCCAGCGCGGCCGAGCTCGACACCATCCTCACCATTGGCTCCCGAGTGCCCGACCACGGCAAGCTGTCGCCGTGGCGCTTCATCGTATTCGAAGGCGACGGCCGCACGCGCGCCGGAGAGATTTTCGCAAAACTGTTCGCGCAGAAGAATCCGCAGGCAACGCCCGATCAGATCGAAAAAGAGCGCACGCGGTTCTCACAGGCTCCGCTCGTCGTCGCGGTGGTGAGCAAGACTGTCGAACACTTCAAGGTACCCGCGTGGGAGCAGGAATTGTCGGCGGGCGCGAGCGCGATGAACATCATCCATGCCGCGACCGCGCTCGGCTATGTCTGCGACTGGGTGACGGGCTGGCTCGCGTTCGACCGCGATGTAATGGACGCACTCGGCCTTGCCCCGAACGAAAAGATTGCGGGCTTCATCCACATCGGCAAGCCGACGCGCACCATCGAAGACCGCCCTCGCCCACCACTCGGCGAGATCGTGACGCGGTTCTAGCCCTTAGGCAGCCGCGATGGCGGCTGCGGCCGGCGCTGCAGCCTTTGATTGCCCCTGCCCGAACCTGTCGAGCAGCCCCGCAATATCGCAGCCCGGCCTGGCGGCGCTGAACAGGAAACCCTGCACCTCGGTGCAGCCCATCGCGCGCAGGCGGTCGAGTTGATCCTCGGTCTCGACGCCTTCGGCCGTCGTCGAGATGTTCAGGCTCTGACCGAGACCCGAAATCGCCTTCACGATCGCCACGCAATCCTGTCGCTCGGCGAGATCACGCACGAATGAGCGGTCGATCTTGATCTTGTCGAACGGGAAGCTGCGCAGATAGCTCAAGCTGGAATAGCCCGTGCCGAAATCGTCCATCGAGATACGCACGCCGAGGCTGCGAAGCTGATGCAGCGTCGCGAGGTTCGCCTCGGTTTCCGCGAGGAACAGCGATTCCGTGATTTCAAGCTCTAACCGCGTCGGCGCAAGGCCCGAATGCGCCAGCGCCGCGATCACGGTCTGGACCAGATTGCGGCTCCTGAACTGGATCGGCGAAAGATTGACCGCGACTTTGATGTCTGCAGGCCATTTCGCCGCCTCGCTGCAGGCCTCGCGCAGCACCCATTCGCCGAGCGTGACAATCAGGCCGATATCTTCCGCCACCGGAATGAACTCCGCCGGCGAAATCATGCCACGCTCCGGATGGCGCCAGCGAATGAGCGACTCGAAGGCGACGATGCGGTTGGCAGCGACGTCGACCAGCGGCTGATAATGCAGCTCGAACTCACCATTGGGCAGCGCGTGACGCAGATCGAATTCGAGCGCGCGGCGGGTCTGTGCCTGACGGTCCATCTCTTTCTCGAAGAAGCAATGGGCGCCGCCGCCCTCCGATTTGGCGCGGTACAGCGCCATATCCGCATTGCGCAGCAGGTCATCGCCGGTCGCACCATCGCCCGGCGACATCGCAATGCCGACGCTCGCACCGATCACAAGCTCGAGCCCGTCCACGACGTAAGGCGCGCTCACGCGGGCGATCAGCGTCGCCGAAAGATCGTTGAGTTCGCGCGGCGTCGGGTTGCGTTTCACGATCATCGCGAATTCATCACCGCCGAGGCGCGCCCCCAGCGCCTCCGCCGGCATGACGTCGTGCAACCGCTCGGCCACCATCTTCAGCAGACGATCGCCGACCGGATGCCCGAACGAGTCGTTGACGCTCTTGAACAGGTCGAGGTCGATGCAGAGCACGCCGATGCGCTCCTCGCCGCTGCCGTTCCGCTCCAGCGCCTGATCGAGATGCTCGCGGAATTTCACGCGGTTCGGCAAGCCGGTGAGATTGTCGTGATGCGCCATATAGGCGATGCGCGCCTCCGCCTTGCGCCGCTCGGTGATGTCCACCGCCGTCACCAGGAAGCCATCCTTGCTCTCGAACGGCACACGACGGCCGAAAGTCAGAACCTCGATCTCCGAGCCGTCCGCCTTCACATGCCGCCAGTTATGGGCCGACTGATAGACGTCGCCAACCTCGTCCAGCGCACGGGCGTGTTTCTGACGCTCGTCTTCCGGCCAGATGTCGATGAGATTCATCGACAGGAAGCTAGCGCGGTCATAGCCGTAATGGTTGATTGCCGCGTCGTTGACGCCGAGGAAATTCTTGGTTTGCGCGTCGAACACCCACATCGGCATCGGATTGGCGTCGAACAGCAGGCGGAACGATTTTTCGCGGCGCTTCAATTCGGTGATGTCGGTCAGGATCACCGACAACATGTCGCCGACCGGCGCGACATTCAATTTCAGGGTGAAGCCGTCGCCTTCGACTTCGATCTGGACGCTGACCGCATTGCGGGTCGCCTCGACGAGTTGAGCCAGCACATCGGCGGACGACAACAGATGCGTTCCCGCGCTGAGACGCAGCCAGCGCAATTCGTCGGACGGCAACCGCAACAGCCGCGCCGCGCCCTGATTGAGATGCACGATCTGAAAATCGACCGGATCGCCTCCAGCATCGCGAATGGCCGCGAGCGACAGCACGCCGTCATCGGTCGCGCAGAACACAGCGTCGAGCAGATCGTAATCGAGACCGTGGGCATGAACATAGATGCTGGTGAGCACGTCGCCCCAGCGGGATGCCATCGGCAGCGCGAGAACGTCATAAACCTGCACCTTGCCGTGCCGCACGCAATGGGCCGCGGCCAGATATGGCTTCTGGTTGTGCTGCGCCGACGCGCAGGCCTCCGCGACCGCCAAAGCACAGTCGGGCGGCAGCATGGCGAGCGACGTATGCTGGATCTCGTTTTCGAGCCACGCCTCGACTTCACGCCCGGCGCGCAAGATCTCGATATTGCCGCCCTGCCCCTTGAGCAGCGCCATGTGATCGGCAATGCGGCCGAGACTTCCCAGCGTCACGTCCTCGAACGGAGGCAGCGTGCATCCCGGTTTCAGCGCGGCACGCCATTTTCGCCTCAGCACCGAGAGATCGCTGAACAGATCGGACCCGATAACACTTTCGCTCGAAACACTGGTGGCACTCACAACGCATCCTCGCGCACTGACGCAACTTCTTCACGCGCGCGCATCCAATGCGGTGCTGCTTAAGGCGGCGTAAACCAGCCGCATTCACATGTACCGATCGCCATGAAACTGATTTGATGGTTAGTCTGAATTAGAGACTATGACAATTTGTCATAATCAGCGCGTCATCACTTCGACTTCGCCGTCGACGCCGTTCTTCACTTCGAAGTCGCGCTCGAACACCTTGCCTTCGTTCCTGGCGATGGCCTTGTATTCGCCTTCGGCCAACATCACGCGCGGAAACGCGCCGATCGATTCTTTGATGACGTCGCCCGCCGGCGTCAGCACCGACCATGCGGTGTTGGCGAGTGCCTCACCGCCCTTCTCGCCGACGAGCTTGAGCGTGATGACGGCGGCGCGATGCGTGACCACCACATCGGTGAGCTTCGCGGCCTGCACGCGAATATCGGAGCGGACGATCGAGTTGGCGTCGCCATAGGTCGAGACGAGATAGTAGATGCCGGCCGGCAGCATCAACACGTCGCCCGCCGCGACGTTCTGTGCGATCGGCGAGCGGTCGCCGGTGCCGATCTCGAACTGACTGCCCTTGTAGATCGAGAATACGATCTGCCCCTGCGGAATCTTCGAGGAGCCGACGCGACCCTCGATCCGCAAACCGCCGGCTGCGAGATCGAATGTTTCGCGTGTGGTCTCCTCCTGCCTCACCGTTACCGACCGCACGTCGCTGACGAGGCCGAGGCTGACATGGACCACATAGCCGCCGGGTAGCAATGGGACCGTCGGCGCCGAGGCGCGCTCTTCGCGGATGAGCTGCATCGCGCCGTTCGGGCCGGGCTTGTCGGAATAGATTCGCCAAACCAGCCCACCGTTGACTGCGGGCAGGTCCTTTCCGAAACGCGCGACGAGGCTGAGCGTACCTTGCGGAGACGCCTGAACGGCAGGCAACTGCGGCGCCAGCGGCGGTTGCGTCAGTTGGGCCGGCAAATCCGGAGGAACAGGCAAACCGCCGGATGGCGGCGCGAGGCTGATCGCGGGTCCCGAGTCGCTCTGCGGGATGCTCCCAGGCGGAACCGGCGCGGGCTGGTCGCCCGGAAACTGCGCAAAAACAGGCCCGGCGAACATCAGGCAGGACAGCACGACAGGCACACAGGCGCGCGCAAAGCGCGCCATGCGCCTTGGGACAAGACTGCCATGCCGGAATGTCGTCATGGGCTAGCTTTTTCCCTGAAAAGGCGGCGAATTCAAGCCTGTTGACCTCCCCAAAAGACGAACGGAAACGGGCTTGGGGATAGAACATATCTGGATAAAACGTCCCGCTTCAGTCACATTCCGACAATAACCACCGCTTGTTCGCCATCCGGCCTGTCCGCGGGCGGCAAAACCGCGCCAAAGGCCGTCGGCCAACCATCGGGAGGCCCTCGCATTGCTCGAAGTCTTCAAAGGGATCGGTCAAGTCATCGGGTCCGACACCAAGGGCACGACGGACGCGGCGCCCACTCCGCGGCGCCCGAAAATCGGTCTTGCCCTCGGTGGCGGCGCGGCGCGCGGTTTCGCCCATATCGGCATCCTGCGCACCTTGGTCGCCAACGGCATTGTCCCGGACATTATCGTCGGCACCTCAATCGGCGCGGTGGTGGGCGGCTCCTACGCGGCGGGCCATCTCGATACGTTCGAGGCATGGGCACGGCATCTCGGGCCGCGCAGCGTGTTCGGCTATCTCGACATTCGCCTCAACGGCTCCGGCCTGATCGGCGGCGACAAGCTCGCCGCACAACTCGACGCCACGTTCGGCAAGATCACCATCGAGGAATTGCCGCTGAAATACACCGCCGTCGCCACGGAAGTGAAAACCGGCCACGAGATCTGGCTCACCCACGGCCGGCTGGTCGATGCGATGCGCGCCTCCTACGCGCTGCCCGGCATTTTCGCCTCCGTGCTGATCGGCGACCGCTGGCTGGTGGACGGTGCGCTGGTCAATCCGGTGCCGGTATCGGCGGCGCGTGCGATGGGCGCTGAGATTGTGATTGCCTGCAACGTCTCCACCGACATCACCGGTCATGGCACCATCGTCTCGCACGGCACGCCGGAAGACATCGTGGTGCCCACGCTGGCCCCGGAGAAAAAGCGATTCGGGTTCTTCTCCGCCGAGAAGACCATGAAGCGGGAATTCTTCGGCGAGCCCGGCCGTCCCGGCATTTCCACCGTGATGGTGGATGCCTTCAACATCATGCAGGACCGCATCACCCGCGCCCGCCTCGCGGGAGATCCACCGGACGTGCTGATCTCTCCGCGCGTCGGACGGGTCGGATGGTTCGATTTCCATCGCGCGGAAGAATGTATCGCACACGGCGAACGCGCGGCCGAGCGTGCTGTCGAATCGATTCAGGAAGCGATCAACATGCTTACGCCGAACACGAGCCAGCCGCCCGGCACCTCGCAGCTCACGCCGTGACGCGAAACCTCAAGCTGTCTTGATATAGTCGCGCAGCGCTTCCTGCTCGCGCTCATATTCCTTGACGCGCCACTTCACGATATCGCCGATCGAGATCAGGCCGACGACGCGATCGTTCTCCACCACCGGCAGATGGCGGAACTTGCCGTTCGTCATTTTCTCCATGATCAAGGCGGCGGTGTCGGCACGGCGGCAGGTCACGACCTTACGCGTCATCACTTCGCTGACGGGCGCATCCAGAACGCTCGCGCCACGCTGGCCGAGCACGCGCACCACGTCGCGTTCCGAGAGGATGCCATCGATGTGGTGACCGTTCATCACCAGCACCGCGCCGATGTGACGCTCGGTTAACATCCGGATGGCGTCGGACATCTTCGCATCCGCCTGGATGCTGATGACCTCGAACCCCTTGGTGCCGAGAATTGCCTGAACCGTCATT
This sequence comes from Afipia felis ATCC 53690, assembly GCF_000314735.2. NCBI lineage: Bacteria > Pseudomonadati > Pseudomonadota > Alphaproteobacteria > Hyphomicrobiales > Nitrobacteraceae > Afipia > Afipia felis. The sequence continues at coordinate 223,610 of NZ_KB375270.1, read as the reverse complement.
GCCAGCGCCTCCCATAGTGTGATGCAGATCGCATTCTGAACCGTGCGATCTGTCCAGCCGGGAACAACTCACTCAGCCGCGATTTGGTTGCATCACCGGCGAAGCGAGTCCGGCATAGACACCCGAATGATGGATCAACGCGGGAGGGGCTGCAAGGAAAAGAAAAATCGAATCAGACGTCGCGGGAGGAAAGATTTTCCTCCGGTGAAATATCGGACGGTGACAATTCCGGCCTATCCTCGTTGCCGCCGCGTGGCACCGGATCGAACAACGAGAACAGCAAAAGACCGGCCAGGAAACCGCCGACATGGGCCTGCCATGCGATACTTTGTCCCTGTGTGCCGATCTCGATAGCACCAAGGCCGGTGACGAGGTTCAATACGAACCAGACGCCGAGGAAGGCAAGCACCCTGCCGTTGCGCAGCGCGCGCGACAAAGGCAGCGCGGGGATGCGCGCGGCCGCGTCGGCATCCGGGGTGCGACGAAATGACAGGAAGCTGCCGCGCTGAAACGCGAAGCGCAGCGAGGCCGCCATGGTTCCGGACACGGCGGCAGATGCGCCGATCATCGGCGCAAGCTCATGCGCATGTGTCAGCAGGTGCGCCAGCGCCCCCGCCACCGAGGTGATGGCCAGAAAGATGAAAAACCGCACGCCACCGAAGCGGCGCGCCAGCGCGCTGCCGAACGGCAGCATCCACAGCATGTTGAAGCCGATATGCGCGAGATCGGCATGCAGCAGCGAATAGGTGACGAAGCTCCAGACGCTCGCGCCGATTCCGCCCGGAATCTGCTCGGCCATCAGCGTCGCCTCGTAGCGCGCAGGCACGAAACCGAACGTCCAGATGATCTCCTGATCCCACGCCAGCGGCAGCAGTGCCCGCACAGCATGAATCCCGAACAGGATCACGAGCAAAAGCGTCATCGGACGCGGCAGCGTCAGGATCGGTTCGCGAGAGCGTTCGGGAGGTGCCAGCAAGGATCTGATCCGCGTCGCCGCCCGGACGAGGAATGGATCGGGCAGCCAGCCTCTGAGATACGGCTTTTGCGCCGCAGCGCAAGCGGCCCGTATCCATCCGGGGATGAAAAAGCCGCAATCCGGCCAAGGGAGAAATGAAAAAGGGAGGACCGGACAGGTCCTCCCTTGATCGATGACAGCCTTTCGCGAAGGAAATCCCCACCCCTCCCCGCGCGATGGCCCGTCTTATAGCCACCCGTTATTCAACTTGTATTCGACCGTCTGGACCCGGCGGCGTCTCTTGGGAAAAGCCGTCGCCGTATGGAGTAGATGCATACTACCCGGTTCCCTCGCGGCCTCAACTTCATAGTTAAATTAATCTTAACGCGACAATTCCGGCCTTAACCCGCCCGGATCGCCCCTTCGGCATGGACGCTGCACGGATCCTTGCGCACAACAGCAAAGGGGCCGCGCAACGTGCGGACACGGGACAGACCTGTCCCACGTCTGGACTTGCCGGGTGGGTGATTAAATTGAAGCATCCGTCGAACCGGGAATTCTTCGCATACTGGGACAAGGCCCGTGGCACATCGGCGGCCCCGGACCGCAGTAACCTTGCGCCCGAACCGGTGCGCAGCCTGCTCGGCGATATTTTCGTGCTCGCCTACGATCCCGCCGCCGGATATCCGTTCCGTGTCGCTGGCACCCGGATTTGCGCGCGGCTCGGCCGCGACGTGAAGGGCGAAAGCTTCTCGGCGCTGTTCACCGGCGAAGCGCATCAGGAGATCGAAGACCTGCTCGGCATCGTGGCCGAGGAAACGATGCCGACAGTCGCGGGCGTCACCGCCGCGACGAGCGAAGGCGGCCTTGTCCATTTCGAACTGCTGCTTCTGCCCTTCAGCCATCGCGCCCACACGCCGCTCAGCCTCACAGGCCAGATGGCCGCGCTCACCGACGCGCCGGGCACCCTGACCCGCTTCGGTCTGACCTCCTGGCGCCATCTCGAACCCGAAATGCAGCCGCGCGGTCCCCGCATCCTGCGCAAGATGGAAATCGCGCGCGGCTTCATGGTCTATGAGGGCCTGCGGTAGGCGCGCCTGCAACCGCCATCACCTTCCGGCCCGGTCGCTTCGCTTCAGTGGAAGCGCTCACCGCGATCAAGCTGAGCGAGGATTTGCGCCAGTCTCTTGGCGCGTGTCTCGGGACGCTTCGCCGTGTGAAGCCGGTAGTAGATCGAATAGAGATTCTTGCGATCCAGCGTCAGGAAGAACGCCTTGGCGGCCGGCATCATCTCCAGAGCATCCAGGAAGTCTTGCGGGATGGTCATGGCCGCCGAGCCTGCGTAGGCGCTCTCCCATCGGCCGTCAGCCTTCGCAGCCTCGACATGGACCAATCCGGCAGGCGTCATCCGCCCTTCCGCGATGAGCTTCATCGCATGCTCGCGGTTCTTGGCTGACCAATTCGACTTTGGCTTCCTTGGCGTCAGGCGCTGCAAAAACGAAGTCTCGTCGAGTGGCAGCTTCTGTCCATCGATCCAACCGAAGCGGATCGCTTCGATCACGCAATCAGTCCACGTCACCGACCGCCTGCCGGATCCCGCCCTGAAGATGTGCACCCAAAGTTCGCTGCTGCGCTGGTGGTGACTCACCAGCCACTCGCCGAGCCCTGCAGCATCCTGAAATGCAATCGGCTTCCGGTCGTTCTTGGCCATCCCTTGGGTTAGCAAAACCGGCAACATGCCGGAAGGGAACTGGCCAGGAGAACTGGCCAAGCCATCGCCCCCGTCTTCAGCGGCCTCCGGGCGCTGCGCCCGCCCAAAACTAACTCCGCATTAACCCTGACGCCCCTATGGTTTGCTCTTACCGTGTCCGGGCGTGGCGATGGCGTTGGTGCAGAGAAGACTTCAGCCACAGGCTGAGGAACGGCGGCGTTTCCAGCGGGTGAAGATTCACCTGCTCGGCCGCTATATGCTCGCCGACCGCCGCGAGTATCCCTGTCAGGCCATCAACATGTCCCCCGGCGGCCTCGCGCTGCTGGCACCCGGCATCGGCAATATCGGCGAGCGGGTTGTCGCCTATCTCGATCATATCGGCCGCGTCGAAGGCAAGATCACCCGCCTGCTCGACAACGGCTTCGCCATGACGGTGAGCGCCACGCCGCGCAAGCGCGAGAAGCTCGCAGCCCAGCTTACCTGGCTCGCCAACCGCGAAATCCTTAATCTGCCCGAAGATCGCCGCCACGATCGTATCGTGCCGCGCAACGCGCTGGGCTGGCTCAAGCTTGCAGGCGGCGGCGAGATGCAGTGCCGCATCATCGACCTGTCGCTCTCCGGCGCGGCGCTGTCCGGCCAGGTGCGGCCGGAGGTCGGCAGCCACGTCATGCTCGGCCGGGTTGCCGCGCGCGTTGTCCGTCATCTCGAGGAAGGCTTCGCCATCGAGTTCAATCACCCGCAGGTGCTTGAGACCGTCGAGGACAACGTTACCGCGCGCGACTAAAGCGCGAGACCTCCCTACCTTCCACGTGCAGCTGCGATCACCTGGGGTGCAAGCCAAGCCGCGAACGCCGCGTGTCCCTGCGCGTTGAAATGCTGGCCGTCGGGGTCGCGCGCACTTTTCGGCGCGATCTGGCCGAGATTGCCAAGCATGATCACCTTGATATGGCGGGCGGCGAGCCGGTGCCTGATCTCGGCGATATTGCCTTGCCGCGCGGCACCCTCTCCGCGCCGCGCATCGTTGCCGCCCGGCTGGAGGATCACGATCGTCGTTCCGTTCGGCACCGCGGAGTTCAACCGCGCCAGCATTCCGCCCGTGGTGTCGCCGGGAATTCCCGCGTTGGTGACGCGCGCGCTCAAACCTTTCGCCGCGAGCAGTCTCTGAAGCTGCGCCGGGTAGGCTTGCGACGACGGCACGCCTCCGTTGGTACGGCCCCGTCCCGACCCGTACGTGTTGCTCGCCCCCAGCGCGACGATATTCACCTCCGCAGCCTGCACGGCGCACGTAAACAGCGCAGCCAGGGCAATTCCCAGAGCCCAGCGTTTCATAGGACAGCTCCTTTGCCGTCCCAAACGCTACGCCTCGCCGAAAAAGCCGTAAAGGCGTTCAGCCGGCGGCGGCTTTCGCTTCCTCAAGAGCAAGGGCCGAATGGGCATAGGCACCGCCAGCCCGCATTTCCGCCGCGACCCAGATCGCCTCCATCAATTCCTGCTGCGTCGCCCCATGACGTAACGCCGCCTTGGTGTGCCCCTTGATGCAGTAAGGACATTGCGTGACGTGCGCCACGGCCACCGCGATGAGTTGCTTCATCTTCACCGGCAACGCGCCTTCGGCAAAAACCTTCTGACTGAAGGCCTGAAAGGCCGCCTCGGTCTCGGGGGTCAGTTCGCGGCGCATCTTCCCGTACTCACTGGTGATGGTCGGATACATTCCATCGGACATCGATATGTCTCCTTCACGGTTGTTCGGAAGCCGCATCGTAGATCACTGGCCTGAGGAAAGGGCGCAAAAATCATACATTTCCGATGCATTATTACGAGACTGCGACGTCCGGAGCGCCGTGCAGGGTCAACCTGCCGGGACCCGTCGGCAAGGCGGCCCACCGGCACTTTCGGACGCTCGCGGATGCGCCCTTTCCAGCTAGCGTCACCGCCGGGTAAAGCCACGCGGTTAGCGATTCCTCACCTTTCGGCTGGTTCGAAGCGTTGCTTCCCTCTTCGGGAGAGCGTTGTGGCCACTTTCAAGCCTCCTTCAAGCTCTCGCAAAAGCTCCGCGTGCCCGCACGATGCGTGAGAATTCAATCGCTTGAGGGGCGATCGATACAATTTGAATCAAATCCGGATAATTCAAATTTGAGCTTTATTTGAATCGACATTGATTCAAACAAGCCTTTGATTTGACGATCATTTCAGTCAATTGCCGCGACGTGATTTAGCCGCGGCGCAAAGCCTCGCTGCCACAGTGGTCCCAACAAAAAAACGGGGGCCACAATGGTTTCAATTCGTGGATGGGGCATGTGTCTGGCGATCTTCGCCGGGCTGACGGGTTTCTCAAATTCTTCGCAGGCTGCAAGCCGGGTCACGACTCCGGCCGCGCCGCAAAGTCACGTTCTCTATGCGAGCCTTGGCGACACGGCCCGCGCGCCGATCGGCTGGATCGAGTTCTGCGCCGAGAACGCCGCCGACTGTAAGGGCGGCGCCACGCAGGCCCGCGACATCGTCATGAGCCAGACCGCATGGAAGGATCTCGTGCGCGTCAATCGCTGGGTCAACGAGAACGTCAAGCCGATGACCGACATGGAGCATTGGGGCGTGGTCGAGAAGTGGTCCTATCCGAGCGACGGCTACGGCGACTGCGAAGATTACGTGCTGATGAAGCGCAAGATGCTGATCGATGCCGGCTGGCCGCGCGAGGCACTGCTCGTCACCGTGGTGCGCGATCGCAAGGGCGAAGGCCATGCCGTTCTGACGGTGAAGTCCGACAAGGGCGAATTCATCCTCGACAACCAGAACGAGGATGTCGTGGCCTGGACCGACACCGGCTACCGCTTTGTCAAACGCCAGTCGCAGACCGATCCGAATGTGTGGGTCTCGCTCGGCGACAACCGTCCGGCTGTCGTCACCGCAACATCGAACTGAGGTTTCCACTCGCGTCCCGGTCACATCCCCACCCCTCCCCGTCCGAGACCGGTTCGCGCGCGGCCAGCTTCTTCCCCGGAGGCTGGCCGCAACCTTTTTGACTCCTGTTCCGCAAGTTGTCTCCGGTCCTTCAGACAGGGCTTGAAGTCGGCCACGCAGGCATGCGAACCCTGTGACGATCTTCACATCATCGCAGACCATCGCCGCGCCGGACGACCCCGTTGCTCAAACTGTTTCGCAAACTCGCCAGGAACCAGCAGAAGCTCGATCTGATGATCGAGACCCGCCGCAGCCGCAAGCTGCCGCGCGACAAGGGCTCCGTCGTTGTTGTGCGGCTCGACGGCATCGGCGATTTCATCCTGTGGCTCGCCTGCGCCCGCGCCATCCGCGCGCGTTATCCGCGGCCGGATCATCGCATAACGCTGGTGGCGTCTTCCGCGTTCAGCGACCTCGCCGCTTCGACCGGCTTGTTCGACGAAGTGATGGCGATCAACAGCAAGCGCTATGTCGAGGACAACGCCTATAGCCGCGCCACGCTCCGGAATGTCGCGGCGTTGCGCGCGGAGGTCGCAATCAATCCGGGCATCTCGCGCGACCGTTATGGCGACCGCCTCGTTCTTGCGAGCGGCGCGACGACGCGCATCGGCGTGGACGGCGATCCCGAAGCGCAGACGGACAAGAAGCAGCGGCAGTCGGATCGCTGGTACACCGATCTGATCAAAATCACGCCCGGCATTCATGAGATCGAGGCCAATGCCATCGTCGCGCATTATTTCGATCCGTCCGCACCACCGTCACGACCGCGTCTCGACAGGAATCTCATCTCACGCCCGGACTGGCTGCCACGCGAGCCCTATTTCGTGGTGTTTCCCGGCAGCGCATCGGTGAAGAAGAAATGGCCGGCGGATCGCTTCGCCGCCATCCTCACGCGCCTGCAGCAGCGCACCGGCTGGATCGCGGTGATCTGCGGCACCAACGCGGAGAAGCCGGACGCGCAGGCGATCCTCGATCTTACCGGCCGTCACCGCATCATCGACGCCTGCGGCCGCACCGATCTCGGTGCACTCGCAGGCGTGTTGCGCGATGCCGAACTCCTGCTCTGCAACGACACGGGCGCGGCCCATATCGCGGCGGCGGTGGACTGTCCGGTCGTGGTGCCGTGCGGCGGCTATCACTACGGCCGCTTCCTGCCCTATCCGCAACTCAACGACGGCGAGTCGCCGGTGATGTTCACGGTGTTCGAGCAAATGCCGTGCTTCAACTGCAGCTGGAAATGCATCTACCCACGCGCAGCCGACGAGCCGCTCTATTGCGTGAGCCAGATCGGTGTCGAAGCCGTGTGGCAGGCGGTCGGCGAGGCGCTGGAGAGCAAGCCGCACGGCATCAGCGCCAACAAATCCTGACGCCGTAACCCCGTGCCCGCGATCAATCGATCTTCTTCAGACCCGCCTTGAAGCGCCTGCTGTTCTTGACGTAATGCGGCGCGGCGCGGGTCAGGCGCTTGACCTGTTCGTCATCCAGCGTCCGTATCACACGCGCGGGCGATCCCACGATCAGCGAGCGCTCGGGAAATTCCTTGCCCTCCGGCACCAGCGCGCCTGCGCCGACGACGCTCTCCTTGCCGATCTTCGCGCCGTTCATCACGATCGCGCCCATGCCGACCAGCGCACCATCGCCGATGGTGCAGCCGTGCAGGATGGCGTTGTGGCCGACCGAAACGTTCTTCCCCATGGTGATCGGAAAACCGGGATCGGTGTGGAAGGTGCAGTTGTCCTGAACACTCGAACCTTCGCCGATGTCGATCAGTTCGTTATCGCCACGGATCACGGTACCGAACCACACGCTGGCGCCCTTTTGCAGCCGAACGTTGCCGATCACCTGGGCGGAATCCGCGATGAAATAGTCGCCGTCAGCGGGAAGTTGCGGCCTGACGCCGTCGAGTTCGTAGGTAGCCATTCGTGTCTCCTTAGCGAGACGACCATGCCACGAACGGAAAATGGAAGCGAGGCCCGCAGCCTCGCGATGCGCTTTAAGCGACGATGCCGGTCGCCTGCAAAAACATCACGACACAGGTGCCGGACATCAGGCTCCAGATACCGGCAAGCACGGTCGCGATCATCACGAATGCGAAGCGGCGGTTCTCGATCCGCCGCCCGCGGATGGTGTTGCGCATGATGATGAAGGGTGCCGCGAACACGAGGAACGGCACGGTCACCACCGCGCGCGGGGCATCGCTTTTTTCCAGGAGGCCGAAACCGACGGGACGATCGACAAGGGCCTGATAGCCGCTCGACAGCGCGCCCGCGAAGGCAAATCCGATCATCAGGGCGAAGAAGGAATTCAGTGCATCCGGCGACATGGTGAGGCCTCACGCAATACGTGGTCTCCGCTTTCGCAGAACCTCGCCGCGGCCGCCACTTTATCCTTAAGAAAGGGTTAATTCCGCGCCACCCGTCCGACGCGGCAGATCCGCAAAAACGCCGTGTGAGGGCCTCCACAGGCCTCGCCATCGCCACACAAGCCGCCCTATGACATGACAATCCTCGCCGAGACATTTGCGATTCGAAACATTCTGGAACCCGCCTCTCATGGCTGCCCCTCTGCCGCCCCGCCGCCCCAAACGCCACAGCCCCTACCTTCCCGCCCTCGCCGCGATCGTGATCGGGTCGGCCGCCCTCGCCTCCGTGGTCTACCTGCTTCAGCCGACCTGGAGCCCGCGGCAACGTGGCAGCGATCCCGCCACCCTGCCGGTCACCATCGGCCAGACGCTGTTCAACGTGCCGACCGCTTCGATCCGGGTGAAACTGCAAAAACACGCCGGCCCGCAGGAACGCGTCGACATGTCGTTCCTCTATCCGTCGCTCGAGCCGCCGTCCGCGCAGAAGCATCTCACCGCCGCCGAGGTCGAGAGCGCCTCGAAGGTCGAGCCAATCGACCGGATTTTCGTCTCCCTGATCGCCCATCATGGCACGGTGTCGCCGGACGAGCGCACCAAGACGATCTATCCGCGCTATCTGGAATCCGACGCCTCGACGGTCGAGGATACGCTGATGGTGCAGACGTTCCGCACGGGCACCCCCTATGCGGGCGAAGACCTCTTCATGGCCGATGGCGCGAGTTTCACTGCGCGCTGCTCGCGCGACGCGCAGACGCCCGGCATGTGCCTGAGCGAACGGCGGATCGGCGATGCCGATCTTGACTTCCGCTTTCCGCGCGCGTGGCTGAAGCACTGGCGGGATGTCGCGGACGCGATGGACAAGCTCGCCGACCAGCTTCAGGGGCCGGGGAAGTAACCGCCCGCAAACGAAAATGGCCGGCATAGCCGGCCATCGCATCGTTTCATGATGAGAAAAATCAATCCTCTTCGACGAGGTCGTCCTCGAGGATCGCCATCTGGAACTGATAGGAGCGATCGTCGTCCTCGTCATCGACGAACAGCACGCCGATGAATTCCTCGCCGATGTAAACCTCGGCGGAGTCGTCTTTTTTCGGACGCGGTACGACGCGGATTTTCGGATTGCCGAACGTGCGCTTGAGATAAGCGTCGAGCTTTCTGACTTCGGTAACGTCCACGGCAGTCTCCAATGATGATTATGTCTGCCTCGCGCGCTTAAGCCTAGCGCGGAGCCTTCCGCACGCCAATAGCGCAGCGCGCGTCATGAGCCAATAGCGCAACGCGCATCTCGAAAAAAGAGCAGAGAAGACTTTACAGACCGGTCGTGTTGAGCATCTGGTCCATTGTGCGCGACGGCTCGGAACAGCCCGCCTCGCCCACGACACGCGCTGGAACACCTGCGACCGTGACGTTGTTCGGCACAGGTTTGACGACGACGGAGCCCGCCGCGATGCGCGCGCAATGCCCGATCTCGATATTGCCGAGAATCTTCGCACCTGCGCCGATCATCACGCCGCGACGGATTTTCGGATGGCGATCCTCGTTCTCCTTGCCGGTGCCGCCGAGCGTGACATCGTGCAGGATCGAGACATCGTCCTCGATCACCGCGGTCTCGCCGACGACAAATCCCGTCGCATGATCGAGGAAAATGCCGCGGCCGATCTGCGCCGCCGGATTGATGTCGGTCTGGAACACCGACGACGATTGGCTCTGGATGTAATAGGCGAAATCCTTGCGGCCCTGCTTGTAAAGCCAGTGCGCGAGGCGGTGCGCCTGAAGCGCGTGGAAGCCCTTGAAGTACAGAAGCGGATCGATGAAACGCGAGGTCGCCGGATCGCGGTCATAGACGGCGACAAGATCGGCGCGGAAGGCGTTGCCGATATCGGGATCGTCGCGCAGCGCTTCGCTGTAGGCCTGCCGGATCAGCCCCGCCGACATTGCATCATGATCGAGGCGCTCGGAAACGCGATGCACCACCGCAGCTTCCAGCCGGTCGTGATGTAGCACCGACGAATAGATGAAGGTTGCAAGCTCGGGCTCGCGGCGCGCGACCTCCTCGGCCTCGTCGCGAATTCGCGACCAGACCGGATCGACCGTCGAGAGGGCAGCTTTCGGATCGACGTGTGGCTTAGGCATGAGCAGCTTCCAGCTTTCAGGCTCCGGAGATTACCACATAATGAGACACGTCGAGGCTGCAATCCCGCCCTTGTGCCGACAGGGATAATATTCTTCTCAGCCCTGCCGGTCCAAAAAGGCCAATACGCCCTCTTTGTAAACACGATCACCCACGGCCCGCATGTGGTCGCGATCCGGGATGTCGAGCACTTCGGCGTGAGTCATGACCTGATGCAACTTTTCCGCCGAACCGCCGACATCGTCCTTGGTGCCGACGGCGATCAGCGTCGGCAACTTGATCGATGCCGCCTGCTCCGGCGTCAGCCATTGCCGCGAGCCGCGCAGGCACGCCACCAACGCGCGGCGGTCGGAGCGGGTCTGATCAGCGAAGGCGCGGAACATGCGGCCCATCGGGTCGGTCACGTCCTCGAGCGACGGCGCTTCCAACGCCAGCGCCACGTCCTCACCGGGACCACCGCCTTCGATCAGGCCATAGCCGAGGCCGCCGATGATCAGCGAACGGAGCCGCTCGGGATGATGAAGCGCCACCCTGCACGAAATGCGCGAGCCGAGCGAATAGCCCATGATGTCGGCGCGCTCGATGTTGAGGTGATCCATCAGCGCGCGCACGTCGCCCGCCATGATATCGAGCGAATACTCCGCGCGGTCGTAGAGTTTGCTTGATGCGCCATGCCCGCGATTGTCGAGCGCGACTACGCGCCGCCCCGCTTTGGTCAGCGCCGAGACCCAGCCGGGATAAACCCAGTTGACGCCCGCGGTCGAACCGAAGCCGTGAACGAGAAAGATGGGATCGCCCTCGCCTTCATCGATGTAAGCGATCTCGACGGAGCCGTTGTGGAAGCTCGGCATGACAAATTCCAGTGTAAGGGAACCAAACGGCCGCCGTTCTAACCGCGTCGCGGCAGCATTGCCAGTGCTTGACGGCCATCAATTTATGCAGATGAGGCCTGCGCTGACGCGATTGCACGGCTGGCTCTTTTGCGTTTGCGGCGGGCGAGCCACGCATATGTCAGCCGTTCGGTCGTGGATTTGATCGAGGCGAGAAAACCAGCGAGCGCGATGAGCGCGGCGAATACCCACCACGCGAGATTGAACGCGCCTGTCGCAAGCAGCAGCGCGCCGCGGCCGATCAGCTTGATGATCGCGCGTGTTTCCTTGCCCTTCGATTCCGCGAGCCTTGCCGCGCGCGCGACATCCTGCGGACCGTGGGCGATGCGCAGCACGTCGAGCGTACCCTTGGTGCCGATCTTCTCGCTGATCCGGCCGGTATCCTTGGCGAGACGCACAAGCGCGCCCGCTTTCTCCGCCTTGAACGCCGCCTTCAACGCACCGACGCTTTGCACCGGCCGCGTGAGCGAGGCGTTCTGAACGGCCTGCGTGAGCACGGGCGTATCGACCGCATTGCGGACCGCGCGTCCGGTCCACTCGGTCAGTCCCGCGCCGAGGCGTCCGACCTTGCGTGCATCCTTCACGAGCGTGAGCCCGGCCCGCAAGGGTGCCGCGCCCGCGACCGAAACATAGGTCGCCGCCGTCACCGCGATGCCGACGCTTGCGAGACCGAGCACAAGCCGGTCGGCATCCTCGCCCATCGCCAGCCGTTTGCCCTCGCGGACCACGTCGCGCACGTCGCCCAGCACGAACAGGTCTCCCGCCAAGGTGCCCGAGAGGCTCGCCCCGTCGTCGCCCTCGCCGGTCACAAGTCCGTGCACGAACCGCCCGGCCACCGCTTTCGTCGAATTATGCACGTTGAGCGCCGCCTGAACGCGCTCCTCCATATCCGGCGCGACGGGGATGTCTTTATGCCGCGCCAGGACAAGAAAACTATCGGCGAGTTCCGGATCGCCCGCGTCCAGCGCCTGCTGGATCTGCCGGGCAAGAGTCGTCGCCCGTGCACTGTTCTCGCCGGGCAGTGTTGATTCAATACGGATATCCGACAATTGCGCGGGATCGTCCTGCACCAGAAGCGTGGTGGCAGCCATGTGCGCCCGCGGCGCCAGCAGCCCGAATGCCGCGGCACAGAGGGCCGCGCATCCAATTGCCGCACTGGTTTTTCCATATTGCATGCACAAATCCGCGTTACGCCCGACCGTATAGCGATTTTGCGGCAGAAATTTCACCAGATGGAAGTCGTACACCGAAAGAAGAGCCCTCCGAAAGAAGGGCTTTCCGCAACAACAAATAGCGTATGGAGTCCTGTCCGGCGCCTACACCTCAGTTCGTCATTTTCTGTTGTGAATCTGCCGTTGTGCGCGTTGAACCATCTGGCTAACCGCGCGCACCGGAGATAATAGATTGCCGCGCTTGCTGAATAAAATCTGAAACCAAAACAAAACCGCTTCCGACTTCCGCACTGTAACTCCCAAGGTAAATCTCATGGCCGACCACATCGTTCCGCACTTCCACAATGGCCCTGGTGTGAGCGTCATCGAAATCGGCTCTCGGGAATTCATGTGCATCGGCGCCAACCCGCCGTTCGATCATCCCCACGTCTTCCTTGATCTCGGCAACGATGACGAGATCATCTGCCCGTACTGCTCGACGCTGTACCGCTTCGCGGGCGATCTCGCGCCCGGCGCCGCGCGTCCGGCGCAGTGCGTGGTGGAAGACAAGGTCGTCTGATCAGCCGTGACGTCCGCGCGCACGCTTGCCATAGCAGGCGCCGGCATCGGAGGCCTGACGGCTGCGCTAGCGCTCAACCGCATCGGCTACCGCATCATCCTGTTCGAACGCGAGGCCCATCTCGCGGAAACCGGCGCAGGCCTCCAGCTTTCGCCGAACGCCAGCCGCATCCTGATCGATCTCGGTCTTGAACAATCGTTGTCCGCGGCCGCGGTCGCGCCGGACGCCATCCGCATCATCAACGCACGCAGCGGCCGGGAAACCGCCCGCATTCCGCTCGGCGACAGCGTTCGCGCGCGTTACGGCGCGCCTTACTGGCTGCTGCATCGTCCCGACCTGCAGGCCGCCCTGCTGGCGAAAGTCGAAAGCACGCCAGGCATCGAATTACGCCTGGGCTGGCAATTCGAAGAGGTTTCACAGGACGCCAACGGTGTCGCCGTCATGCAGCGCCGCGGCATGTCACGCAGAGGGGATCACGCGCAGGCCCTGATCGGCGCCGATGGCGTCTGGTCCGCCGTGCGAAGCCAGGTGTTTCCGGATATCCGCGCGCAATTCACCCACCGCATCGCTTGGCGGGGGATGATCGACGCCGCACATGTGCCGGCCGGATTCGACCGGCACCGCGTACAGCTCCGGATGGGGTCCGATGCGCATCTCGTCGCCTACCCGATGGCGGACAGCGGCAAGGTCAACCTCGTCGCCATCGTCAACGATGAGTGGCGCAGGCCCGGCTGGAACGAGACCGGCGATGCCGCCGAGATCGCCCGGTATTTCGCAGCATGGCACGACGATGCACGCGCGATGATCGGAGCCGTCGCGAACTGGCGCAAATGGGCCTTGTTCGAGGTGCCCGTCAGCACATTCGCCAAAGATCGCGTCGCGATGCTCGGCGACGCCGCGCACGCGATGCTGCCGTTCGCCGCGCAAGGCGCCGCCATGGCGATCGAGGATGCGGCCGTGCTCGCGCGCTGCATCGAGACTCAGTCCGACGACCTGCCCGCCGCGTTCCTCCGGTACGAACACTTGCGACGCGACCGCGTTGAACGGGTGCAGCGCGCGTCACACCGCAACGGGCGGATCTATCACCTCAAGGGCGCGGCTGGTTTCGCGCGCGACAGCGCCATGCAGCTTCTCGGCGGTGCGCGGCTGCTCGCGCGGCTGGACTGGATTTACGGCTGGCGCGTGTAAAGGCTCAATGCCTTTTGTGATGCTTCTGCTTCGGTGCGGCGGGCGCAGCAGACTGCGCCGGCTTCTCCACCGGCAGCGGCCCGCAGTTCAGCTTCTGCCGGTTCTCTTCGATCTGCTCGAGTTCGCCGCGCGCCGTGACATATTCGCTCTGATACGCAAGACCTGACATCAGCGCACCCGCGAAGCCACTCTCCGCTTTCGCCATCAGACCCTTCAGTTCGGCGACGCGCGCGCCGACCTGTTGGTGCGCAGTGTTCAACTGATCGCAGTTGTAAAGCGCGTAATGAGAGGGGTCGACGAAGAAGCTCGCCGCCTGGGCGAAGCCGCATGAGCCGAGAAGAATGGCGGCGGCGAGATACAATTGAGCGCGATGAAGCATGCGTTCGAACATCCGGGATATCTTGAGTTGCCGCACCCTACCCGATGCGGCTTTACCCCGCCAGCCGGGCAAGGAGGTTGCTTTTCACCCCCGGCCATTCGCTGTCGAGAATGGAAAACATCACGGTATTGCGCACACGCCCGTCCGGCATGATCCGCTCGTTGCGCAGGATGCCCTCCTCCTTCGCACCGAGCCGCACAATCGCCGCGCGGGATTTCGCGTTCAGCTCATCGGTCTGGAATTGCACCCGCACGCAGTTCAACGTCTCGAACGCATAGGTCAGCATCAGGAGCTTCATCTCGGTGTTGACCGCGGTGCGCTGGTAGGAGGCCGAAATCCAGGTGTGACCGATCTCCACCGTGCGGTTGGCGCGGTCGAGCTTCCAGAACCGCGTCGAACCGATCGGCTCGCCGGTCGCAATATTCTCGATGACGTAGGGAATGACCGTGCCCGCCTTCGCGCCCTCCATCGCCGGCTTCATGTAGGCGGCGACCGTATCTGCCGACGGCACGAAGGTCACCCAGAGTGTCCACAGTTGCCCGTCGGAAGCCGCGCGCACCAGCGTGTGCGCGTCGTCATCACGCATCATGCGCAGGCGAACGTGGGAGCCAGTCAAATCGGGGGCCGTCATGGTGTCAGCTTTCAGATCCATCGAAACCGACCGCCATGCGCTGGCGGCCGCGCAGACGATGCCACAATTTGCGAAGTTCGTCCGCATAACGGCGGCGCTGCCGCGCAAATTCATCCTCACGGCGGAAACCGCTGCGCACGATGGTGCCGCCACCACCCTTCACTTCCAGCGCGGCGCCCTTCTCCTGCTCCGCCAGCGCGGGCAGCAACTGATAGATGACGAACCGTGACGGCTCGCCCACCGCGGCATCGAACAGGAACAGATCGACCGGCAGGCCGAACCGCTCCGTCATCGCGAGCAACCGCCGCGCCGCATCGCGCGACACGATATAAGCGCCCGCGCGGTAATGCGTGCTGCGCAGCCGTCCTAGTCTGAAGCCGGCCGTCACATCGCACAGCGGCATGTCAAGCCACACGCGGTTGTGGCCCTCCTCGATCTTGACGATCTCCGCGTCCGCCGGAATCCAGGACCGATCGGCAAGAAAATCCCGCAAACGCGGCGCCAGCAGCATGTCATCCTCGAACACGCAGCCATAAGGCGCTGGCCCGTCCGCGATTTGCTGCCAGCACGCGCGATGGCTGAGAAAGCATCCGATCTCGCTTGCAGTGAGCGGCAGCCACGCCTTATGCGGCACGCAGGCCGCCTTGCGCGCGGCATCGTTCAGCGTCTTGCCGTCGACAGCCGGGATACGGACAAAGTCCGCCCCGATCTCATCGAACCGCGCCTGCATCCTGACCAGACGATCAGGGCTGCGATCGAGATTGATGAGGTAGGCGGTGATCGACATGTGGTCCGGAATAGCAGCAACGGGCATTTGGTGCGGACGGCGGGAATCGAACCCGCACGACGTTGCCATCGAGGGATTTTAAGTCCCTTGCGTCTACCAATTCCGCCACGTCCGCGCGCTTTTCTTTTCAGTTACTTAGCGACGAAATGCAACCGGGTCCTTGAAAAACACTCCCGGCCCACGCTTCCACCGCCATAATGGAGAAGCCGGTCAATCAACCGGCATCGGGCTTTCCCAATCGAAGGCCACACCGATCCTGTAATCTTTCCGCCAAACTACATGGCAAAGCAGATGCAAGTCGTCCTCCGACACGAACATCACGAAGCTGTCAGGAATATTGATCTGGTTTTCGACCTCTATTGCCGCGCCGGTCGTCGATAGATTGCGAATGACGCAGGCAATGGCGTTCTTGCCGCTGCCGATCATGGCCGGTTTCGACACTCGGTAGCGTGGCGCATACCTTGTCTCGGTCATCGCATCAGACTCCCTGCACACCTCTTGGTGTCGGCACGGGTTGACCTGATACGGTAGGATGCTCCCGGTCGTTTAATTGTTCGCTAATAAATCGGTCACGCGCCGATGATCGGCCGGCCGGTTATGTGGCGAATGACCACAGCAACAATATTGTTGTCAGACGCGTGAAAACTTCACGCCGCGCCGTCGCGGATCGGTGGCTGGAACGACAGCCCGGTGTCCCAGGGGAAGAAAATCCAGGTGTCCTGCGAGACTTCGGTGATGAAGGTATCGACCAGCGGCTTGCCCATCGGCTTGGCGTAGACGGCGGCGATATGCGCCTTCGGCGCGATCTGGCGGACGACGCGCGCGGTCTTGCCGGTATCGACGAGATCGTCGACGATCAACAGGCCCTTGCCGCCCTCTCCGCCGACTTTCATGATCGCATCCGAGAGGCCTTTCAGAACCTGCATCTCGCCCTGCGTGGTGTGGTCGTAGCTCGCCACGCACAGCGTATCGATCACCCGCAGGCCGATCTCGCGCGCGACGATCGCCGCCGGCACGAGGCCGCCGCGCGTCACCGCCACCAGTGCCTGAAACGGACCCGCGCCGTTGAGCCGCCACGCCAGCGCACGGGCGTCGCGGTGAAACTGATCCCATGAAACGGGAAACGGTTTGCGCGCGGTTTCTTCACTCATCGTGCGACTCCGAATTTTACTTCGCGCCGTTTACTGCACCGGATTCTTCGAACCATGCAGCGTCGCCAGCATCGCTTTCACATCCGCCATCGCCGCGGCCAGCTTGTCCTGATCGCGCGAGCGCACCACGACATTGGTGTTCGGCTTTCCATCGTCGTCGATAAACGGATAGCTGCCGATGCTGGTGTCGGGATGCGCAGCCGCGATCTCGCGCAGCGGCGAGCCGATGTCGCCCTCCTTGGCGTCGGCGCGGACGGAATCGGACAGCATCCTGCGGCCAGTGCGCAGCTTCGGTGCGATGATGTCCATCATCGCCTGCATGATCGACGGCACGCCCGCCATCACGACGACGTTGCCGAGCTTGAATCCGGGCGCGAGAATGGTCGCGCTTTCGATCAGCTCCGCGCCGTCGGGAATCCGCGCCATCCGCAGCCGTGCCTCGTTGAGCGCATCGCCGAAGCGTTCCTTGAAGCGCGCCACCACGCTGGGATGGTGATCGATGCCGACGCCGAAAGCCTTTGCCACGCTGTCGGCGGTGATGTCGTCATGCGTCGGGCCGATGCCGCCGGTGGTGAATACATAATCGTAGCGCTCGCGCACCGCGTTGAGCGCCGCGACAATGTCGTCCTCGTCGTCGGCGACGATGCGGACCTCTTTCAGGTCGATGCCGAGATTGGTGAGATACTCGGCGATGAAGCCGATGTTCTTGTCCTTGGTCCGGCCGGAGAGAATTTCATCGCCGATCACCAGAATGCCGGCCGTGACGATCTCGGTCATTGTCGCGTCTCTTTCAGGCGGGCGGCGATTTCTTCGCTTGCGCGCGCCGGGAGGGGAGGAAATTCACAATTGTTCCAGCTCATGCATATCGCGCGGGCGGCGATCTCGCCACCATCAGTTTCGGTCATTCCACCTCCTTATCCGCCACACCGGCAGGACCGGCGGTTGCCCCCTTCCGCGACGTTGCGTAAAAATGGCACCGTGCATGCGGAGATCTGAATGACATATTGTTGCGGAATTCTGGTGAAACAGGGCCTCGTCATGGTGGCCGATACCCGCACCAATGCCGGGCTCGACAACATCTCCACCTTCCGCAAACTGCATATGTTCGAAAATCCCGGCGAACGCGTCATGGCCGTCGCCTCCGCCGGTAATCTTGCCATCAGCCAGTCGGTTCTCTCGACCCTCGCCGAAGGTGTCGAAAATCCCATCACCGGCGAGATCGAAACCCTGATGAATGCGCCGAGCCTGTTTCAGGCGGCACAACGCCTTGGCCGCGCCATTCGCAGTGTCAGCCGCACCGAGGGCGCGGCACTAATGGCCGAGGATATCAATTTCGATGTTTCGTTCCTGCTCGGCGGCCAGATCAAGGGCGAACGGATGCGCCTGTTCATGGTGTACCCCGCCGGCAATTTCATCGAATGCACCACCGACACGCCCTATCTCCAGGTCGGCGAGCACAAATACGGCAAGCCGGTGCTGGATCGCGCCATCACCTACGACGTCGAGTTATATGACGCGCTGAAGATCGCACTGATCTCGATGGATTCGACCATGCGCTCCAACCTCGGCGTCAGCCCGCCGATCGACATCATGGTGCTGCGGCCGGATGTCTGCGAAACCGAGCTCAATATGCGGATCGAGGACGACGACCCCTATTTTCGCGGTTTGCGCGCAAGATGGAGCGAGGCCCTGCGCGCGGCCCACCAGAGCATTCCACCGCCGCCTTATGGGCGGAAGAATTGAAATCCAGTGTCGCTCCCGCGAAAACTGGAGCCCAGCCTTTTTGAGAAAAAACAGATCCCCGCTTTCGCGGGGATGACATCATAAACATCGGGGAGGATCGTCATGTCGCACACCAAAGTCGCTCTCGTCACCGGCGCAAGCGCCGGCATCGGCAAGGCCAGCGCGCTCGCCCTTATCAAGGCGGGCTTCACGGTGGTGCTGACAGCACGCCGCAAGGACAAGCTCGACGAAGCCGCGGCCGAGGGAGCCAAGCTCGGCACATGTCTCGCTGTGCCCTCCGACATGACCGACCCGCAATCTATCGCCGCGTTGTTCGCGACCGTGAAGGAAAAATTCGGACGGCTCGATCTGCTGTTCAACAACGCAGGCGTCGGCGCGCCAGCGATGCCGCTGGAGGATCTGCCGTTCGACAAATGGCAGACGGTGGTTGCGACAAACCTCACCGCGCCGTTCCTGTGCACGCAGCATGCCTTCCGCATGATGAAGGAGCAGACCCCGCGCGGCGGCCGCATCATCAACAACGGATCGATCTCGGCGCATTCGCCGCGCCCGTTCACCGTCGCCTACACCGCGACCAAACACGCCATCACCGGCCTGACAAAATCGATCGCGCTCGACGGCCGCGCCTACGACATCGCGGGCGGACAGATCGACATCGGCAACGCCGCGACCGATCTCACCACGCGCATGGCCGACGGCATTTTGCAGCCGAACGGCGAGAAGATGGTCGAACCGCGCATGGACGTGCAGAACGTCGCCGACGCCATCGTGTTCATGGCAACGCGAACGCTGGACGCCAATGTGCTGTTCCTGAACGTGATGGCGACCAAGATGCCATTCGTCGGACGGGGATAATTCGCATCATTCGGAGCGCGCGGTGCAGGTTTTTAGAAACCGCGCGACGGCAGTGGCGTGCGCCAGTCCGACGGAAGATCGAATGTGCCGCTGAACCCAGCCTCTCCGGCCCGGGTGATGCGCAGAGCACGGCTTTCGTGCGTACGGCCGACCCAGCCTAGCGTAAGGGCCCGGTCAAGAAGGGCCGCGCCAAGACGGCCGGCGAAGTGCGGCCGACGCTCGCTCCAATCAAGGCAGGTCCGGCAAAGCGGGCGTTTGGAACGCTCCGCTTCATCAAGATCGATGCCGAAATCGCAGAAGAAGCGCTGGCCTTCCTCGGTCACAAGGCCAGCTCCATCCGCGAGCAACACATAGCCTTTGCCGGTCAAGGCATCCGCAAGGGCGATGGCGAGCCGGCCCGCCATATGATCGTAGCAGGTACGGGCAAGTCGCAGCGCCTCATCCTTCGGGCCAATTGGGCGATAACGCTTCGGTCCACTCGCCGCGACAGCCATCAGAGCATGAATAGCGTGCGCCACATCGGGCGAGGCAAGCCGATAGTAGCGATGCCGCCCTTGCTTCTCGACGGCAATCAATTGAGCTTCGGTCAGCTTGCCAAGATGGCCACTCGTGGTCTGGGCGCTAACACCGGCATGTCGCGCCAGTTCGCCCGCCGTCAATGCCTGTCCGCCCATCAACGCGGAAAGCATGTTGGCGCGCGCGGCATCCCCGATCAGGCTTGCCACCTCCGCAATCGTATTTCCCGAAGCGACGTTCGACATGGCTCCTGTTCTTACACCCTTATGCTTCTGCTTTGAACGTCCGTCCGAGATCGGAACCTGTTCCGAAATAGTGCCGAAACACATAGAGCAATGGCTGCCATTTCGCGGTGTCGATATGGCTTGTGCCGGGAACAACGACGCTGCGATGCGCATGAACCCGCAGCACCCTGGTCTCGATGATCTGAAAAGCCTCCGGCCGTTCCCGGGGCCAGTCACCTCCCGGATCATGACAGGCCACGACCTCGGCCTCGAACTGGATCGGACATTCCGCGATCCGTAACGGCCTGACCACGGTCGATTCTTGCGGCGTGAAGCCGGACACTTCGAACTTTTCCGGCTCGAATCTGTAACCGATCTTTTCCTTATGAGGAGGAACGGGATTGCGACCGGTCCCGCGCGCGATCGCTTCAACCTTCGGCCAGAGATCCGGCGAGGGAAAATTGATGACGATCTGAGGGTCGCGCACCGCATTCTCCCGGCCTTTGCTTGTCGATGTCATCCCGAGGACGACGCGATCGAATAGCGTCCAGGCCGAGGACATCGGCGAGATGTTCGTCGTACCGTCAGCGTTGAGACTCGTTATCAGCGCGACGGGAGTCCCCACATAGAGAACTGACGGCGTGATCTCGATGTGCCCGGCGTCAGGTTGAGGCATCGCAAGCAATTCGGCACTGTGGGACATCGCAGCTCTCCTATGGAAAGCGCATCATATCCCCCCGAAGCGGATCGACGTTTCGGCCGCGACCGAAGTGTCGACCATATTGCCGTCGTGTTCATGGCAACGCGAACGCTGTTCGGCAACGTGCCGTTCATTCAGTGTCGTCCCCGCGCAAGCGGGGACAACGCAGAGATGATTGCAAACAACAATCCGTTTCAATGCAGCCTGAACTCGCCGTCGATGGCGCGCATCTCCGCGGGCTTGATGAGCTTCGAGTGCGCGACCGTCACCGCGAACAGCGGCCCTTCGAGCTTTGCGCGCCAGAATTCGAGAAAGGCATTCAGCGCGGGAAAGTTCGGAAACAGGTCGTACTCCTGCCAGACATAGGATTGCAGCAGCCAGTGATGATCCGGGCGGCGATAGAGAATCTCCGCCGTGGTCAGGCCATAGCCCAGGAGCTGTTTCCGAAAATCGGGACTGACCGATGTGCCCGATGCCGCCTTCTGCAACGCCATGCCAACCTCCGTAAGGGAGTGCATCCGTGAAGCGGCGGGCCGCCGATGGGCGCGCGGAGCGTTTTTCGAAAGGACCGGTTTTCGAAAACCCGCCCCAGCGTCTGTCTTCGGACTCGTGCCGCCTCAAGGAGCACAGGTGAAATCTGACGCATGAACTTCCGCGATCTCAAGCCTAAAGATTGAATAAACTGTTAATTATCAAGGCGCTAGCAGCAGCGAGGCGGATCTGCTGACAAACGCCGTCATCCAAAGAGATGCGCCAGATAGAACGCAGCACTGGCGGCCAGGCCACCCACCAGCAATGTCTGGAAACCGGATTTCACCACGCTGATGCCCGTCAGCTTGCCTTTGACGCCGCCGAAGACGATCAGCGCAACGCCCGTGCAGACGATCGAGTACAGCAGCGCCGTGCGAAGATCGCCGGAGATCATGTAAGGCACCAGCGGGACCAGACCGCCGACAAGATATGAGACCGCGATGGTTGCGGCGCTGATCGGCGCGCGCTTCGGGTCGGGCTTCTCAAGGCCGAGTTCGAAACGCATCATGAAATCGACCCAGCGTTTCTTGTCCGCGGACAGTGCAGTCACCACCGAGTCCAGTGCCTCGCCCGTGAGTCCATAGCTGCTGAAGATATCGCGCACCTCGGCGACTTCCGCCTCGCGCATGTTGTCGACTTCCCACGCCTCGCGGCGCTCTTCCGAAGCAAAGTGCTCCTGATCGGTCCGGGCCGCGAGATAGCCGCCGAGCCCCATCGCGATGGCGCCGGCCGCGATCTCCGCCAGTCCCGCGGTGACGATGATCTGCGCCGAGGTCACCGCGGCCGAAAGACCTGCAGCCAGCGCGAACGGCACCGTCAGGCCGTCGGCCATGCCGATCACCACGTCGCGCACGGTTTCGGAGCCAAGAAAATGACGTTCGACATGAGGGGTGGCAGGCATGGGTGCGTCTCCGGAGTAAAAGGCACCGCATGCTATATTTAGAATCATTCTAAATTGGAAGAGCGTCTTGCGCCGATGGTCGGCCACCGCTGTTAACGATTTCTGGCAGCCGTCATTTGTGAGTGCCAGAAAATTTGCTAGGACCTCTTGCCTGTTCCGGAAGGCCCGCCTATCTCCCGCCAAGGTCAGCCATGGCACTCCATGAAGCTGACTGCCAATTTAAAGATATACAGCAATTCCAGTATCTTAGGAGGACTGCATGAAATTCCGTCCGCTTCACGACCGCGTCGTGGTCAAGCGCATCGACGCCGAGGAGAAAACCAAGGGCGGCATCATCATTCCCGACAACGCGAAGGAAAAGCCGTCGCAGGGCGAGATCGTCGCCGTCGGCCCGGGTGGCCGCGACGAAGCCGGCAAGCTGATCCCGATCGACCTCAAGGTCGGCGATGTCGTGCTGTTCGGCAAATGGTCGGGCACCGAAGTGAAGATCGATGGTCAGGACGTCCTGATCATGAAGGAAAGCGACATCATGGGCGTCATCACCGATGGCGCTTCGAAGAAGAAAGCCGCCTGAGCGCGTCTCCCCTCACACTGAAGGAATCAATCAATGTCAGCCAAAGAAGTGAAATTCGGCGTTGACGCGCGCGACAAGATGCTGCGCGGCGTCGACATCCTCGCCAACGCGGTGAAGGTCACGCTCGGCCCGAAGGGCCGCAACGTCGTGCTCGACAAGTCGTTCGGCGCGCCCCGCATCACCAAGGACGGCGTCACCGTCGCCAAGGACATCGAGCTTGACGACAAGTTCGAGAACATGGGCGCCCAGATGGTGCGCGAAGTGGCTTCGAAGTCGGCGGACCTCGCCGGTGACGGCACCACCACCGCGACCGTTCTCGCCGCCGCCATCGTGAAGGAAGGCGCCAAGTCGGTTGCCGCCGGCATGAACCCGATGGACCTCAAGCGCGGCATCGACCTCGCTGTGGAAGCCGTCGTCGCGGACCTGCAGAAGAACTCCAAGAAGGTCACCTCGAACGAGGAGATCGCCCAGGTCGGTACCATCTCGGCCAACGGCGACAAGGAAATCGGCGACTTCCTCGCCAAGGCGATGGCCAAGGTCGGCAACGAAGGCGTCATCACCGTTGAAGAAGCCAAGTCGCTCGACACCGAACTCGACGTCGTCGAGGGCATGCAGTTCGACCGCGGCTACATCTCGCCCTACTTCGTCACCAACGCCGACAAGATGCGCGTTGAATTCGACGACGCCTACATCCTCATCAACGAGAAGAAGCTCTCCTCGCTGAACGAAATGCTGCCGCTGCTCGAAGCCGTCGTGCAGACCGGCAAGCCGCTCGTCATCGTCGCGGAAGACGTCGAAGGCGAAGCTCTCGCCACCCTCGTCGTCAACCGTCTGCGTGGCGGCCTGAAGGTTGCAGCCGTCAAGGCACCGGGCTTCGGTGACCGCCGCAAGGCCATGCTGCAGGACATCGCGATCCTGACCGGCGGCCAGGCGATCTCGGAAGACCTCGGCATCAAGATGGAAAGCGTGACCCTGCAGATGCTCGGCCGCGCCAAGAAGGTGATGATCGACAAGGAGAACACCACGATCGTCAACGGCGCCGGCAAGAAGGCCGACATCGAGGCGCGCGTGGCGCAGATCAAGGCGCAGATCGAGGAGACCACCTCGGACTACGACCGCGAGAAGCTGCAGGAACGTCTCGCCAAGCTCGCGGGCGGCGTCGCGGTGATCCGCGTCGGCGGCGCGACCGAGGTTGAAGTGAAGGAGCGCAAGGATCGCGTTGATGACGCGATGCATGCGACCCGCGCTGCGGTGGAAGAAGGCATCCTGCCGGGTGGCGGCGTCGCCTTGCTCCGCGCGTCCGAGCAGCTCAAGCGCATCAAGACCCAGAACGACGACCAGAAGACCGGCGTCGAGATCGTCCGCAAGGCGCTCTCCGCTCCGGCCCGCCAGATCGCCATCAACGCGGGCGAGGACGGCAGCGTCATCGTCGGCAAGGTGCTCGAGAAGGATCAGTATTCGTACGGCTTCGACTCGCAGACCGGCGAATACGTCAACATGGTCTCGAAGGGCATCATCGACCCGACCAAGGTCGTGCGCGCCGCGATCCAGAACGCAGCCTCGGTTGCTTCGCTCCTGATCACCACGGAAGCGATGATCGCCGAACTGCCGAAGAAGAACTCGCCTGCTCCGGCCATGCCGGGCGGCGGCATGGGCGGCATGGATTTCTGATAATCCACGTCATCCCGGACGCGGTGCGGCATTCTTCATGCCGCTCCGCAGAGCCGGGATCTCGCAACGCAACTACGAAATGCAAAACCCCGGCAGCGATGCCGGGTTTTTTTTGTTTGTCTCACTCCCAAAATTTATAATGGGATAACCCCGTTTGGCCGCCTTGCACAGCCATCCGCCCATTGTATTCGATAAGTTTTGGAATCAGCAGGTGATTCGTTACCCAATTATTTGAGGTGAAAATGGCCGAAAACAATTCAACATTGGACACCTGGTTGCCTGTTATTGGCAATTGTCTAGCGTTTCTGTGTCTCGACAAATTTGCAGAGAAGAATCCCGACAAGGCCGACAACGTTTTGAAGAAGGTAAAATTTCTTCAAGGACTTGGCGTTCCCGCAAAGGAGGCTGCAGGTGCTGCTGGCAGCACAGCGGAGTCCGTTCGCGTAATGAAAGCAAAGGGTGGGAAACGTGCCTCAAGAAAATGAAAACGATTGGTTAGAGATCATTGGAAGATCACTTGCTTATTTGTGCATGCAGCAAGCCTCTCAGCACGAGCCAAAACGTGTCGCGGATCTTCCCGCGAGAGTGAAATTTTTGGAGAGCCTTGGAATTTCGACCGCTGATGCAGCCTCCATTCTTGGAACTACTGCAAACTCCGTAAAGACAAACCTCCGTCAGCGAGAGAGGACGAAGAAATCACATGGCAAAAAAAGCAAAGATTGAATCTGCTAAAATTGACACGTTAGAAAAAATTGCCCGGTTATTGGCAGCACTAACAATTAAAGACATGAAAGATGACAAAGCCGCGCTAACTCTTGATGGCGCAGGTTTTGATGCTCGTGAAATCAGTCAAATGCTTCATGTAAACGAAAATTATATTCACGCACTTAAGAGCCGATTGAAGTCGACCAAGAAGAAGAAAGCCATTAGATCATGACAGAAAGCGTTCCAAAGGCGCTGTTGAAACGACTTGAAAGTCGGCTGCAAGTAACACCGCGCCATGTGCATCGACTAATAAATAAGCGTGCTAGCGAGTCATTTGTTTCAAATCGTGCTGGTGCACTTCTTCTCGCTCGAGACCTAAAAATAAATTTTCAACAATTTGCATCTGCGGCTGACTTGGCAGAAATTCGAGGCGCGCCTGCTCCAGCAGTTCATATGACACCGGACGAGATAGCGAGTTCACGGACGCCAAAATCAACACCGTCGGTACCTGCAGCCAAACCAATCAAAATCAAAACGACGAGAAATAACTCAGTTTTTGTCGTTCATGGCCGAGATAGTAAACTAAACGAGGATATGTTCGCTTTGCTTCGCTCCATGGGTCTAAATCCGATGGAATGGAGCAAAGCCATTGCTGCGGCGAAAGGCGCGAATCCTAATGTAGGTGACGTCATCAACAATGCCATGAAACAAGTTCAAGCGGTTATCGTAATGTTTTCGCCTGACGAAGAGGCTCGCTTAAAGTCTAATTTCTGTTCGCAAAAAGAAAAAACGACCGCTGGAAAATTGGCATCTCAAGCGCGACCAAACGTAATTTTCGAAGCTGGGCTAGCTTTGGGTGCACACCCAGACAAGACTTTACTCATTCAAGTTGGCGATACACGCGCAATCAGCGATATCGCTGGGAAGCACATGCTCCATTTATCCAATTCGGCTTCGAGCCGGAAAGAGCTTGCTCAACGTTTATCGAAGTTGAAGTTCAAAGTTGATTTGAGCGGTACTTCTTGGATCACCGAAGGTAATTTTGATCGTTGACCGCTACTTAGGCTTTCGAGCAGTTTTGAGGGTGTAAACGGGGTAGGTCGTACTATTCCAACGCGCCATTTCCTCGTGGCAAACACTGCAATTCGCACTGTCACTGTCTCTGAAGGGAGAACGATGCAACTCGGTCTCATACACCGAACCGCATTTTGGGCACGTAAAATCGTCCCCTTTGTCCGACCCCCAAACTTTGACCATTGCTTGCTCCATTATTGGCGAACTCACCTTATTCCAACTTGACAATTCTTTCTTTAGGTTTATATTCCTATCTATCCCGCCTCACTTGAGGGGCGCTCGCGATCGTCACGAACGCGAGGCGGGATGCGGTGGCTGCGCACGGTGTTCGATGCGCGGGCGATTGATCGGGCGCGGTGCCGAAAGGTCCCGGGCCTTTTTTGTTGCCCGGCTGACGGCGAACATCGCAAGCAGACGGCCCAAGTCGCGTTATCCCGGCGCATCGCCTTGCGCCATGGGGCAGCGCCAGATCTCTCTCCTCGTACAGAGGGAGAGACGCGGCGTGTCAGTCCCCTGGAGCGGTGGTTCAACCCAAGGGTCGAACACCGGGGGTAGACGCGAAGCAAGCCGTTAAAACCATTGCGTGCGGAACGCCGGATGATGCGGCGTAACCGTGGTGACTATGCTCGTGTGCCAAACAACCATTTGCGCACGAGGCTGCGGATGCGTTCGCGCATCCGGCGTTCCGCGCGCCCTCATTCTGTGAGAGCGCAGGATTTATGTTGCCGGGAATTGGGCAAGCCCAACGCCCGGGACGCACACCTCGGGCGCAAAACGCGCCGCGAGAACGCGGGCGTTTATCCTCAACGAACGTGGCTGTTTGACAATCGGATATTGGATTTCGCCCAGAACCCGGCCATGGCGCTTTGGCCTCACTTGGTCTAAGACAACCCCGCTCAAATCCGCCGGGCGGATTTCTTAAAGAGCGCGGCGCGGCCCCATCAGTTTGAGGCCCCTGCTCGATGTTCCCCCGGCCAAACCAAGATCGGCCATTTCGTGACATTCCCGACGACAAGTTCGCCGCTCGCCCGGGCCCTGGCGGAGCGCAACTACGACAAGCTCACCCCCGTGCAGACCGCCGTCCTTGCGAACGAGGCTGCCGACCGCGACCTCCTTGTGTCCGCGCAGACCGGTTCGGGCAAGACAGTCGCTTATGGGCTCGCAATTGCAAAGAATCTTCTGGGCGCTGCGGAACGGTTTCCGCGCGCCGCGGCCCCTCTTGCCCTGATCGTCGCGCCGACGCGCGAACTCGCCCTGCAGGTCCATCGCGAACTGACCTGGCTTTATCACCATGCGGATGCGCGCATCGTGTCCTGCGTCGGCGGCATGGACCCGCGCCGCGAACAGCGCGAGCTTGCCGAGGGCGCTCACATCGTGGTCGGCACGCCGGGACGGCTGTGCGATCATCTGCGTCGCGGCCGCCTCGACATTTCTGAGTTGAAGGCCGTCGTGCTCGACGAAGCCGACGAAATGCTTGATCTCGGATTTCGCGAGGATATGGAATTCATCCTCGAAACCACGCCGGAGACCCGCCGCACATTATTGTTCTCGGCGACATTCCCGCGCGGCATCGTTGCGCTGGCGAAGCAGTATCAGCAGCAGGCCTTTCGCGTCGAGGTCGCGGGCGACGAAGGCGGCCATGCCGATATTGAGTACCGGGCCATCAGGATCGCGGCGAGCGATGTCGAGCATGCGGTCGTCAACGTGCTGCGATTTTTTGAATCGCCGAGCGCTCTGGTGTTTTGCAACACCCGAAATGCGGTCAATCATTTGCAGGTGGCTCTCATGGAGCGCGGCTTCTCGGTGGTCGCCCTCTCCGGAGAACTGACGCAGAACGAGCGCACAAAGGCACTTCAGGCTTTGCGGGACGGGCGAGCCCGTGTCTGCGTCGCCACTGACGTTGCTGCACGCGGCATCGATCTGCCAAAGCTCGATCTTGTCATCCACGCGGACATTCCAAACGATGCCGAGGTCCTGCAGCACCGTTCCGGCCGCACCGGGCGCGCCGGCCGCAAGGGCGTGAGCGTCCTTCTGGTGCCGCCCGCGCGCAGGCGGCGTGCGGAGGTTTTGCTGAATCTGGCAGGCGTCGATGTCGACTGGAGCATGGCGCCGACCGCCGATGAAATCCGCGAACTCGATCAGAAACGCATGCTGCAGGATGATTTGTTCGCGCAGGAAGTGACCGCTGATGATCTGAACCTGGCGCGTGCGTTGCTCGCCGAGCGGTCGCCCGAGGATATTGCCGCTGCACTGGCGCGGCTCTACCGGGCGCGGCTTCCAGCGCCAGAAGACATTCTCGATCCCGGCCAAGACACGCGCCGATCCCGTGACGATCGCGGTCGGGAAAAAGACGGCCGATCGGCGCGCGACGACGATCGTGGTGCCGGATCACAATCGAAGGCGAGGAAGCCATCGCCGCGCCACGGCATGACAGAAGGCAGCGTGTGGTTTCGCGCCGCTATCGGACGCAAGAAGAAGGCAGAAGCCCGCTGGCTCCTGCCGATGATTTGTCGCCGTGGCGGCATCGACAAGCAGGACATCGGCCGCATTCTTATTGGTGACACCAGCACCGAGTTTGAGATTTCCGAGCGCGCGGCAGAGTCGTTCGCCGTTAAGATCCGGCGTCCCGATAAGGAGGACAACATCCGCATTGATCCGTTGGCAGACGCCCCTCGGGATCATGCGCCGTCCGAAAAGCGCCCGCATAAACCCCGGCGCGAAAGCGAGGACACCGGCCACCGCGCGCGTCAGACCGACAAAGCACGTGATGAGAGAAGCGTGAGGCACCACGGCAAGTCTCATTCGGAATTTCACAAGGACGCAGGTTCCAAAAAGAAAAAGCAGCACAAGGACAAGTCCGGCTACGCTGAACAACCGCATCGTGGCAGCGCGTCACCTGCCAAACGCGCATTCGGGAAAAAGGCACCGAAGAAACGTCGCGGCTGATACTTGCGAAGCGGCGCGTGACAACGCCCTACCCCTCCGCGTGCTTCAGGATCCCTTTCAACAGCCCCGGAAACCGCGCGTTGAGGTCCGCCTCGCGCACGCAGTTGAGGTTTTCCACCCCCTGCTTGGTGGTGTGGATCAGCCCGGCCTCGCGCAGCACGCGGAAGTGATGGGACAGGGTCGATTTCGCCATCTCCGGGCAAGGCGCCGCGGCCGAGCACGACAGGCTGCAATTCTTCTTTTCTAGCAATGACTTGACAATGCGCAGCCGCATCGGATCAGCCAGCGCCGCGAGCACGCCTTCGAGCGTGATGTCGTCTTTCGAGGGGTGAACGAACCGTGCCATGAAAAAAATATAGGCGCCCTCTTGAATTGGTTCAATAGTTCAATATTTCCGAACTATTGGAACATCAACCAAGGGTAATTCCCATGAGCAAGACACTGCAAAACAAGGTGGCACTGGTCACCGGAGCATCCAAGGGCATCGGCGCCGAGATCGCACTGAAGCTCGCGGAGCAAGGCGCATCCGTTGCCGTGAACTATTCGTCGAGCAAAAAAGGTGCGGACGATGTGGTGGCGAAGATCACGTCCAAAGGCGGCAAGGCAATCGCCGTTCACGGCAACCTCTCCGACCCGAAGGCCGCGAAAGCGGTGGTGGCGGAGACCGTGAAGGCGCTCGGGCCGATCGACGTTCTCGTCAACAATGCCGGCATCTATGAAATGGCGCCGCTCGAAGGCATCACGCCCGAGCACTTCCACAAGCAGTTCGACCTGAACGTGCTGGGACTCTTGCTGGTGTCGCAGGAAGCGGCCGCGCATTTCAATGCGAACGGCGGCAGCATCGTCAACATCTCGTCCGGCGTCTCGACGCTGACGCCTCCGGGTTCGGCGGTCTACACCGCGACCAAGGCTTCGGTCGATGCGATCACCGCCGTGCTGGCGAAGGAGCTTGCGCCACGCAAGATCCGCGTCAATTCGGTCAACCCCGGCATGATCATCACCGAAGGTGTGAAGGCCGCAGGGCTGGATGAAGGCGACATGCGCCAGTGGGTCGAGTCGATCACCCCGCTCGGCCGCGTCGGCAAGGTCGAGGAGATCGCGAACACTGTCGCCTTCTTCGCCTCTGAAGGCGCGTCCTACATCACCGGCGAAACGCTGCACGTCACCGGTGGCCCGCGATAACACCATTGCAAACGAAAGCCCCGGCATCGCCGCCGGGGCTTATTTTATAACCTGAATGAAGCGTTCAATTTGTCACCCGACGGCATCCCCTGACGCCAATCTGCCGCTCTCCTCATACCGTTGCCGGGTCAGTTCGAACACAACATGCGGCGTCGG
The DNA here is from genome assembly GCF_000314735.2 of Afipia felis ATCC 53690. NCBI lineage: Bacteria > Pseudomonadati > Pseudomonadota > Alphaproteobacteria > Hyphomicrobiales > Nitrobacteraceae > Afipia > Afipia felis. The sequence continues at coordinate 192,961 of NZ_KB375270.1, read as the reverse complement.
GCCGGTCGCATCGCGCAGGAAGGTGCCATCCCGCTTCACGCCGCCGATCTTCTCGACCGCGCGCTGCGAACGCCAATTGGCCTCGCCCACCCAGAAGATCACCGTGTCGACGAACGTGAAGGCATGGTCGAGCATCAGCCGCTTCACCTCGCGGTTGGTCTGCCCGCCCCAGTGATCGCGAATGATGAAAGTCCAGCCGATCTCAACTTCGCTCTGTTGCGCATCATAGCCGAAATAGCGACTCGAGCCGATCAGCCGGCCGCTCACGCGTTCGACAAATACGAACGCCATCTTCGAGGTGATGGCATTGTCGAAAAATTCCCTGAACACAGGCTCGGTATAACGCATGCGGGCGGGATGAAGCTTCCAGATTTCGGGGTCCGCTGCCGCAGCAAAAAGCTCCTGCCAGTCGTCGGGGCGTATCGGCCTGATGACTACGGTTTCGCCAGTCAAAGTGGGCTGAAAGTCGGGCTGAGGCATAGTGTTCGTCCTTGCGTCACGGCTGCAGATCGTACCACGCGACGTGCCCGCGTGGCTCATCACATCATTGTCCGTCGGAACACGTTCACGCAGCTACCGCGTCTCGCCGAGATAACGAAACAGCGTGTCGCGCCACCAGTCGGATTCGGTGACTTGAAGCATCGCGACGTTGAGCGGCTTGCGCAACCGACTGTTGGGCGGCAGCGCGATCGCGTAGCGCTGCGGCTCCAGCATCAGGTCCGTCAGGTCGACCGACGACAGATTCCGCTGGCGGATCGTCCACGCAAGCAACGGGCGATCATAGACGAACGCATCGATCTTCCCGCTCCGCAGCGCCTTCAGTCCCTCCTCCGGCGAAGGCAGAACCGAGTGCACAATGCGAAGACGCGACAGGCCATCTTCCGACGACGTGCCCGCCGGGACGCCGACCCGAATGGACGACAGGTCCGCCACGGAATTGACCATGCCATGCAGCCGCTTCGTCGTCAGCGTCGAGGTAATGCCCGCGGTGAACACCGCGATCGCGATGACGGACGTCACCATCCAGATCATCGCGATGATGCGCCCTGGCAACGTCATGGGCATGATGCCGCCGGCTGCGCGCTGGGTCATCGTATGCGTGGACCACCATACGCCGGACGACAGCCCGCGCACCACGCTGCCGCTGAATCCGTCATTGGCCTTGCGCTCGAACAGCCAGATCAGCGCGCCTGCACTCACTGCGAGGCCAAGCAAGGTCAGCGCCGCCTGCAGAAAGCTCCATGACGCGATCGATTTGATGACCGGGATCCAGTTCGTGATCCGATCCGACTGCACGGCGACGCCGGTGCCCGCGTAAAAATAGGACGCCGTGAAATCGAGTGTCTGCTCGCGCTCTGCCGTCACGCTGATCGCGGAAATTCCGACATCAAATTTGCCGGTTCGCACACCTTCCAGAAGGGTCGGCACCGTATCCGCCTCGACAAAGCGGTAATTCCATTTCATCCGGTCGGCGAGATGTTGCCACAGCTCGATGCTGACGCCTCTCCAATGTCCGCTCTCGTCCTTCATCGCGAAGGGTGGCGCGACCTTGGTGCCGACGACAAGCTCGTGATCGGGAATAACGGAGTGGGTCTGGCCGAAGCCCGGCCTCGGCGACAGCACGCCGATTACGGCGGGAAGCAGTGCGAGCCACAGCACCAGAGCCGACCAATGCCGGAAAACGCAGCTCAGCCGTGAAATGTTCAATTTGTAACCTTTGTCGCCGAAGTGGATTCGGCCATGTTACGGGAACCCGGCGTTTGTGCCAATGCGGCTGCGCGCCCCAACAAGGCAACTTCGACCCTTATGAAAAAGGCCGCTAGCGCGCTTTGGCCTGCTTGCGGGCGAAGTCGCGCGCCGCTCTCGCCTGACAGACGGCAGCAAGGCCGAGGTACATCGTGCCTTCGTTCTTCTTCGCGATATTCTCGCAGCCGGCGAGCTTTTTCCTGTAGGCAGCCTTCATGCCGGCTCTGGCTTTTCCCAAGAACAACGGCTCGCATTTCGCGCGCACGATCTCAGAGAGCGCATTGTCGCCGGACGACCCAAGTTGGCAAATCTCAAGCGTCTTATACGCACGCTCGCAATCCGGAGCAGCGCTTACGGCGGCCTCGACGGCAAGCATATAGCCGCCCGCTTTAGTGATGGCGGCATCGGTGACGGGGCATTGTTCGGCCGCCATTGCGGAAAACGGGGCAAAAGCCATCCCAATCAGCAGGACGTTGAATGCAACAATTTTACGCATTTTCGGATACCCGCGCGCCCTTCACGCCAACATAGACCGGCAAACAAAAGACTCCAATGCAGAAGGCGACGGTATGAATTTCCAGATCGCCTTGATTCCAGCATCACAGACAAATTTTGCGTGGAACGATGCGCACCCTCGTTGGTTTCACCCTGCGTGCCCCTCCGGGCGCTAGGAGGCGCATGCTCGTTCACATCCAGATTCTGAGATTTCTCGCCGCCGCTGCTGTGGTGGCGTTTCATGTCTGGGGCATCGCGCCGGACCATATCAACGTACCTGCCGACACGCCCACACTCGGCCTCTGGCATTTCGGCCACGGGGTCGATCTGTTCTTCGTCATCTCCGGCTTCATTATCTATTACGCAACGCAGGCCGCCGCCGCGCGCGGCAAACCACTCACACCATCAACCTTCCTGCGCCGCCGCGTCGAGCGCATCATACCGTTATATTTCGTTGCGATCCTCGCAATGACGGCGCTTGCAGCGACTCTTCCCGCTATCTTCGATACGCCGGGCTGGTACACGCCGAACCATGTACTCAAATCTCTCGCTTTCGCCTCCTTCACCGACGGCGAGATGCCGGTGGTGTTCGTCGGCTGGTCGCTCGAATACGAGATGTATTTCTATCTCACGCTCGCGCTGCTGATGGCGCTGACGCAGAATGTCTGGCGCACCGTCGTGGTCGCATTCTGCAGCCTCGTGATGATCGGGCAGATTCCCGGTGTGGCGAGCACGCTCGGCCATTACACGTTCTTTACCGATCCGCTGATTCTGGAATTCATCTTCGGCGTGCTTGTCGGCATGCTGTTCGTCCGTGGGATAAGTGGGGAGAAACATACGCGCGCGATGCTGCTCGCAGCCACTTGCACCACAGCCGTGCTGCTGGTGACGGACCCGGCGAACCGCGCGCTGGTCTATGGCCTGCCCTCGGCCGCATTGGTCGCGGCGGCGGCGTGGATCAGCCGTTTGCGTACCAACGCATCGCCGCTAGAGCGCGCATGCGAGCGGCTCGGCGACGCGTCATTCTCCATCTATCTCATTCAGGCACCGCTGGTGGTGTTCGCAGCACAGGGCGTCGCGGCGATATTTCCGCAAATCCATCCGCTCTCGCTAGTCGCGCTGGCAAGCACACTGGTGATCGCGGCGGGGCTTGCACTCAACATCGTGCTGGAGCGCCCCCTGCTCGCGCTGTGCCGCCGCATCGGCAAACCGCATACGAAAGCCGCGATGCAGCTCGCCACATCGACGCGCTGAAAGCGCGAACATGAAATTTTGTCCATCAAGCACGCCTTCGTCATCTTGCCACGCCCGGTTCATCCACCAGTCATCGCGTGTCCGAAACAATGGCAGACGGTGATGATGACTGTCGCCCCACGATCCTTCTTTCCATCCACCAGGGAGATTCAACCATGAAGAAGATTGCTTTCGGATTTGCCGCTGCCCTTGCGCTCGGTTTCGCAGCCCTCGCCGCTCCGGCCTCCGCCGCGCCGGCAGCGGTGCCCGCGCCGGGCCTGACCGATGTTGCGCATCCGGTCGTAACCAAGGCCTATGTGGAGCGCCGCGTCGTCCGTCGCGGTCCGCGCTGCACCGTCCGCAAGATCGTGCGCCGCGGTCCTTACGGGCGTCGCGTCGTCACCACCCAGCGCGTCTGCTACTGATCGCAGCCATAAAAAAGAACGCCACGCTTCACGCGTGGCGTTCTTCGTTTAGGCTTATGCAGAAGACCCGCGCTCAATCGTCGTCATCATCGTCATCGTTACTCCGGCGCGGCGGCAGGTCATAATACCGCTTCGCCGCACGCGCATTCCGCGTCCTTGTGCCCGATGGATAGAATACCGCATAACAGGCTGGGCTCAGCCGCGGTCCCGCCTGCTGAAGACAGTTCGCGATACGGTCGGCATCGGGGATGTAACGCCCGCACAATCGGAAAACATCGGGCGTGCAGGCCTGCCGTTCGTCCGACGTCCCTTGCGCGAAGGCCCATGACGGTGCGCAGAGCAGCATCGAGGCTGCCATCCAGCCGGCGACACGACGAGATCCCAGTCCGAAATCCATGGCGTTCTCCCAAGGCTTACGATGTTGAGCGCCCTGCCCCGCATCAGGTCAGCTAATCACGCTGCCCGCCGTCATGAAAGCCCTACCCCGCGCGAAGGTTCCGCGTCATGCTAGGATGCATCAAAAGCGAATTGAGGAAAAAAGATGTCTCACCGCGTGGAAATCAAGAAGGTCGCTCCGGATGCGATGAAGGCGTTCGGCCCGCTCTATCAGTATATCGGCGCCAGCGGACTCGATCGCGCGCTGGTGGACATGCTTTACATGCGGATTTCGCAAATCAACGGCTGCGCCTATTGCGTCGATCTGCATTGGCGCGACGCCATGAAGGCCGGCGATGACGCGCGCAAATTCAACAGCATCATCACCTGGCGCGAGGCGCCGTTCTTCTCAGAGCGTGAACGCGCGGCCTTGAACTGGGCGGAGAGCCTCACGCATGTTGCCGAGACCGGCGCGCCGGATGCCGACTACGATCAGCTCAAGCCTCATTTCAGCGAGAAGGAAATCGCCGACATCACTGTCGTGATCGCACTGATGAACGCGATGAACCGGATCGGCATCGGCCAGCGGCTTGCGCCACCCGCCAAGGTCGCGGACCACTAGCGCCGGCGCCAGACCAGCAGGTTCGAGATTCCGTAATTCCACACCACGCCCATCAGAGCGCCGGCGACGCCCGCGAGCCACCAGATCGGCTCCTGATTGTAGACCGAGAATGCGACGCCGACATTCGCGAGAAGGCCGACGCTGCAGACGATGTAGAATGCGATCAGACCCTGAACGAGACGCGCACCGCGCAGGCGCTGATCACGATAGGTCAGCCGGTTGTTGAGCAGGAAATTTCCGGTCATGGCGACGAAGGCCGCGGTCGCCTGTGCCACCACGAAGGTCGCGCCTAGCGCGAGTGCAAGGTAAAGCGTCGCGAGGTGCACCAGAAGACCGATGCCACCGACAAAAGCGAACAACAGGAAACGCAGCGAAACGAGATCGCGCGTCAGCTTCGCGAGCACGAGGCCAAGAAAATCCATCACCACAAGCGAGTCGAGCTTACTCTCGCCATGCATCCGCGTGCCGAACGTATAAGGCACCTCGACTGTGCGCAGCCCTCCCTTCGCGGTTGCGATCAGGTCGAGCAAAATCTTGAAGCCCTGCTCCGAAAGCGAAGGCGCCAGTTCCTCGAAGCGGTCACGCCGCACCATGAAGAAGCCGCTCATCGGATCGGCGACCTCGACACGCAACAATCGCTTGGCGATTTCGGTCGCGAATTTGCTGCCGCCCGCGCGGGTGCCTGAAAAGCTGTCGGCATTACCGCCGCCGACATATCGGCTGCCGATGGCAAGATCGGCCTTGCCGTTCCGCAACAGCGCAAGCATGGCGGAAAGGCATGTCTCGTCGTGCTGGAGATCCGCGTCCATCACCGCGACGAACGGCGCGGAGGACGACAGGATACCTTCGATGCAGGCCCCGGATAATCCGCGGCGGCCGATCCGACGAATGCAACGCACCCGCGAATCCGCCTGCGCGAGATTGCGCACGACCTGCCAGGTGTGATCTGGTGAGTTATCGTCGACGAAGACGACCTCAAACGCGACACCATCCAGCGCAGCCTCGATCCGTCTGAACAGCAGCGGCGCGTTATCACGCTCGTTGAAGGTCGGCACCACGATGCACAACTGCGGCGCATCCGTGTGAAGAGACTCCCGAAGAGCTAGCGAAACAGGTCGATCCATGATGGGTCATTGGGTCGGCCTCGCCACAGCGGCAGGGCCATATGGCAGGCACCTTCGCAGCAACACATTGCCAGAAAGGTAACCCGCGCAAATGGCGGTGGCGCAAAGTAAATTTAGGGTTGAAAATAGTAACGACCACGAATGACCAAGGCTGCGCGTACATCCGGCGCTCGCCCCGGGGCGGATCGAATCCGCCAGTCTTTCGTGGCCGTTTCGGCGATGGTGCGGGAGGGGCAACAACACCGCCGTTAGGTGTGAGATGGGGATTAAAACCGGATATTCAAGAGGCCCTTAGCGGGTTTGAAGGAACCACATGGCGCAAAAAGGCAGAATTTACATCGGGATCGGCGGCTGGACCTTCGCGCCGTGGCGGGGCGTATTTTACCCCGAAAAACTCGCCCAATCGAAGGAACTCGGCTACGCGGCCTCGAAACTGACCTCGATTGAGATCAACGGCACCTATTACGGCTCGCAGAAGCCGGCAAGCTTCCGCAAATGGGCCGCCGAAGTACCGGAAGGCTTCGTTTTCTCGCTGAAAGGACCACGCTTCGCCACCAACCGCCGCGTGCTCGCGGAAGCAGGCGACTCCATCAAGCGGTTCTACGATTCCGGCGTGCTCGAACTCGGCGACAAACTCGGCCCGGTGCTGTGGCAATTCATGCCGACCAAGCAATTCGACGCGGCTGACTTCGGTGCGTTTCTCGAACTGCTACCGCGCGAGATCGACGGACACAGGCTGCGTCATGTGGTCGAAGTGCGCCATGAAAGCTTCCAGAACGAGGCCTTCATCGCCCTTCTGAAAGAATTCTCAGTCCCGGTCGTCTATGCCGACCACGCCATCTACCCGGCGATCGGCGACATTGCCGGCGATTTCGTCTACGCGCGACTGCAGACCGGACAGGACAGCGTGAAGACCGCCTATCCTCCAAAGCAACTCGCAGAATGGGCGGAGCGGCTGCAAGCCTGGGCCGACGGCGGCGGGCCGAACGACCTGCCGCGCATCGGCAAGAAGGCTGCGAAGAAAGAGCCACGCGACGTCTTCGCTTACATTATCCACGGCGGAAAGGTGCATGCTCCCGCCGGAGCAATGGAGTTGATCGCTCGCATCACCAAAAAATAGAAGGCCGGGATCATGGCAAGGAAGAAAAAGATTTTTACCATCGGCTATGAGCAGGTCAGCTCCCGCGCAGTTCTCGACGAGTTGGAGCAGGCTGGCGTCAAGCTGCTGGTCGATGTGCGGGCCATTGCCTCTTCACGGCGTGCAGGGTTCTCGAAAAATCAGTTGGCCGCGAGCCTCGACGACCGCGGCATCGGCTACATTCATCTGCGCGGATTGGGAACGCCGAAAGAAGGCCGCGAAGCCGTGCGCAAGGGCGATGTCGGGACGATGAAGAAAATCTACGCCGCGCACCTGAAAACGCTGCAGGCGAAAAAGGAAATGGACGAACTCGCCGGTCTCGTCAAAACCGGGGGGCCAGTGTGCCTGCTCTGCTTCGAGCGCGATCATACCAACTGCCACCGTCACTTCATCGCCGAGATCATCGAAAAGCGCGATCACGTCACCACGGAAAATCTGGTTGCACCGCAACTCTAGATTATCAGATTTTTCTCATCCGTTCCGCAGACGTTCTCACGCCGCCTCTGGACGACGGCAGCACCTGCCGATTTACTCCTATCTGTATTTTTACGTAATCGGTTTCAACATAGCCCGAGAGTCAGGGCATGCGTTGCGTCCGCGGTCTCACCGTTGCGTGGATTGGCGTAACCTCGGTTCTTGCAGAACCGGCGATGGCCGACTCTTTATCTGCGAACGACTGGTTCGCTGCTCCACCTCCAAGCAGTCGTGACGCAACCCTTCTTTATTTCACCGGCGCAGATCTCTGGCACAAAGGCGGCACGGCTTATGGCGGCGCGGTATGGTCGCCCCGTGGACTGGACAAAGACGGCTTCACTCTGAAGGCGCTGCTCGCTGGCGGCGACTATCTCTATCGATCCTCTGGCACGGATATCAAAGGCGCCGATCTGGTCGCATCTATCCTGCCGGGCTACCGCATCAAGCGCGGCGATCTCGAAATCAAGATGTTCGCGGGCCTCGACATCCAGCATCACTGGACGCTGCCGTTCGATCCGTCCAACAAGCTGCACGGGACGCATGCGGGCGCGCGCTTCAACATCGATACATGGTGGGAGCCTCTCCCCGCCCGCATGATGGTGGCCGCGACCCTGACCGGCTCGACCATCGGCAACAATTACGGTGCCCGTGCCGCCACCGGATGGCGCGTGTTCGAACGCTTCTGGTTCGGGCCGGAAATCGAGACCTCAGGCGACCGCACCTATCGGCAATATCGCGCGGGCGCACACGTCACTTCGCTGCAGTTCGGCGGCTTCGAATGGGCCCTCGGCGCGGGCTACGTTCGCGATAACGACAGACGCTCGGGGATGTACGGGCGCTTCAGCCTGCTGACGCGGCGCTAGACGCTATCAGCCGCGCGCGTCACAGGCCCAGGCACGGATCACGCATTCCTTGCCGCCGTAGGCGTAACACTTCTTGCTCGCCGCATTGAGCGCGCTCGAAATACGCGGCTCCACGGCATAGCCGAAGGCGCCACAGGGATTTTTCATGTCGATGGCAAGCGCCACGCAGGCCCGTCGCATTGTCACGACAGTGCACTGACCGTCGCATTGCTTACGGGCGGCCGCGATCGCCGCATTCTGATGTTTGTAATCGAAGGCCTGTCCGTAAGCCCCGCATTTGCCGACAGCAAGTGCGCCTGCTGCATGAGATGGCGCGGCGATTGGGCCGCAAATCAGGATCGCAGCAAAAAACAATCCGGCAAGATGCCGGATCAAGGTGCAAGTCATATCGCTTCCCCCAAGCGGGGACGAAATTACCGGGAACCGGTTTCAACTTGGTGAATGAACTTTCACCGCTTCGCCAGCAGCTTCGCCAGCACGTCGGGGGTATCGACATCGAGGAAAGCGCTGACGCCGGTCGCCGGGACTTCGACGACCATTTCGGCATATTTTTGAACGACATGGCGCGCGCCAATATCGCCTTCGAGCGCCAGCAATTCCTTGAACAGCTTGCGTGACCACAGCACCGGATTGCCACGGCGGCCGTCCGCCACCGGAATGGCGATCAGGCCGTCGCGCTCCGGCGCATAAGCCTCGATCAGCCGGTCGATCAGACCGCTGCCGACGAGCGGCATGTCGCCCAGGCAAACGATCGCCGCGCCGCTGGAAGCAGGCACAGCATTGATGCCGGATTTGAGCGAGGTCGCGAGCCCTTCGGCATAATCAGGATTATGCACGAACGTCACGTCGAGACCCTGCAAGGCTTCCTCGATCTGCTCGTGCTGATGGCCGGTCACGACGACGACGGATTCCGCCCGCGAGGCCAGCGCCTGTTCGGCCGCGATGCGGACCAACGGTTTGCCGCCGATCTTGGCGAGCAGCTTGTTCGGCCCGCCCATGCGCGTCGAGCGACCAGCGGCGAGGATAATAGCGGTAACGTCGGTCTCGATGACTTCCTTTTCCGGCTCGCGAGACTGAGGCCGCGAAATGATTTCCATCAGCAACCCTCCCACGCCCATCGCGGTGATTTCCTTGCGCGTGACCTTGAGGCTGGCGAGAAGCCGCATCAGCACCCAGTCGAAGCCGTTCTCCTTCGGCGAACGGGCGCATCCCGGCGCGCCGAGCACCGGCACGTCGCCGATACGCGCCACCAGAAGGAGATTACCCGGGTCGACCGGCATGCCGAAATGCTCGACCTTGCCGCCGGCTTTCTCGACCGCGGACGGAATGATGTCGCGCCTATCCGCGATGGCGGACGCGCCGAAAATCAGGACCAGCTCGGAGCCAAGACCCAGCAATTCCTCGACTGCAGCCTTGAGCGCAGGTTCACTATGCTGGACGCGCCGCTCGGCGATGATCGACGCTCCCGCGCGGGCGAGCCGCTCCTTTGTCACCTGCACCGTCTTGTCGATCACCTTGGGCGCGAGACCCGGCAGCATCGTCGACACCACGCCGACCCGCTTGACGGAGAACGGCATGATTTTGATCTGGCGCTGCTTCGCGGCGTCCACCGCCTTGTCGTAAACGGCTTGCTCGATTCCAAACGGAATGAGTTTCACGGTCGCGATCATCTCGCCTTCTGCGACAGCCTTGAAGGCCGGCAGCGTGGCGAAGGTGATCGATTCATCGACACGGTTGAGTTCATCGACAGCATCGCGGTCAATCACGAGAATTCCGGGATGCGCGGCGAACAGATTGCAGCGGCCGGTAAACGCCTTCTCGACCTGAATACCTTCGCCCGCGATCATCCGCGCGATGCCCGCGGCAGCAGCGTCTTCCGAGACGTCTCCGTCTTCGAGGCGCGCCACCACGATCTGCTTGATGCCCGCCTGCTCCAGCGCCTCTGCTTCGACGGGCGTAATCAGCGTACCCTTCTTCAGAGTAAAAGAGCTCTGCCGGATCGCATGAACGGCAACACCGCCGATGGCTTCCTTGGGCGAAACGGGTCCGAATTTCATGCTGGAACACTCACACGTGGGGCGTTGATACTGGATGTCGGCAGACGCAAGGCTGCGGTGATCTGCGCCATGACCGACACTGCAATCTCAGGCGGAGACACCGCGCCGATATCCATTCCGATCGGCGAGCGGATGCGCGACAGCGCATTGTCGCTTTCCCCAGCCGCCTTCAGGCGGTCGAGGCGCTTGCCATGGGTTTTACGCGAGCCGAGCGCGCCGATATAGAAGCAATCTCTTCCGAGCGCATGCAACAGCGCGAAATCGTCGATCTTGGGATCGTGCGTCAGAGCCGCCACCGCCGTGTACCGATCGACATTCATCGGCGGCAGCACCGTCTCCGGCCAGTCCGCAATCACACGCACGTCGGGGAAACGCTCGGGCGAGGCAAACGCGGTGCGCGGATCGACGATACAGACATCGTAGCCAAGCGACTGCGCCAGCGGCGCGAGAGTCTGACTGATGTGAACCGCGCCCACGATGATAAGACGCGCCGTCGGCGCATAGATGTTCAGGAACAGATTGTCGTCGCCGACCTGGATCAGTTCGCTCCGGCCCATGCGCAAATGCTTGTCGAGTTCGGCGCGCAACGGATCCTTCTCGATATCGGCGGCCTTGACGAGGCGCTGCTCTCCTGTCGCGATATTGGTAATCACGACGACAGGACGGCGCGCCAGCCGTTCGACATTGAGTTGAGCGAGGGTGTCCTGCTTCACGATCGGTCTTTCGCTTCGATCTTCTCGACGAACACACGGATGGTCCCGCCGCACGACAGGCCGACTTTCCAGGCCGTCTCGTCGGCGACACCGAATTCAAGCAGCTTCGGCGTGCCACTCTCTATCACATCGAGCGCTTCGGTAATCACCGCGCCTTCGACGCAGCCGCCCGACACCGAACCGAGGAACACGCCGTCATCCTTGATGACGAGATTCGAACCCGCCGGGCGCGGCGCCGAACCCCAGGTCTGCACGACCGTCGCCAGCGCGGCGCCATGACCGGCACCGACCCAACTTTCCGCAGCCCGCAATAGATCCTCGTCACGCTCCAACATGATCCGTCCTGCTCTGGAATATTCCTGTATAAATCCCGCAATGACCGGCCCGGATGGCCCGATTATACACACCCCTTGCCGGATTTGGCATCTCACTCTACGCCCATTGGGTCTTTGGGCTTTCGTCCTGTGAAATAAGGCTGGATTCATATTATGCCGATGATCGAAGCCGACGGCTGCATGCTCAATGTTTCAGTGGATGGCCGCGACGGCGGCCCCACGCTGATGCTGTCCAATCCGCTCGGCACCACGCTGCAGATCTGGGAGCCGCAGATGGCCGCCCTGACCCGGTTCTTCCGGGTCATCCGCTATGACCGGCGCGGCCATGGCAAATCGGGCACGCCGCCCGGCCCCTACAGCATCGAAGATTTCGGCCGGGATGCGCTGGCGATCCTCGACGATCTGAACATCGCCCGCACGCATTGGTGCGGCCTCTCGATCGGCGGCGCGGTGGGACAATGGATCGCGGCAAATGCGCCGGAGCGGATCGATCAATTGGTGCTGGCCAACACCACCTGCCACGTTCCTGATCCGGCGCCGTGGGAGGCCCGCATCAAGACGGTGACGGAGAAGGGTGTCGATGCCATCGCCGATGGCGTCATGGCAGGATGGTTCACCGAGGAATTTCGCGAACGCGAGCCGCAGACGGTCAACCGCATCCGGACAATGCTAACCTCCAATCCGGTGGCCGGTTACGCTGCAAGCTGCGGCGCATTGATCGGTCTCGATTTGCGGGAAGCGCTGCCGCGTATCAAGGCACGCACGCTGGTCATGGCTGGGCGCTACGACACCTCATCGCCATTGCAGATGGCCGCCACAATCCGCGCCGGCATTCCCGGCGCGAGCCTCACGATCCTCGATGCCGCGCACGTGTCAAACGTCGAAGCGCCCTATGGCTTCAACGAAGCGGTGACAGGCTTTCTCACACAGCGTTAGACGACGAAATCACGCTCGACGGCTGGCGGCCGACATACGGCACCTCGGCGCTCGCATGTTCATGCGCGCCGCTTTCGACGAGCAGCACAATGCCTGCCGCGAGCAGCATCAGAAGCTCGGTCGCATGGAGCCGGACCGCCGCAGCCTCGCCGACCGAGGTGGCCGCGAGCATGCTGCCGAAGCTGATGAGACTGCCAAGCGTCAACGCAAAGGCCAGCGCCTCCTCCGCACCGCGTTTGCGCGACAGAGCCTCGCGAATCACCAGAAGCAGGAAGACAAGGAAAAAGGCTGCGACCAGAAATTTCGACAACGCGAACAGCCACGCGAAGCGGACGAGCCCAAGCGCCGACCACGACAGATGATCGCTCACGAACATCGCAGGCGCGATGTTGGCGGGCTCGTACATCCCGCGAACCGGCGACATCACGATCTTGAAGGCGGCAATCGTCCAGTTCGGGATGAAGTAGCAGGCCAGCAGCGCACCGTTGAAAATGCCGAGCCGCCATTCCTTCATCGTCTCGCTCCTTCCGCACCAAAAAGGCGCTTCACTCGCGCAGTGCCACGCGAGCCCAGGAGCGGCAATCTAAACCGTCTGTTTACGTTAACGGACTAGGCCAATGGCCCAGACCAAGTGGAAAACCCCGCCGAAAACGGGGTTTTCCTCAAGTTTTTCAACGGAGTTTTCCACAGACGGCTAGTGGCCGCCTTTTTGGCTGCCCTGCTGACCGCCCGGCTTACCCTGCTGCTGTTGCTGCTGACCACCCTTCTGGCCACCGCCCTGCTGCTGCTGCTGCTGACCGGGTTTCTGGTTCTGCTGGGACTGCTGGTTCTGGTTCGACATTGGATCATGTCTCCTGTTTGAACGCCCCTTAGAACGGCTGCCCCTGAACCACGTTCCGCAGAATCTCCGGTTCTTTTTCAGCATCCCGTGATCCGGCGGGTTCCTCCATCGTTCGAAGCCGCAGCCGCCTGCCACAGTTGCCGCACCCGGTTCCCGCTGATAAAAATTGTCGCAATCCAACGTCTTGGCTGCCGGAGCCGGAGACGCCAACCACAACGCCAACCGCGGCAGCCGATGGATTATTTCGCACAGCAGCTCATCAACGGACTGGTGCTCGGCTCGATCTACGGGCTGATCGCGATCGGCTACACGATGGTCTACGGCATCGTCGGCATGATCAATTTCGCCCATGGCGACATCTTCATGATCGGCGGCTTCATCGCCCTGATTTCCTTCCTCGTGCTGGTCTCGCTCGGCATCACCGCTGTGCCCGTCGTGCTGTTGCTCGTGGTTCTCGTGGCGATGGCAACCACCGCGCTTTACGGCTGGACGGTCGAGCGCATCGCCTACCGGCCGCTGCGCCATTCCTTCCGCCTCGCCCCGATGCTCTCGGCGATCGGCATGTCGTTCGTACTGTCGAACTTCTCGCAGGTCGCGCAGGGCGCCCGCGTGAAGCCAGTGCCGCCGATCGTGACCGGCGGCTACACGCTGTTTGAGCAGGACGGCTTCGTCGTGCGCCTGTCCAACATCCAGATCATCGTCGTCCTCACCACCGTGGTGCTGCTCGCGGTCTTCTCGTGGGTGGTGACTCGCACGCGGCTCGGCCGCGACATGCGCGCCTGCGAGCAGGACCAGACCATGGCGGCGCTGCTCGGCGTCGATGTCGATCGCACGATCTCGATGACCTTCGTGATCGGCGCGGCGCTCGCAGCCGTCGCGGGCATGATGTACCTGCTCTATTACGGCGTCGTCGATTTCTACATGGGCTTCGTCGCGGGCATCAAAGCCTTCACCGCCGCCGTTCTCGGGGGCATCGGCTCGCTGCCCGGTGCCATGCTCGGCGGGCTTGCCATCGGACTGATCGAAACGCTCTGGTCCGCCTATTTCTCATCCGAATATAAGGACGTCGCTGCCTTCTCGATTTTGATCGTCGTGCTCATCTTCCTGCCGACCGGCCTGCTCGGCCGTCCCGAAGTCGAAAAAGTCTGAGCATCGGCGTGACGGACACGACGCCTCCCGCTCCAAAACCAAAACGCGCTCCGCAGACGGGCGCCGCCTTCATCCTGAAGAAGTCGCTGCTGAGCGCGTTCGTCGCGCTGGTGCTATTCTCGCTGATGATAGGCATCCGCACCGAGGCAGGGCCGACCGGCCAGTTGATCTACTGGACGCGGTTCGGCGACCTCGCGATCATGGTCGTCCTCGTCTTCGCGGGCAGCATCCTCACCGAACTGTTCCGGCAGTGGCTGGCAGCGAGACACCATGCGCCTGTTCTGCCGGAAAGCGCGAAACGCGGGCTGTCGACGCTCGGCCGCCTTGTCGTGCCCTCGCTGCTGGTGTTCGCGTTCCTCGTGCCGGTGATTTTCTATAACCAGCGCTACATGCTGGACCTCGGCATTCTGGTCCTGACCTATGTGATGCTCGGCTGGGGATTGAACATCGTGGTCGGCCTCGCAGGCCTGCTCGACCTCGGCTACGTCGCCTTCTACGCGGTCGGCGCTTATTCCTATGCACTCCTGTCCACGACCTTCGGCCTGTCGTTCTGGATCTGCCTGCCGCTTGCCGGAATCCTCGCCGCCTTCTGGGGCATGCTGCTCGGCTTCCCGGTGCTCCGGCTGCGCGGCGATTATCTCGCCATCGTCACACTCGCATTCGGCGAGATCATCCGTCTGGTACTGTTGAACTGGCAGCACGTCACCGGCGGCCCCAATGGCATTTCCGGCATTCCGCGCCCCACATTGTTCGGCATTCCGGTAACACCGGGCCCGAACGGCCTCGCCGCCCATCTCGGCATTCCGTTCTCACCGACACACCGTCTCGTGCTGCTGTTCTATATCATTCTCGCACTGGCACTTCTGACTAACTGGGTCGCGATCCGCCTGCGTCGCCTCCCGATCGGACGCGCATGGGAAGCCCTGCGCGAAGACGAGATCGCCTGCCGCTCGCTCGGCATCAACACCACAACGACCAAGCTCACCGCCTTTGCCACCGGCGCGATGTTCGCAGGATTCGCGGGCGCCTTCTTCGCGACGCGACAGGGCTTCATCAGCCCTGAATCGTTCTCGTTCCAGGAATCTGCGCTGGTGCTCGCCATCGTCGTGCTCGGCGGCATGGGCTCCCAGCTCGGCGTCGTACTCTCCGCGCTCGCCTTGATCGGCGGGTTCGAGTTATTCCGCGGCTTCGAGCAATTCCGCATGCTGGCGTTTGGCGGCGCGATGGTGCTGCTGATGATCTGGCGGCCGCGCGGCCTGATCGCCCATCGCGAGCCGTCTTTGTTTCTTTCGACGCGCACCAGAGTCTCCTCCGATCTCGTCAAGGAAGGCCGATGAGCGCGTCTGGCCCCATCCTCGATGTGCAGCATTTGTCGATGCGCTTCGGTGGCATCGTGGCCGTCAACGACCTGTCGTTCGAGGCAAAGCGCGGCGACATCACCGCGCTGATCGGTCCCAACGGTGCGGGTAAAACCACGGTATTCAATTGCATCACCGGGTTCTACAAGCCGACCACCGGCATGCTGCGCCTGACGCATGAAGACGGCCGCGAATTCCTGCTCGAGCGGCTTCTGGATTATCGCGTCTCCAAAGTCGCGAAAGTAGCGCGCACGTTCCAGAACATCCGCCTGTTCTCCGGCATGACCGCACTCGAAAATCTCATGGTCGCGCAACACACCAGCCTGATGCGCGCGTCCGGCATGAGCGTTCTCGGTCTCATTGGCGCGCCGTCCTTCCGCGCAGCCGAGCGGCAGGCTGTCGAGCGCGCGCGTCATTGGCTTGAGCGCATCGGTCTTATCGATCGCGCCGACGATGCGGCGGGTAATCTGCCTTATGGCGATCAGCGCAGGCTTGAGATCGCCCGCGCGATGTGCGCGGAGCCCGCGTTGCTCTGCCTCGATGAACCCGCCGCTGGACTGAATGCGCGCGAAGGCGAGGCGTTGAGCGAACTGCTGCTGTCGATCCGGAAGGATTATGGCACGTCGATCCTGCTGATCGAACACGACATGTCGGTGGTGATGGAAATTGCCGACCGCATTGTCGTACTGGATTACGGCGTCAAGATCGCCGAGGGCACGCCGCGCGAGATTCGCGACGACCCGAAGGTCATCGCCGCCTATCTCGGCGCGGATGAAAAGACCGCCATCGAAGTGATGGAGCAGGACGCATGACGTCGCCCCTGCTCGCGATCCGTGGCCTGCGCGCTGCCTACGGGAACATCGAAGCGCTGAAAGGCATCGACCTCGATGTTCAGCGCGGCGAGATCGTCGCACTGATCGGCGCGAACGGCGCGGGCAAATCCACCCTGATGATGACGATCTTCGGCCGCCCCCGCGCGCGCTCGGGCGAAATCCTGTTCGACGGCGAGGATATCACCCATACGCCGACGCACGAGCTCGCCCGCCTGCGCATTGCTCAATCGCCGGAAGGGCGGCGGATTTTTCCGCGCATGAGCGTCGCCGAAAACCTGCAGATGGGAGCCGACGCAGCAGAAGCCAGCGAAAGCGAGCACGCCGCCGATCTCGAGCGCGTCCTCACTCTGTTTCCGCGTCTCAAGGAACGCCTGACACAACGCGGCGGCACACTGTCGGGCGGCGAACAGCAGATGCTCGCAATCGGCCGTGCGTTAATGAGCCGTCCGCGATTGCTGATGCTGGACGAGCCTTCGCTCGGTCTTGCCCCACTCATCACGCGACAGATCTTCGACGCCATCCGCGCGCTGAACCAGACCGATGGTCTCACCGTGTTGCTCGTCGAGCAGAACGCAAACCATGCGCTGAAACTCGCCCATCGCGGCTACGTTATGGTCAACGGCCTCATCACTATGTCCGGCGTGGCGAACGAGCTGCTGGAGCGGCCGGAAATCCGCACGGCCTATCTCGAAGGCGGGCGGCACTGATGCAGCAATTGTACGTCAACGAAGCCTGGTGGCAGTCGGTCATTCTCACCCTCATTCTCGGAGGCGGCGGCGCATGGCTCGCCGGACGCGCCATCGCGCGAACATGGCGCGGCATCCATGTCGCGGTGTTGGCGACGATCCCGATGGCGATGGCCGTGCGCTTCGTGCACTTCGCGCTGTTCGAAGAACCACTGTTATCGCCCATGCCCTGGCTGGCCGAAACCGGCATTCTGCTTGTCGTGATCTGCCTTGCCTTCCAGCATACCCGCGCCCGGCAGATGGTGCGGCAATATTACTGGCTCTACGAATCCCGCGGCCCGCTAGGCTGGCAGCTGCGACAAGATGCACCGCAACATACGTCGTCACATTAAAATTGCCGGTGAACGGCAACCCGGCGATTTTCCGGGCGTGACTCAATAGCCATTTCGTTCAACTATACGGTCCCATTACACTTTGGATTTCACCGAGGGATGACACGCATGACCCCTATCCGCTTGCTTGCCGTAACCTGCGCGGCAGCCCTGCTCGGCTTCTCCGCGCAGGCCATGGCACAAACCATTCCGGTTGCCGTCGCCGGTCCCATGACCGGCGGTGAATCCGCTTTCGGACGGCAGCTACGCAACGGCGCCGAACAGGCCGTGGCTGACATCAACGCATCCGGTGGCGTGATGGGCAAGAAGCTCGCGCTGCAAGTCGGCGACGATGCCTGCGATCCGAAGCAGGCCCGCTCGATCGCCGAGAAGATCGCCAATGCGGGCTCGGTTTTCGTCGCAGGACATTATTGCTCGTCCTCATCGATTCCTGCTTCGGAAGTTTACGCCGATGGCAATGTCCTCCAGATCAGCCCCGGTTCGACGAACCCGCTGCTGACCGAACGTAAATTGTGGAACGTGTTCCGCGTTTGCGGACGTGACGACCAGCAGGGCAGCGCTGCGGCGGCATATCTTCTGAAGCACTACGCCGGCAAGAACATCGCGATCCTCAACGACAAGACCACCTACGGCAAAGGTCTGGCGGATGAGACAAAGAAAGCGCTCAACGCAGGCGGCATCCAGGAGAAAATGTTCGAGTCCTACAACAAGGGTGACAAGGACTTTAATTCCATCGTCTCGCGCCTGAAGCGCGAAAACATCGATCTCGTCTATGTCGGCGGCTACCACCAGGAAGCCGGGTTGATCCTGCGCCAGATGCGCGATCAGGGTCTGAAGACCGTCATGATGGCGGGCGATGCCATGAACGACAAGGAATTCGCTTCCATCACCGGCCCGCTCGCGGCTGGCACGCTGTTCACCTTCGGCCCCGACCCGCGCAACCGGCCGGACGCAAAGGCCATCGTCGACAAGTTCAAGGCCAAGAACATCGATCCGGAAGGTTACACGCTCTACACCTACGCGGCTTTCCAGGTCTGGTCGCAGGCCGCAGCCAAGGCCAACACCACCGACCCGCAGAAGGTCGCAACTTCCATCAAGGCCGGTGAGTGGAATACGGTGATCGGTCCGCTGTCATTCGATGCCAAGGGCGATATCAAGCAGACCGGTTACGTCGTCTATAAGTGGGACGACAAGGGCAACTACGCCGAACTGCCGAACTGAATGCGCAGGCTCTCTCCTTCGGGAGAGAGCCTCATTCAGCCGATGCTTTGCAGCGCCGGAAAAGCTTCTAAAAGCCAGACACCGACATTGGACACCGCGCCGGTAAGGAATGCGATGCCGACAAGCACCATCAACCCGCCCATGACGCGCTCGACAGTCGGAAGGTAACGCTTCAACCGCGCGAGCGCCGACGACGAACGCTCAATCAGGACGGCCGCGAGCAGGAACGGAATGCCGAGCCCTGCCGAATACACCGCAAGCAGCAACGCACCCTTCTGAACGGTATTCTCGGACGCTGCGATCGACAGGATCGCGGCCAGCACCGGCCCGATGCACGGCGTCCAGCCGAACGCGAAGGCAAGCCCCATCACATAGGCGCCCCATAGCCCGACCGGCTTGGGGATCGGCAATCGTCCTTCGCGCATCAGGAAGCCGATGCGCGTCAGCCCCAGGAAGTGCAATCCCATCACGATGATGACGACGCCGGCCGCGATCGACAATTCGGCCGACCAGCGTCGCAGAGCCGCGCCGATCACGGTCGCGCTCGCGCCTAACCCGACGAACACCGTGGAGAAGCCCAGCACGAACAGAAGCGCGCACAGCAACACCGCGCGACGCGACGTCGCAGGCTTTTCCTCGCTCGCAACGTGTTCGACAGTCGCGCCCGTCAGATACACGAGATAGGCCGGCACCAGAGGCAGCACACAGGGCGAGAGGAAACTGACAAGGCCTGCGAACAAGGCTGTCGGAATAGAGATGTTCTGAATCATGGGCCTAAATGCCTCCATCGCCTGTCGGAGCGCAAGGCCTCACTTTTATGTGTAAATGCCTCTTTGCTAGTAACGCGAGCCGATTGACCGCCTGCGATGGACACGCTCATCTGAGCCCAGGAGACATCACACACCATGAAGAACCTGCTCACCGATATCGAGGGCATTAAAGTCGGCCACGCGCATGACGAGACTCTCGCGTCCGGCGCAACCGCGATCCTGTTCGACACGCCTGCTGTCGCCGCACTGGACATTCGCGGCGGCGGGCCCGGCACACGCGACAGCGCGCTGCTCGATCTTGCCAATACGGTGGAGCGGATTGACGGGCTGGCCCTCTCCGGCGGTTCGGCCTTCGGGCTCGAGACCGGCGGCGGCGTCCAAGCATGGCTCGCCGAACAAGGACGCGGCTTCGCCATCGGTGACGCGCGCGTACCGATCGTGCCGGGTGCCGTGGTGTTCGATCTTCTCAATGGCGGCAACAAGAAATGGGGCCGCTTCGCGCCCTATCGCGATTTCGGCTTCACCGCAGCGACGAACGCGACGGATGGCATGTTCGCGCTCGGCAACGCCGGCGCCGGTTACGGCGGGACCACCGCGAATTTCAAAGGCGGACTGGGCTCCGCGTCCGCGACCACGCTCGGCGGCATCAAGGTCGCAGCACTGGCCGTGGTCAACGCAGTTGGCAGCATCACTGTCGGAGACGGCCCGTGGTTCTGGTCCGCACCGTTCGAACAGAATGGCGAATTCGGCGGCCGCGGCCTGCCGCAGAGCTTCACGCCGGACATGCTTGCGCCACGCCTGAAGGGCGCAGACCGTGCCAACGCCGGTGAAAACACCACGCTTGTCGTCGTCGCAACCGATGCAGCCCTGACCAAGCCGCAGGCACGACGGCTTGCGATGCTTGCCCAGACCGGTTTTGCACGCGCGATCTATCCTGCCCATGCCCCGCTCGACGGTGACATCGTGTTCGCCGTCTCGCTCGGCGACAAGCCGGTTGATCCGCTTTACGGGCTGACGCAACTTGGGATGGAAGCGGCCAACGTCGTCGCGCGCGCCATTGCCCGCGGTGTCTATGAGGGGCGTGCGCTGCCCTTCGCGGACGCGTTGCCTGCATGGCGAGATCGTTACGGCGACTGACATTCAGATCATCAACATCGTAGTTTGCCGGACGTTTGCTTCGTGCCCTTTGCGAGCTCAATAACATATACTTTGTTTACATCTTAAAACGGAAGCCGTAAGAGACAAGCTCCTTTTCGAGGGAGTCGGATATGACTTTCACCTTGCGCGGCATTTTCTCCGGCTGGCGACTTTATCTCACCGTCTCTGTGACAGGCATTGGCATTGGAGCCATCGCGGCGCTCGCTTTGACTCGCCTGCCTCCGCTCACGACACATCGCATCACTGCGCCGCTCAACAGCGCTGCGACCATTGCGCCGGAGCCCATCGGGGGACTGCCCGATCTGCCTAAACTCCTTCTGTCGAACCCAGCCAGGCAATGGACCATCCTCGGCGGCGTTCTGCTCGACAGCGGCCTGCCCTCTCTCGCCGTACCAGCTCTCGAACAAGCTGTTGCAGATGACCAAGCCAATACGTCGCTGCGCTCAGCGCTCGGCGAGGCTCTCGCACTTTCCGCGAGCGGGAAAATCAGCGACCGCGCGCGCATCGAATTCGAAAGCGTGCTGCAGTCGAATCCGAACGATCTGGTCGCACGCTTCTACATGGCGCACTGGATGCTGCAGAACGGCAAGCCCAAGCCCGCACTTGTAAAACTCGTCGGACTGATGCGCACCGTCGGAAACGACCCCCTCTGGTACGCGCGACTGTGGCAGGTGATGCCCGAGGCCGCCGAGCAGGTCGGCGTCAGCCGACTCGCGCTGGAAGCGCTATGCGTTGCAGGAATGTAAAGAAACATCGTGACCCGAAATATTTATCGTACCGGTTGTTAAAAGATGCATTTTAAATATTGCTTTGAAACAATAACAGTGACAGGGTGCCTTCATCAAATTCGATTTGGGGATCAATTATGAAACATCCTTCCACATCCTCGGGGGCCTGACAGGGAGCGCCCGGCAGACCCTCTCCCTGCCGGGCGCTTCCTGTCACTCTCGCCATAAAACATCTATTATAAATATATCTTAAAGGCTCGCCATGACTGCCTGCGGACGACGCTTGCCTATCGCTACCCTTCTCTCTGCAATGATCGCTTCGGGGCTGACGATGTTCATGTCCCCCGCCATCGCGGAAACCCGGCATTTCTCGATGACGATCGAGGACACCATTCTCACGCTGGTGGATAAGCAAACCTTCCACACCTTCTCGTTCAACGGCCAGACGCCGGGGCCACTGATTCACGTCAAGGAAGGCGATGATCTCGTCATCGACGTCGAAAATCAGACCACGCTGCCACACACGATCCATTGGCACGGCATGTTTCAGCGCGGAAGCTGGAAGAACGACGGCGTGCCAGACACTACGCAGCCCGCCATTCCGCCGGGCGAGACTTTCACCTATCGCTTCAAGGCCGAGCCATCCGGCACGATGTGGTACCACTGCCACGTCAACGTGAACGAGCATGTCGCGATGCGCGGCATGTGGGGGCCGCTGATCGTCGATCCTATCGATCCGCCTGCCGTCGAGAAGGAAGTCACCAAAGACTACGTCATGATGTTCTCCAGCTGGGTCTCCCAGTGGGCGAACAAGCCCGGCCAGGGCGGCATCCCTGGCGATGAGCCGGATTTCTTCACCGTCAACGGCAAGGCATTTCCCGACACGCAGCCGCTGCGCATCAAGAAGGGCGACGTCATCCGGATTCGCCTGATTGGCGCCGGCGACGAGCTGCACTCCATCCACATCCACGGCCACGACTTCGAGGTCTACGCCAAGGACGGACGGCCGCTCGCCAATCCCTATCTCGCCGACACCATCCTGTTCGGACCGGGTGAGCGCTACGACCTGATCCTGCGCGCCGACAATCCCGGCATCTGGATGGTTCACGATCACATCGATCGCCACACCGTGAACGGCAAGTCGCCGATGGGCGGCATGATGACCACCATCGAATACGAGGAAATTCCGGTGAAGGAGCAGTCCTTCTACAGCTGGAAGAACAAGCAATTCGTGCCCGACTTCTACTACGAGGAATCGCTGAAGAAGCCGCTCGGCATGCATGAAAGCTCCGCGTTCAAGGGAGTGCCGGCGCCGTAACGTCGAATGAGGAAGCCAAGATGAAATACAAACTGCCTTTGGCAACCGCGATATTGACCGCGGCTCTGCTCAGCGGGGCGCAGGCCGCCGACAAACTCGACGCCAGTTGTGCCTCGTGCCACGCCCTCACCAAGCCGACTGACACGTCGCTCGAGCGGCTCATGTCCCGCAAGGGGCCCGACCTCTGGTACGCCGGCAGCAAGTTCAACGCCGACTGGCTGGTGGCCTGGCTGCAGGATCCAAAGCCGATCCGCCCAGCGGGGTATCCCTATTTCAAGACGATCATCGAAGGGCCCGAGCACGACGTGCCGGATCCATCGAAGATCACCCCGCATCCCAAACTCACGAAAGCCGCCGCCGAAAGCGCCGCTGCTGCGTTGATGGCGTTGAAAGCGCCCGACCTCGTGGCCGCAGGCACTTTCAAGGGCGACACCGGCGGCGCGCGCATGGGTGCTCTCGCCTTCACCAAACTGCGCGGCTGCGTCACCTGCCATCAGGGCGAAAACGGGCAAGGCGGTTTCTCGGGGCCTGAACTCACCAACGCCGGTGCACGGCTGCAACCCGACTTCATCGCCGCCTACACCATCGATCCGCAGCGCTTCGATCCGCACGTCTGGATGCCGATGCTCGCGCTGAAGGATCAGGATATCCAGCGGATCACCGCGTACCTGTCGATACAAGGCCGGGGAGACAGCAAATGAATGCGCTCGTGAAATACCCGTCTCCTGCCCTCTCCTCGTGGAAAAGTCTCGTGCTCGCCTCCGCGCTTGCGGCCGCAGCTCTGCTTCTTACGCCGGACATCGGCCGCGCCGATCCGCCGATCGAGCAGGTCTACAACATCTATTGCGCGCAGTGTCATGGGCTGAAGCGCAATGGCACCGGCGTCAATTTACCTGGCCTGTCCGTGCGCCCGCGCGACCACACCGACAGCAAGGGCATGGGCGACACGCCTGACGACGAACTGTTCAAGGCGATCAAGGAAGGCGGCCTCGCGGTCAACAAGTCGGTGCTGATGCCGACCTGGGGCGCGGTTCTCTCCGACAAGCAGATCACCGAGATGGTGAAGTACCTCAGAACGGTTTGCCATTGCGGTAAGTGACCTTGCACGCAACGACTTCACGAAATCAGTTTCACAAAAGGGAGCATATGATGAACAGAACTTTGCGGGCCGCGCTGATGGCAGGCGGTGTGGTGGCGATGGCAACATGCATGAGCGCCATCTCCAGCGATGCCGAGGCCAAGACCGTCAAGGTCAATCTCACGGCCAAGGAAACGATGGTGCCGATCGACAATGAAGGTCACAAGGCCATCGGCTGGACTTATGACGGCCAGATTCCCGGGCCTGTCGTGCGCGCCACCGAAGGCGATACCATCGAGTTCACGCTGACGAACGACCCCGCCAACAAGAACTCGCACTCCATCGACTTCCACGCCGCGCGCGCTGACGTGCTGACCGCGTTCGCTCCGATCAAGCCCGGCGAAACCAAAACCTTCACCTTCACCGCCGACAATCCCGGCGCATTCTTCTATCACTGCGGCGCCGACCCGATGATCCAGCACATCGCGCGCGGAATGATCGGCGCCATCATCATCGATCCGAAGGACCCGGACGCGATGCCAAAGGCGGATCGTGAATACATCCTGGTTGAGCACCAGACCTTCGACAATCCCGAAGACGTCAAAGGCATGATGGCCAACAACTGGCAGCACGACGCCTTCAACGCCGTCCCCTTCCAGTACGATCCCGTACATGACGTCAACGCCACGCAGACGCTCGAAGCCAAGCCGGGTGAACGCGTGCGTATCTATCTCATCAACGCCGGCCCGAACGAATTTTCCGGCTTCCACCCGATCGCGGGCATCTGGGACCGCGTCTATCCGTCGGGCAACCCGAAGAACGTGCTGACGGGCATGCAGAACTACACCGTCGCCCCTGGCGACGCAGCGACCTTCGATGTCATTTCGCCGAAGGAAGGCGCTTATGCTCTCGTGAACCACTCGATGCGTGCTGCCCTCTCCGGTTCCATCGCGGTGATCATGTTCAGCAATAAGGCCGACCCATCGATGGGTCATGGCGACAAGATCCTTCCAAGGCTGTAATCGCGTCCCTTGAAGGATCTACAGCCCGGCGGGAATCCGACCTTCCCGCCGGGCTTTTTTGACCGGCATACTTTGAACTTCGCAGCAGCGGGCGCGTTATCTCTCCGAGAGGAGAGCGCCCATGCCTTCGACCGCCATCCGCCGTATCATGTACGATCCGATCGATCGCGAATTGTGGGTCACGTTCGTGTCCGGCCGCCAGTATGTTTATTTCGACGTACCACCGGAGAAGTTCTCGGCCTTCAGCCACGCCGAATCTCGCGGCGGATTTTTCAATCGGGAAATCCGCGATCAGTACGGCTATCGCGAAATCCTCGCGCCCCATCGTCAGGCGAGTTAACAAACTCGGTTCCCGATACCTCAACGGGAGGTGGTAGCGTCGTGACGCCGAAGCTGAACGATCTACGCGCCTTCGCGTAGGATTTAAGGTTAGCTTTCTGTTTCGATTGGCGCGTCTCTCCTGCGTCTCCACGGTGAGGCGCATGCACATGCCGTGCATGTCCAACAGTGGAGCAAACGCCATGAAGAAAATCCTGATCCTCGCCGCCACCGCGACCGTTCTCGCTGCATCGCCGAGCTTTGCGAAGGGCGGTGGCATCGGCATCGGCGCGAACGTGCTGACCGGAAAAGGCGGCGTGCTCGGCCTGCTCAGCGGCCGCAGCGCCCTCGTCGTCAACACGGCGGTCACCACCGGCAAGGGCGGAATCCTTGGCGCCGTGCTTGGTCGCGGCGGAATCCTCGGCGGCGGCCATGGTGGCGGCTGCGGCTGCGGCTACTAAGCTCCGCACCTGCAACAACGCGGATGGGGAAGTTTCCCATCCGCACTCATATTTTCCGGTTGGGATTCTTATCTTTTTCCACCGCCGCTTTTGCAAACGGCGAAAATTTCTTCGTGATCGATGACGACAGGATCAAGGCGCTCGCCTTGTCGCCGGAAATCAGAACGCCGTGTGCGTAGGTGAGATCCAGCCCCAGCGCATAGTCGTTACCAAGATCGTAGGAGCCGCCGAACGCGACCGTCGCGGTCTGCGCATCGAACGGCGATTCGAGATAACGCGTCGTGGTGTAACCCGCCGCCGCACTCAGCGTCAGTTGCGGCGTCGCGGCCCATGACAGCTTGCCGGTATAGGCCGCATCGATCGTGATCGGCGAAATTGGAAAGGTGGTCTCGTTGGCGCGTTTCCACGCCGTCAGATCGAGCGTCCAGGCATCGTGGCGCCAGTGAAGATGCCCCTCGTAAAGCAACGCCTTCACGTTGCTGAAATCAGGATCGTGCCAGGTGCCGCGCAATTGCGACAGCGACCCTGTGACGCTGAAATCCTTGTCGGCATATTTCGCGAACACGAACGGCTGGATTCGTTCATTGTCACGGCGATAACCGAACACATCGAACTCCTGCGCATAGCGCCGCATCGACAGGTTGACCGACGCCCCGACCTCGAATTTTCCACAGGCATAGGCGACGCCGGGAATAAGCGTGCCGCGCAGATACTGCTGCGCCTCGGGCAAAAAATCCTGAAAGATCGCGTTGGTCTGATTGAGGCTCGAGCGCGCTCCCTCCGCCGTCGCGAATAATTTGAATGAACCAATTTTCGCTTCGCCCTTGACCGACTGGATTAGGTCGGACGAACGCAGGTTATAGGTACTGATGTCGGAGATCGTCGTGACCGAGCTGACATTCAGATCGTCGCTGCCCAGCATGCCGCGAATGATGACCTTGCCGTTCAGGGCCGGTGTCGCCTGCGGGTTGGCGTATTGAATCTGGCTCGCTTCCGCCGCGATCCCAAGGCTCGCATCGCCGTCCTTGTGAGCGGCCGCCATCGACGCATCGGTGCCGATGAAGGCGGAGCCGCCGATGCCGCTGCCGTTCGAAAACTGCGGATTGGAATCGTAGCCGCCGCGCAGCCGCAAAGAAGCGACGAACTCATCCTCCGCCCACGCAGGATGGAACGCGGCCATTATCATACTTCCGCACAGCAACGCCGTCCGCAACATGCCACTCCGCCACGCAAACCTCACGGCGATTACGCGACGGCATCGTTAGCGACATATGAAAATCGCCCGATGTCACGTATTGCTACGTAAGCATCGGGCGCACTGGTACCGCG
This sequence comes from Afipia felis ATCC 53690, assembly GCF_000314735.2. Lineage (NCBI taxonomy): Bacteria > Pseudomonadati > Pseudomonadota > Alphaproteobacteria > Hyphomicrobiales > Nitrobacteraceae > Afipia > Afipia felis. The sequence continues at coordinate 165,763 of NZ_KB375270.1, read as the reverse complement.
TGTGTGTGCGTACGGGGTAGTGAGCTAGGCGCGTTTTCTACGCGCTAGACTTTGACAGACGAGGTCGAAGCGTTGGAGACCGCCTGAGACTGTGACTGGATCAGTTTTTCGATCAGATTATAGGATGACGCGGCGCTGGACGAACCGGCACTGGATGCCGCACTGGTCGAGGTAACCTTCGAGCCGTCGGCATAGGTCAGCGTGGTGGTGGTCGAACCGTCAGAATTGGTCGTGGTGGTGGTTGTGGCGCCGTCGATCGATTGCGACAAGGCGTCAGCCAGACCGCCGCCGCCTCCACCGTGGCCGCCATGCGCATGATGGCTGCCGCCACTCTTTCGGGCCTGCAGCGCGCTGGTCAGTTCATTGATGCTGACGGAGCCGTCGCCGTCCGTGTCGAGCTTGGCGAACACGTTGTCCGCCGCCGCGACATTGGTGCCGCCGGCACCGAGCTGCTGTTCGAATTCCGATTTCGAAATCGAGCCGTCGCCATTGACGTCGAGCTGCGAGAACAAATCTTTCATCGCGTTCGACGGCGAGGTAGCAGAGTTGGCGGTCGCCGACGGCGATTGCGCCGCGAGCAGCGCATTCCACGTATCGGGCGAAAGCGCCCCGCTCTGCCCCCATGTCGCGGGAGACGAGGTCGTCACTGACGCCGACGTGCTGGACGAAATGACGAACGGCTTCGAGCCCTGGGATACCCCAGTCGTCGGCTGCGTCGACGACGATTTCGACGACGTCAGCGACGACAACAGATCGAGCGCTGTCGATGCGGCACCTGCCAAAGCCAGATACATGGCCATACTCCCTCCGCCGCGCATGCGCGGCCCTGCAGAAGTTCCAGCAATTGTCGTGCCGGATGAGAAATGCCCGGAAAATCGATATTTTTTGAGAGAAGCGCCCTCGCCTCGTCCGGCAAAAGCTGCCGCCGAGCGGCAGAAAATGCCGTGCTGAGCCGGCTTCAGGTTTTGCGCCGGGGCCTGAGGCGTGATAGCGAACGCCATCCGACACGGATCAGTTCATTTTCAACGCTCAAGCTTGGTGCCATGTCCCTGCCATCCGCACACCGTCCGCTGATTATCGCGCCATCGGTTCTCGCCTCCGACTACGCCCGTCTGGGCGAAGAGGTCCGCGCCGTCGATATGGCGGGTGCCGACTGGCTCCACATGGACGTGATGGACGGCCATTTCGTGCCGAACATTTCCTACGGGCCGGACATCATCAAGGCGATGCGTCCGCACACCAAGAAGATCTTCGACGCACATCTGATGATCGCGCCCTGCGACCCCTATCTCGAGGCGTTCGCGAAGGCAGGCTGCGACCACATCACGGTGCATGCGGAAGCCGGACCCCACCTTCACCGCTCGGTGCAGGCGGTCCGGGCACTCGGCAAGAAGGCCGGTGTCGCGCTCAATCCGGCGACGCCTGCGAACGTTATCGAGTATGTGCTCGACCTCATCGACATCGTGCTGGTGATGTCGGTCAATCCCGGCTTCGGCGGTCAGTCCTTCATTCCGGCCGTGCTGGAAAAGATCACGACGATCCGCGCGATGTGCGCGGGCCGCCCGATCGACATCATGGTCGATGGCGGCGTCACGGCGGACAACGCAGCACAGATCACCGCCGCGGGCGCGAACGCTTTCGTCGCCGGATCGGCAGTCTTCAAAGGCGGCACGTTCGACCACTACAAGACGAACATTTCGGCGATCCGTAACGCGGCCGCGAATGCGCGCGGCGAAGCAATCTGAAACAAAAAGGCCGCCTCGAAGGCGGCCTTTTCTTTCTCCGATCAATTCACCGCGTCGGTGAATGTCTTGACGTCTTCCTTGAGTAACAGCCGGTCCTGAACAAGCTGCTTCGCGGCCTTCTCGACTGCGGCAGCGCGATCGCCCGGATGCGGATAACGTTCGGCGAGCGACAGACGCGGATCACCGGTCTTCAGCCGCTCCTCCTTCGTCGCCGCAAACGGGATCATCGATCCGTTGTTGTCGCAAAGCTCACCTTCCGAAAAACCTGCCTTGCGGATGTTCCACCCAGTGTGCGTGGCGATGGGTGCTTCCAATGTCGGCAGATGCACGCCCGCGATGGCGCGGCCATCGGCATCGGTCTTGGGCACGAAGATGGGATACGGCTTGATCTTCGCCGGCGGCATTTCGCTGAAATCGATCAGGGTCGGCCGTGCCAGCCGCTCGGTATAAGGAAATGCGGGATTGGCCGGAAAGCCAACATCCTTCGCATCCGGTGCTACCAGCGTGCCATCGGCAACGCTCGGATAGCGGCTCGGCGGCGGCGCGGTGCCGTCCGTGATCCAGGCATCGAGCGCCACCAGCAACGCGCGGACCGACGGCCCGGCATTCAGCGGGTTTGACGGATATTTGCATTGCTTCACCATCGCCGACTTTGCGTGCGCCAGCGCGTAGTGTTGCAGGTTCGAGAGGAAGTAGACCCGGACATTGTCCGGAATCTCCACCGGCTTGCCGTCGGTGCCGGTCGAGACCAGCGCCGCACGCTGCTGATAAAACTCGATCTCGCTGTCCGATTTCAGAATCTTCGGACAATTCTTCTGTTCCTCGCAGCGTTTGAGGATGCCGTCGGTCCTGCCGGTAAGAACATCGGTCGTGGTCGTGTAAGTGAAGGGAAACTCCGAGCCGGGATACAGCATGTCGGCGTGCTCGTAAGGCGAGCGGCCCGGCTGGCTGAAGCGATAATTCGTGAAGGTCTTCTTGCCCCCGGAAATGTGCGGCATCACGCCGTCGAACACCATCCGCCCGGCTTCATCACCGTTGAAGCCGAGATAGAGATAGTCGTGCAGGAAGCGGCCGCTCTGCGAGAGACCGAAGCCGATCGCCTTGTCGACCTGCCCGGCAAGTGGATTGGCGCCACCTGCGGCATCCGCCTTCTCGTAACGCAGGAAAGAAACAATGTCGCGCGTCGCGGCAAAGCCCATTCCCATCACCTTGGGATTTTTAGCCTGATAGATCAGTTCGTAGATCGCGCCTGCATCGAAGCCCGCCGGGCGCTTGATTGAGATATGCGTATCGTCGGTGAACGTGAACGACAGATCGACAGGCGTCGCGCGCTGATCGGCCTCCGCTTCGCGCACGGAGAGCTTGGCATGCGCGACATCAAGATCGGCGGCGGGATAGCTCAGCTTGGCGGTCGCCGGATTGTTCTCGTGATCGAAGATGTATTCCTCGCACGCGAGACCCGTGATCCCGGAAACGACCGGCGGCGAAAACGTCATCCGCCCCTCACCTGGAGTGAGATCGCCCTGCCAGCCGCTCCACACGACCGTGTAACCCTTTCGCATCAGAAAGCCGTTTCCGGCATCTTCCGCCGTCTCGGGATCATTGATGACTTTCGGCGTGTCGTCGAACAGCGCGAGCCCGAGCTTGCTACCGCGGTTGAGCACTTCATAGAACAGCCGGCGATTGCCGTGGGCCGCATTGGTCGGCCGGAGCATCTGTACGTCCGTCGTCGCCTGGACGAGGCCCTGTGCATCGCGCGGCGCATGCTCGATGTCCGCGATGATGCCGTTATGCGGATCGGACGGCGCCAGCGCGATCGTCGCCCGCGCGAACACCCGATCATAGGTTCCGACACTGCCGAACGTGCGCCCGCCGAAAGCCGGCGATTCAGTTTTCAGGATTTCGAATTTGATGACTTTGGCATTGGACGGCGTGGCGGTCATGGTGACGGCCAGCGCGCTGGCCGCAGCAAACAGGCGTTTCATGAAATCTTCCCCAATTCATCCGGACTTTGGCGCCGGATTGAATGCATCGTAACGCCAACATTCCGGCTGGGGAGGCAAAGCCATACCGGAGAAGTCAAAGTTTGGTTATGTCGCTGTGCCGCATCATGAAATTGCCCGCGCAGCCTTGGGTTTCGAAATGTGGAATGGGCGGGCATATGCATAGACAACAGGCCGCCGATGTCCCAATAAGATGGCCTTTTCCCCAGGAAGGCAGCCCATGATTCCTCGCTATTCCCGCCCCGAAATGACCTCCATCTGGGAGCCTCAGACGCGTTTCCAGATCTGGTTCGAGATCGAGGCCCATGCCGCCGACGCGCTGGCCGAGATCGGCACGATTCCGAAGGACGCGGCGAAGAAGGTCTGGGAAAAAGCCAAGGGCGTAACCTTCAATGTCGAGCGCATCGACGAGATCGAGCGCGAGACCAAGCACGACGTCATCGCCTTCCTCACGCACCTTGCCGAGATTGTCGGCCCCGAAGCACGGTTCGTGCATCAGGGCATGACCTCGTCGGACGTGCTCGACACCTGCCTGAACGTGCAACTCGCGCGCGCCGCCGATCTTCTGATCGCCGATATCGACCGCGTGCTCGCGGCTCTTAAAGCACGCGCATTCGAGCACAAGCTCACGCCGGTCATCGGCCGCTCGCACGGCATCCATGCCGAGCCGGTGACTTTCGGCCTCAAGCTCGCTTACGCCTACGCCGAATTTGACCGTGCCCGCGCCCGCCTCGTCGCCGCGCGGAAGGAAATCGCGACCTGCGCCATCTCGGGCGCCGTCGGCACCTTTGCGCAGATCGATCCGCGGGTGGAAGAACATGTCGCCAAGGCAATGGGGCTGACCGTCGAACCGATCTCGACGCAGGTGATCCCGCGCGACCGTCACGCCATGTTCTTCGCGACGCTTGGCGTCGTCGCGGCATCGATGGAACGCCTCGCGGTTGAAATCCGGCACATGCAGCGCACCGAAGTGCTGGAAGCCGAAGAGTTCTTCTCGCAGGGGCAGAAGGGCTCCTCGGCGATGCCGCACAAGCGTAACCCGGTGCTGACCGAAAATCTCACCGGCCTGTCACGCATGGTCCGCGCTTATGTCACCCCCGCGCTGGAGAACGTCGTGCTCTGGCACGAGCGCGACATCTCGCACTCCTCCGCCGAGCGGATGATGGGCCCCGACGCCACCGTGACGCTCGACTTCGCGCTCAACCGGCTTGCCGGCGTGATCGAGAAGCTTCTCGTCTATCCCGAGAACATGCAGAAGAACCTCGACCGCCTCGGCGGCCTGGTCCACTCGCAACGGCTGCTGCTGGCACTGACGCAGAAGGGTGCCTCGCGCGAGGACGCCTACCGCCTCGTGCAGCGCAACGCGATGCCTGTCTGGCGTGGCGAAGGCGACTTCCAGTCGCTTCTGAAAAAGGATGAGGACGTTAAAAAGCTCTTGTCCGACAAGGAGATCGAAGAGCAATTTGATCTCGCCTATCACTTTAAGCACGTCGACACGATCTTTGACCGAGTGTTCGGGAAATCCTGAACGATCGCCATGATCCCGTCCTGCGAGGCCTTCGATTTCCTGATCCTCCCCGGCCTGACCAACTCCGGGGTCGATCACTGGCAGTCGCACTGGTCGATGGCGTTTCCGAATGCCTCACGGGTCCTGCAGGACGATTGGGACACGCCGCAACTGGCCGACTGGCTGGCGCGGCTCGATCAGGCCGTCGCGCAGGGCAAGCGACCCGTTGTCCTGATCGCCCACAGCCTCGGCGTCGCGCTCGCCGTGCACTGGCTCACCATGCACGAACCGGGACGCGTCAAAGGCGCATTACTGGTGGCGCCGTCCGATGTGGAGTCAGTCGAGCACACGCCGGATGCCGTCCGGAACTTCGCGCCGCTGCCGCGCAAGCCACTGCCTGTCCCCTCCATCACGGTTGCGAGCAGCAACGATCCGTTCGTGACGCTGGAGCGCGCCCGCACGTTTGCCTCAGGCTGGGATTCGGCTTTCCATGACGCCGGAGAACTGGGTCACATCAACGGCACATCGCGCCTCGGGTTGTGGCCGCAGGGGCTGGTGCTGCTCGGGCGGCTGCTCAACCGGATTTAAAGGCGCAGGACTTAGCTCGCCCGGCCGTCGACCATCCGCTCCAGCACGCCGTCACGCTTGATGAAGCGATGATAGAGCGCGGCGAGGACATGCAACACGATCAGCGCCAGCAGCACATAGGCCGCATAGATGTGCCAGTTCTCGAAATCGCGCGCGTTCTGCTTGTTCTCGACCGTGAACTGCGGCACCCGGAATAGCCCGAAGAAATCCGCATAGTCCGGCTTGTGCGCGCCTGAATGAGCCCAGCCGAGCATGGCAACCACAAATGTCAGGACGTAGAGCGACCACTGGTTGAGGTGCGCGAGCCCCCGCTCCCAGGCGCGCGTGCTGGCGGGCAGCACAGGCATAGGGTTCGTCACTTTCCAGATCAGCCGCAGTGCCGTGAACAGCAGCACGAGATAGCCGATATCGGCGTGGATCGAACGGTGGAAGAAGCGATCCGCCCGCGCCGGAAAGTGGTTCATCCACCAGCCATAGGCGATCATGCCAATGATGGCGATGCCAAGCACCCAGTGAAACGCGCGCGCTACCGTGCCCCAGGATCGTGTCGTGTTGTTCAGCATCTCATCCGCCGCCCGTGAACCCGACGAGAAGCCATAGAAGGTGGGCGCGGACAAGTGAGCCGCCGGACAACTGATTGGAATTACTCTAAGTATTGGAATTACTCTAAATTGGAGTATAGCGTTGGGCTGCGCCGCCTCACGCCAGCAGCGTCCGCAACTCATTCATAACCAACGACCAGCTAAGCTCTTTTCGTGTCGAAGCCGCCCACAATCCTCGTATTCGATTCCGGCCTCGGCGGCCTGACGGTGCTGCGCGAAATCGTCATGGCCCGCCCCGACGCCGCCTACACCTATGTCGCCGACGACGCATTCTTCCCCTACGGCCATCACACCGAGGACGAGATCGTCGCCCGTGTGGTGCCGCTGATAGGCACACTGATCGCACGCCATCAGCCCGATCTCGTCGTCATCGCTTGCAACACCGCCTCGACGCTGGTGATGGATCATTTGCGTAAGGCCTATTCCGTTCCCTTCGTCGGCACCGTACCCGCGATCAAGCCTGCCTGCGCCTCATCAAGGACGAAGCGGGTGTCCGTGCTCGGCACGCGCGGCACCGTGAAGCGCGAATACACCAAAAAGCTGATCGCCGATTTCGCGCAGGGCTGCGAGGTAACGCTGGTCGGCGCGGGCAATCTCGCCGCACTGGCGGAGACCGCCCTGCGCGGCGAGGCCGTGAGCGACGGCGCGGTTCTCGCCGAGATCGCGCCCTGCTTCGTCGATGGCGATCCGCGTACGGATACCGTGGTGCTGGCCTGCACCCATTATCCGTTGTTGCTGGAACAGATCCGGCGGATCGCGCCCTGGCCGGTGGACTGGATCGATCCCGCCCCTGCCATCGCCCGGCGCGTGGAAAACCTGCTCGGGCATTCGGCAACCGAGAATATTCCATCGCCCGCGAAATTTTTATTCACGTCGGGCAACTCTCCTTCGCCCGCTTTTGCGATGGCGCTGCGGCCGTTCTTCGGCGCACAGGCGCTGGATCACGCCTAATTTCTTTTGCTTCCCTGCATCGCGCTGTTAGCCTTCGCATGCCTGTCCCGGGAGAGGACAGCACCAGGGAGAGCCCCATGTTGAAGAGCACGATACTTTGTTTTTCGATCGCGCTGGCTGGCGTGAGCGTGGCCCATGCGCAGACAGCCATGACTCCGGCACCGGCTGCGTCGGCCATCAAACGCACGCCGCTGCAGGATGTTGATTTCCCTGCGGGCTATCATGTCGTCGAGGCGATCGCGGAGATTCCCGCGGGAACCGTGAGCGCGGGCCGCCATACCCACCCGGGTTTTGATCTCAGCTATGTCCTGGAGGGCGAAGGCACGCTCATTGTCGAGGGCAAGCCAGATCAGGCGCTGAAGCCCGGCGTTGTGATCCAGGTACCTCCCAATGTGCCCCATGACGTCAAGGTTGCTCCCGGCAAACCATTAAAATTGCTAGGGATTTACGTTGTCGAGAAAGGCAAGCCAATCGCCTCCCCCGCCCCCCTGAAGTAAAAATCGGGGCGGGATTTTCGGCGCCAAAACAGCCCCAAACGTTTGACTTGGCGGCGCTTTCTCCTTAAGAACACCCCTGCTCGCGGGCCGTTTCGGCCCGCGTTGTGTTTCGCGACCCGTGGTTTTCCCCGTAATGCTTACGAGGACGACCTGTCGGTATCCGGGATTTCCCGGTTACACAGGAGGGCGCGTTTCCTCAAAACTCAAACTTACGAAAGAGGACGCGATGACTAAGCGCAGTGAGGCGAAGTATAAAATTGATCGCCGTATGGGCCAGAACATCTGGGGCCGCCCGAAGAGCCCCGTCAACAAGCGCGAATACGGCCCCGGCCAGCACGGCCAGCGCCGCAAGGGCAAGCTCTCCGACTTCGGCACGCAGCTCCGCGCCAAGCAGAAGCTCAAGGGCTATTACGCCAACATTTCCGAGCGTCAGTTCTACGCCGTTTACGTCGAAGCGACCCGTCTCAAGGGCGACTCGGGCGAGAACCTGATCGGCCTGCTCGAGCGCCGTCTCGATGCGGTCGTCTATCGCTCCAAGTTCGTGCCGACGATGTTCGCCGCGCGCCAGTTCATCAACCACGGCCACATCAAGGTGAACGGCAAGCGCGTCAACATCTCGAGCTACAAGGTCAAGGTCGGCGACGTGATCGAGGTGAAGGATTCCTCCAAGCAGCTCGCCACGGTGCTCGAAGCCAACCAGCTCGCCGAGCGCGACGTGCCTGACTTCATCGAAGTCGATCACGGCAAGCAGACCGCGAAATTCACGCGCGTTCCGAACCTGTCGGAAGTCCCCTTCCCGGTTCAGATGGAGCCGCACCTCATCATCGAATTCTATTCGCGCTAATTCCTGCGCGAGCGTTCAAAATCAAAAGGCCGCCTCATCGGGCGGCCTTTTTCTTTGCGCCGATCGCCGGCGCAACATCGGTGAGAGCAGAAACTAGCCCGCTGCCTGGCGTACCGAGACGCCCTTGTCGGAAAACATCTTCTGCAATTCGCCGCTCTGGAACATCTCGCGCACGATGTCGCAACCGCCGACGAACTCGCCCTTCACGTAAAGCTGGGGGATGGTCGGCCAGTTCGAATAGTCCTTGATGCCGTTGCGCAGATCGGCCGAGTCCAGAACGTTCAGCCCCTTGTAGGGCACCCCGACGTGATCGAGAATCTGGACCACCTGGCCCGAAAACCCGCACTGCGGAAACTGCGGCGTGCCCTTCATGAACAGCACGACGTCGTTGGACTTCACTTCACTCTCGATAAATTGCTCGATGCTCATCGTCTTATCCCTTGGCGGGTCTGGCCTCCGATGTCCCGATCACCGGCAGGCTGCCGCCTCACTCATATATGTAGCGAGAATCGAACGTCCATCCAATGAAATCAGGCCCGAAAGCCGGATTTTGCGGCCTCAATTTGGACATTTCACGCCAAATCACGCCGATGTGCGCTCGGCACAGAAACAATGCCATAGCCTGAGCGTAGAAGAGCCTTACCTAGGAACCTAACCGCCGGAACACTGTTTTCTCCCAAACCGGAGATTTTCGTGACAAATCGAGCTTTCGTGGCCTCCGGCCAGTCCGTTACGTCGGCATTCTCTAAAACATCCCTCTCCCGCGCGCTGTCAGACGCTTATCGCGCGATTCGCGACGAGACCGAGCGTCGCGCGGCACCGTTGTCCGCCGAAGATCAACTCGTCCAGTCGATGCCGGATGCAAGCCCCGCGAAATGGCATCGCGCTCACACCACATGGTTCTTCGAGCAATTCGTGCTCGGTCAGCACGTGCCGGGCTACAAGGTCTTCCACCCCGATTATGCTTTTCTGTTCAACTCCTATTACGTCAGCGCAGGTCCGCGTCACGCTCGCGCACAGCGCGGTCATCTGACTCGCCCGGGCGTCGAGGCCGTCACCGCCTATCGGCAATATGTCGACACGCAGATGCTGGCGTTTCTTGCCAGCGCCGGCGAGGACAAGCTGCGTGAAATCGCGCCACTGATGGAGGTCGGTTTCAATCACGAGCAGCAGCATCAGGAACTGATGCATACCGACATTCTCCACGCCTTCGCGCAGAACCCAATTCCGCCTGCTTATGACGAGAGCTGGTCGTTTCCAGCCACTCACACAGATGGCGATGCATGGTTCACGCTCAACGAAGGCATTCACACTATCGGCCATCAGGGCGATAGCTTCCATTTCGACAATGAAAAGCCGCCGCACCGCGTTCTGGTCGGCCCGGTGAAAATCGCACGTCAACTCGTCACCAACCGCGAATGGCTCGCTTTCATCAACGACGGCGGCTATCGCACCGCGACGCTGTGGCTGATGGACGGATTTGCAACCGTCGAGCGCGAGGCATGGGAAGCGCCGGGCCATTGGCGCAAGATCGACGGCCAATGGCACATCATGACGCTCGCCGGCCTCAAGCCGGTCGATCTCGACACGCCAGTGTGCCATGTCAGCTATTACGAAGCAGACGCCTTCGCACGCTGGTGTGGCAAGCACCTGCCGACGGAGATGGAATGGGAAGTCGCGGCTCGCGCAGGCCAACTCGATGACGCCTATGGCATCGTCTGGCAGTGGAGCCGTTCATCCTACGCGCCCTATCCCGGCTATCGCGCCATTCCGGGCGCGCTCGGCGAATACAACGGCAAGTTCATGGTGAACCAGTACGTGCTGCGCGGATCCTCCGTGGCGACACCGGAGGGACATGCGCGCGTGAGTTATCGCAACTTCTTCTATCCGCATCATCGCTGGCAGTTCACCGGGCTGCGGCTTGCGGATTACGCCATCTGAACCAACGCGCCTCACATTCAGAATATGCAACGGAGTGACGCATGAGTATTCATGTATCCGCGCGAGCCGAGCGCTGTGAACCCACCCACATCGATCCGGTGTTCGCGCGGGATGCTATTTTGGGGCTGAATCAGCAACCCAAGAAGCTCTCGCCGAAATATTTCTATGATGAAACCGGCTCCGATCTGTTCGAGGAGATCACGCGGCTGCCGGAGTATTATCCGACGCGCACCGAGCTTGGCATTTTGCGGGAACGTGGCCGCGAAATCGCCGCGACGATTCCGGAAAACGCAGCGCTGGTCGAATTCGGCGCTGGTGCAACGACGAAAGCGCGACTGCTTCTCGCCCACGACCGGATCGGCGCCTATGTGCCGGTCGATATTTCCGGCGCATTCCTTGCGCGGCAGGCCGATGCCTTGCGACGCGACTTCCCGCACCTTGCCGTCCATCCTGTCGCCGCCGATTTCACGCGGCCCTTTTCATTGTCCAACGAGATCGCGCCGCTGCCGAAAGCCGGTTTTTTTCCAGGTTCGACCATCGGCAATTTCGAACCCGAGGAGGCCTGCGCATTTCTGCGGACAGCCCGGAGCATTCTCGGCCCCGATGCCATCCTCATCGTTGGCGTTGATCTGGAGAAAGATGACCGCGTCCTGCAGGCAGCCTATGACGACGATGCCGGGGTGACGAGCCGGTTCAACAAGAACATCCTGTCCCGGATCAACGGCGAGCTCGCCGGCGATTTCAACATTTCCCGGTTTGCCCATCGCGCGGTCTATAACCGCACCTCGCATCGGATCGAGATGCATCTCGTGAGCCAAGATGCGCAGACCGTCCACCTGCTCGGGCATGACATCGCATTCCGCGCAGGCGAAAGCATCCACACCGAGTCGAGCTACAAATACAGCGTTGCGCGTTTTCAGGACTTGGCCCGCCGCGCCGGATGGATGCCGGACAAGGTCTGGACCGACGCGCGGGATATGTTCTCGGTCCATGCGTTGCGCGCGGACTTGGCTTAAGCCTCCGCGCGATCCGCACCACCGAGCGAAGCAGCCTCCCACGCTCCCACGATGACGAGGACGCCAGCAACCAGCGCCGCCAGAGTAAGCGGCGTCAGAGACGGCGCAATCGGAAACAGGACGAGCAGCAGCGCCATCCCGACCAGATGCGACAATTGATAAATGCCGCGAATGACGTGTTTGAACAGCACGGTACCGAGCAGAAACAGCAACGGGCCGCCGATGATGCTCAGCATCGCCTTCGTGTCCATGTGCCCTTGCGGATGAGCGAGCAGCACCTCGTCTCCCACCGCCGACACCACAATGCCGAGCACGATCGGCAGATGCAGATAGGTGTAGGCGATGCGCGCGAACCGGCCGCTTTCCTCGGAATGGGTGATCTGCTTGGCGCCCGCTTCCACGCCGATATGGAAATAGACCCACCACATCGCGATACTGCCGATCAGGCTGACGATGAAGGATGCGATCGTCACCGTCGACCATGGAATCTCGGAGAAGGTCGCACCCGTCACCACAATGGATTCACCAAGCGCGATGATGATGAAGGACGCGCACCGCTCCGCCATGTGCCCACCTTCGACATCCCAATCCTGAAAGGATGAGGCGCCGAGCCCCGGTGTGCGAAATCGCATCGCAGGGCCTGCATATTCGATCGCCAGCGCAATGCTCCACAGCGTGGGCCGCATCATGCCCTCGGCGAGGCCACCCGCGATCCAGAACACGCCGCTGCAGGTAAGCCACGCCGCGATGCGCCAGAGGTTCATCCGCATCGCCGTTTCCGACGCGGGCACGGCAAGCGCGGAATACACCGTCCGTCCGACCTGCATAACGACGAAGGCCAGCGCGAACGCAAGGCCACGGCTGTCGAACGCTTTGGGAATGGAAGTCGACAGCAGCAGGCCTGCTATCATCATTCCGAACAGCATCAGCCGCGTCGGCGTGCGTTCGGGATCGAGCCAGTTGGTGATCCAGGACGTGTAGATCCACACCCACCATACGGCGAAGAACAGGATCAGAACCTGCAATATGCCGAGCGGTGTGAAATGCGTGAGCAGCGTGTGCGAGATCTGGGTGATCGCGAACACGAAAACGAGATCGAAGAACAATTCGACATAGGTGACGCGGTGATGGCCGTGCGGGTTTTTCTCCCGCAGAAAGGACCGCGCCGCGCTCATTCCCGCGCCCCCGCTGTCAGCGTGTTACTCGGGCACGCCGGTTTGCAACGCAAGCGCATGCAGTACGCCGCCCATCTGGCCCTTCAGCGACTGATAGACGATCTGGTGCTGCTGCACGCGAGACTTGCCGCGGAATGATTCCGAAATCACGGTCGCAGCGTAATGGTCACCGTCCCCAGCGAGGTCGCGGATTGTAACTGTGGCATCGGGAATCGCCGCCTTGATCATGGTTTCGATGTCCCGCGCGTCCATAGGCATTCCAGGGTCTCCTGTTTTCAGCCCGCAGGCTGTTGTCATAGCAGATATGCCCGATTCTAACCCCGACAAGCCACGAGGTCACGCGGGCAAACGTCGCAATCGCACCTATATCGCCAGCACCCACAGGAGAGTGCCACATGAAAATCCCGGGCCCGGACCACCCCATCACCATCGCTCCGAATCCCCGGCGTGTGCGTGTCACCGCCGGCGGCAAGGTCGTCGCCGAGACGGTGAGGGCTCTCGTCCTTCGGGAGGCCTCTTATCCGGCGGTCCAATACGTGCCCCGAGCCGATGCCGATATGACGCTTTTGTCCGCCACCGACCGGCAGACCCATTGTCCCTACAAGGGCGACGCCAGTTATTTCACCATCCATGCCGATGGCGCGGCGCTCGACAACGCAGTCTGGAGCTACGAGGCGCCCTATGACGCGGTGAAGGAAATCGCAGGCCATCTGGCGTTCTATCCCGATCGGGTCAAAATCGAAGAATTGCCCGCCTGAGAATTGCCGGGAACTTCCGGCGCTGCTATCGGGGACCATGTCCGGACGAAATGTCGCCCTCGATCGCGCCCGCACTGCCCTGACGGTGCTCGTCGTCATTCATCACGCGATCATCCCCTACACGTACTACGGACATGCCGATGCGCCGACATGGCTCGGCTTCGACGGCATCGTGCTCGCCAATGACAGTTTCTTCATGGCGTCGTTCTTCTTCCTGTCCGGCCTGTTCGTGTGGCCAAGCCTGCGCCGCAAATCGACCTGGCAGTTTCTGGACGATCGGGTGTTGCGGCTGGCATTGCCATTCGCCGTAGCGGCCCTGCTGCTGATGCCGCTCGCCTATTACGCGCTGGAATTGCACCGCCCCGATCCTCTCGGCCTTGGGGCCTTCTGGTGGAAGACGGTCACGGTGGGGCCATGGCCGAGCGGCCCGGTGTGGTTCATCTGGGTGCTGCTGGCGTTCGACGTGTTGGCCGCGTTGGTCTACCGGATAGCACCTGACTTTCCCGCCCCCATCAATCGGCTGTCACGTGCCGGATATTCGCGGCCATTGGTGTACTTCATCGCCTTCGCCGTGGTCACGACGCTGGCTTACGTGCCGATGCGGCTTCATTTCGGCGCCACCAAATGGTTCGAATTCGGGCCGCTATCGGTTCAGGCGAGTCGCACCCTGCTCTATGCCGGCTGCTTTCTTTTTGGTGCTGGCATCGGCTACGCCGATCCCGAGCGCGGGTTGCTCGGCCGAGGCAACGCACTGGCGCGGCAATGGGGCCGCTGGGCGTTGGCGGCGCTCGCCGCCTACGGCACGATCGTGGCGCTCGTTTATTACCGGCGTGGCATCCTTCCCGATCCCAACATGCTGCCGCAATGGTGGGAGGTCGCTTATGCGTTCGCGTTCCCGCTGTTCAGCGCAGCGATGACGTTCGCTGTGCTCGCCTGGTTCATGCGTTCGGAGCAATCACGCGCGCCGCTGCTCGATGCCATGCAGCCGGCCGCCTACGGCATTTTCCTCATCCACTATTTGCCGGTGCTGTGGATACAGCACTGGCTGTTCGGCAGGGACCTGTCTGCTTTCAGCAAAGCAGGCCTGTCATTCGCCTTCGGGCTCGGTGCGAGCTGGCTCGCGACGCTGGTCCTGCGCAGCTTGCCGGGCGCAAAACGGGTCTTGTGACGGCGACGGCGAAGAACACCGTCTCCCTCACCGAAATTTAATGCCGCGGGCATCCTGTCGTCTGGAACCTGCCCCTCCGGCTCCGAGTTCCTTCACAAAATATATCGCGACTGGCACAGACCTCACGTCGCGACTCCTCGTTGAAGGAGAAATGTCATGTCCTCCACTAACGTTATCCCTACCCCGCTTTCAGCTGCCGAACATCAGGTGCAGCTGCGCCGCGCCATCATCGCGTCCACCATCGGCACGGCCATCGAATGGTACGACTTCTTCCTCTACAGCATCGTTACCGGCCTCGTATTCGCCAAGCTATTCTTCCCGCATTCCGATCCGTGGGTCGGCACGCTGGAGGCCTTCGCAATCTATGCCGTCGGCTTTATCGCCCGGCCCATCGGCGCTGCGATTTTCGGCCACTATGGCGATCGTATCGGTCGCAAATCAACGCTGATCGCAACATTGATGTTAATGGGTCTCGCGACCTTTGCGGTCGCGCTCGTCCCGACCTACGCAAGCATCGGCATCTGGGGCGCGGTCATTCTGACCGTCCTGCGCTTCATTCAGGGGGTCGGCGTTGGCGGCGAATGGGGCGGATCGGTTCTGCTATCGATGGAATGGGCCCGCACAAACAAGTCGCGCGGCTTCATCGCCTCCTGGCCACAGTTCGGCGTTCCCTCCGGACTTTTCCTGGCCAATCTTGCGGTTCTGGCTTTCAGCCAGATGTCCGGCGAGCAGTTTCTCGCCTGGGGCTGGCGCATTCCGTTTGTCCTGAGCCTGATCCTTGTCGCCATCGGCCTCTATATCCGCCTCGGCATTCTGGAAACGCCTGTCTTTACGAAACTGGTCGCCCAGCAACGCATCGAACGCACCCCTATCCTCGAAGTCATCAAACGCCAGCCTAAGGAGATCCTGCTATCGGCATTTGCACGAATGGCTGAGCAAGCGCCCTTCTACATCTTCACGGCATTCATTTTTGCCTACGGCACAGGTTCGTTGCACGTGTCGCGAGACTTCCTGCTGACGGCTATTCTCGTAGCCTCGGTCGTGTCCTTCTTCTCGATTCCGTTCTTTGGCTATCTCTCCGATGTCATCGGACGGAAGGCGATGTACATGATCGGTGCGGTGGTAGTCGGCGTGTTCGGATTCATCTACTTCGGCATGGTCAACACGGGCGTGGAGTGGATCATCTTCCTCGCGATCGTGCTGTCGCTGATCCCGCACGACATGATGTACGGCCCCCAGGCTGCCCTGATCGCTGAGAGCTTCACCGGCCGGTTGCGCTATAGCGGTGCGTCTCTCGGCTATCAGCTTGCATCGGTCATCGCGGGCGGCCCGGCTCCCCTGATCGCGACGTGGCTGTATGGCAGATACCAGACGCCTTATGTGATCGCGATCTACATCGCGTGCTGCGCCGTGGTGAGCCTCGTCGCAACGGCCATGATGACGGACTACACAGGCAAGGATATCAGCGAAGAGTATCACGTCACGGCGTGACTCACGTGCAGAGTGTCATGTCACGGCGTGATCTGGCGCAGGGCGGAACCAGACGCGGCTAAAATTAGCCGCGCCCCGCCATGTAGTCGGGCAGCCAATTCTCGAAGCCTTCCTTGAGCGTTGCGATCGCAACGGGCTTCTCGCCCTCGATGGCGAGCGCATTGCCGCCGGTCTTACCGATCTCGACGCAAGGCACGCCGACCGCCTTGAGCTTGCTCATCACAGTCAGCAGATGATCGACCGGTACGGTCACGATGTAGCGCGCCTGATCCTCGCCGAACCACCACGCATGCGGCACGGTCTCGGCCGGCGGCGCATCGAGCCTCGCGCCGATGCCGCTCGCCATCGCCATTTCCGCGAGCGCAACCAGAAGTCCGCCGTCGGAGATGTCATGCACGGCGGTCGCGGTGCCGCTCTTGATCATGCCGCGCACCACGTCACCGTTGCGCTTCTCGGCGGCGAGATCGACCGGCGGCGGCGCGCCTTCCTCTCGGCCGCAGATGTCGCGCAGATAGACCGACTGGCCGAGCCAGCCCTGCGTGTCACCGATCAACAGGATTGCTTCGCCCTCAGCCTTGAACGCGAGCGTCGCGGACTTCTGGAAATCATCGAGCAGTCCGACGCCGCCGATGGAAGGCGTCGGCAGAATGCCGCGGCCGTTGGTCTCGTTGTAGAGCGAGACGTTGCCGGACACGATCGGGAAGTCGAGCGCCACGCAGGCCTGCGCGATGCCGTTCAGACAGCCGACGAATTGCCCCATGATCTCGGCTCGCTCGGGATTGCCGAAATTGAGGTTATCGGTGATGGCGAGCGGCTTACCACCGACCGCCGTGATGTTGCGCCAGGCTTCCGCCACCGCTTGCTTGCCACCCTCGACTGGATCGGCTTCGCAATAGCGCGGCGTCACATCGACGGTCAGCGCAAGCGCCTTCGGCCCTTCGAGCACGCGCACGACGGCTGCGTCGCCGCCCGGTCGCTGCACAGTGTTGCCGCCGATCACGTGATCGTACTGCTCCCATACCCAACGCTTCGAACACAATTCCGGCGTCGCAATCAGCTTCACCAGCGCGTCCGTCACCGGCATCGGCGCCTTCACGTCGCGGGCGTGAATGATCGGCAGTTGCGGCGACGGCACATGCGGCCGGTCATAGAGCGGCGCTTCCGACTCCAGTTCCTTGATCGGCAGATCAGCCATCACGTCGCCGCCGTGCTTGACGACGAAACGCTGTGTCGGCGTGGTGTAACCGACAATAGCGAAGTCGAGGCCCCACTTCTTGAAGATCGCCTCGGCTTCCTTTTCCTTCTCGGGCTTGAGCACCATGAGCATGCGCTCTTGCGACTCCGAGAGCATCATCTCGTAGGCGCTCATGCCGGTCTCGCGCGTCGGCACCGCATCGAGATCGAGATCGACGCCGAGATCGCCCTTCGCGCCCATTTCGACCGCAGAGCATGTGAGGCCCGCCGCGCCCATGTCCTGGATCGCGATCACACAACCGGCTTCCATGATCTCAAGGCAGGCTTCCAGCAGCAGCTTTTCGGCGAACGGGTCACCGACCTGCACGGTCGGGCGCTTCTCGTCGCTGTCGTCATCGAACTCGGCGGACGCCATGGTCGCACCATGGATGCCGTCGCGTCCGGTCTTGGAGCCGAGATAGACGATCGGCATGTTCACGCCAGACGCCGCCGCATAGAAAATCTTGTCGGTCTCGGCGAGACCCACCGCCATCGCATTGACGAGGTTATTGCCGTCATAACGGGTGTGGAAGCGCACCTGCCCGCCCACGGTCGGTACGCCGAACGAATTGCCATAACCGCCGACCCCCGCGACCACGCCGGACACCAGGTGCCGCGTCTTGGGATGTTCGGGCGCGCCGAACGACAGCGCATTGAGGCAGGCGATCGGGCGCGCGCCCATGGTGAACACGTCGCGCAGAATGCCGCCGACGCCGGTGGTCGCGCCCTGATACGGCTCGATATAGCTCGGATGGTTGTGGCTCTCCATCTTGAACACCACGGCGAGCCCGTCACCGATGTCGATCACGCCGGCGTTCTCGCCCGGCCCCTGGATCACCCACGGCGCCTTCGTCGGCAGGCCGCGCAGATGGATGCGCGACGATTTGTACGAGCAGTGCTCGTTCCACATCGCCGAGAAGATGCCGAGTTCGGTGAAGGTCGGCGTGCGTCCGATCAGCTTGAGGATGCGCTCGTACTCGTCCGGCTTGAGGCCGTGGGAGGCGATCAGTTCGGGCGTGATGGCAGGCTCGTTGGAGATCAAATCATGCACTCGCGGGGCTAAAGATGCCCTTGTTTACGGAGAACGGCATGGCGCGGGAAGGGCTTTCCGCGGCCCGGTCGTACCCCCTGGGTCAAAACTGGGGACAGTTCGACAGAGCCTTGGCAGCCACCCTTCGGCCACCGTTGGAACTCAATTTAGGGACCATTAACCATAGCGCAATAGTGTAGGTATGTCAGCGGCATGCCTCGATCGAGTCCCCCTGGCGAAGCACTTTTCGCTCTCCGGACCCTGCGCTGCCGGAGGGGATACCAAATTCGGGCGCGGCAGGTACTCACCAGATCATGACATCTCACGACTCTCTCGCCACTCGCCTCGCGTTCAGTGGCCTCGACGACCGCGCCCGCTCCCTCCTTGCTGAAATCCGTCCCTCCATCGTGACCGCCCTGCCCGGCATTCTCGACGGCTTCTACAAATCGATCACGACCTTCGCGGAAATGCGCACGCTGCTTCCAACTCCAGCAATCGTGGCGCACGCCAAGGCCGCACAGATCGCGCACTGGGACGTGATCCTCGCCGCGAAATTCGACGCGGAATATGTGCGATCGGTGACGCGGATCGGCGAGACACACCATCGTCTCGGTCTGGAGCCGCGCTGGTACATCGCAGGCTACAAGCGCATCATCAGCGGCCTGATCGCCCACATAGAAACCACCATCACAGCCCGCTTCGGTGGTAAAAGCCAGACGGCGCGGAAAGCGGCGATGATCGATGCCGTCGTTAGTGCGGCGATGCTCGATATGGATTTCGCCATATCGGTCTATCTCGACGCCGGAAAGCGCGAAAAGCACGAAGCGCTGGAGCGCCTTGCCACGCAATTCGAGCAGACCATCGCCCAGATCGTCGGCCGCGTCGGAACCATGGCCGAAGATCTGCGTACCGCCGCGGATACGCTCAAGGGCGCCGCGAGCGCAGCTCAGGCCCAAACGCAGGTGGTAGCGACGACATCCAATCAGGCTTCTGCCAACGTCCAGTCGGTCGCGGCAGGCACCGAAGAAATGGGCTCCTCCGTCACCGAAATCTCGCGTCAGGTACAGGAATCGCTGAAAGTGGCCAAAGATGCGGTCAGCCAGGCCGAGACTGCCAACAACCAGGTGGCGGGCCTGAACGAATCCGCAAGCCGGATTGGCGACGTCATCAAGATCATCAACGCAATCGCCGCACAGACCAACCTGCTCGCGCTCAACGCCACCATCGAGGCCGCGCGTGCGGGAGAAGCCGGCAAGGGTTTTGCCGTGGTGGCGCAGGAGGTCAAGGCACTGGCGGCGCAGACCGCCAAGGCGACCGATGAAATCGGCGCGCAGATCACCGGCATGCAGGCGACCACAGGCGAGACCGTCGCCGCGATCACCGGGATCGGCGAAACCATCACGCATATCTCGGCAATTGCCAGCGCGATCTTCGAGGCCGTTGATCAGCAGGAAGCCGCCACGCGCGAGATCGCCCGCAACATCCATCTCGCGGCGGAAGCGTCGTCCGATGCGGCGGCCAATATCGAGAAGGTCAGCAAGGGCGCCGAGGACACCGGATCGGCTGCGAGCGGCGTTCACGCCTCGGCGCAGGCGCTGACGGAGGAAAGCGTCCGGCTGCGCAACGATGTCAGCGGCTTCCTCGCTATGCTGCGTTCGGCGTAAAGCATCGGCCGACAACGCGGCTCAACCGGTTTAAATGCCCGCGCCTGTCGCGGGCATTTTGCTTCCGGCTATTGATGTCCAAGCGGGTGGCGCAGAATCCGCTTACGCCGCGCGGTCCAGATGCGCGGCGAGGCCAGCGAAC
Organism: Afipia felis ATCC 53690; assembly: GCF_000314735.2. NCBI lineage: Bacteria > Pseudomonadati > Pseudomonadota > Alphaproteobacteria > Hyphomicrobiales > Nitrobacteraceae > Afipia > Afipia felis. The sequence goes on along the minus strand of NZ_KB375270.1, from coordinate 145,408 downwards.
AAGCCGCGGCCGTCAGTGCAACCCATCACGTCTTCGACGTGGTTCTCGGGATGCGGCATCATGCCAAGCACGTTGCCCTTCTCGTTGACAATACCGGCGATGGAAGCGGCCGCGCCGTTGAAATTATGCAGGTCGCCGACGTCGCCATCGGTCGAGCAGTAGCGATAGAGCACGCGGCTATCGCCTTCGAGGCGCTTCAGCGTCTCGGCATCGGCAGCATAGTTGCCTTCACCATGCGCCACCGGCACCCGGATCACCTGCCCCGCATTATAGCCGCGTGTGAACGGCGTATCGGAACGCTCCACGCGCAGATGCACGTCGCGGCAGACGAATTGCAGCCGCGCGTTGCGCATCAGGATGCCGGGCAACAGGCCGCTCTCGCACAGGATCTGGAAACCGTTGCAGACGCCGAGCACGAGGCCGCCCTTCGCCGCATAAGCCCGTACCGCATCCATCACCGGCGAGCGTGCCGCAATGGCTCCGCAACGCAGATAATCGCCATAAGAGAAGCCGCCAGGAATAACGACGAGATCGGTGCCCTTCGGCAATTCGGTCTCGGCATGCCAGACCATGGTCGGCTCAGTGCCGGACACGAGCTTCAATGTGCGCGCCATGTCGCGCTCGCGATTGATGCCGGGGAATACGAGAACGGCTGATTTCATCGGTCGCTTAGCCCAGAACCTCGACGCGATAGTTCTCGATCACCGTATTGGCGAGCAGCTTGTCGGCAGCGGCCTTGAGCGCGGCTTCGGCCTTGGCCTTGTCGCCGCTTTCAACCTCGATATCGAACACCTTGCCCTGACGTACGCTGGCGATGCCATCGACGCCGAGCGATTTCAGCGCACCCTCGATGGCTTTGCCCTGCGGATCAAGAATGCCGTTCTTCAGCGTAACCGTAACGCGTGCTTTCATGGCTGGTCAGCTTTTCACCAGCACCGGGCCGGAGCCTGCCGGACGCTCGTTGTCGATCAGAATACCGAGACGCTTGGCGACTTCGGTATAGGCCTCGAGCAGGCCACCGAGATCGCGGCGGAAGCGATCCTTGTCCATCTTCTCGTTCGACTTGATGTCCCATAGCCGGCACGAGTCCGGCGAGATTTCGTCGGCAACGACGATGCGCATCATCTCGTTTTCATAGAGGCGGCCGCATTCCATCTTGAAGTCGACGAGACGGATGCCGACGCCAAGGAAAACTCCGGAAAGGAAATCGTTGACGCGGATGGCGAGCGCCATGATGTCGTCGATCTCCTGCGGCGTCGCCCAACCGAACGCGGTGATGTGCTCTTCGGACACCATCGGATCGCCGAGCTGGTCGTTCTTGTAATAGAACTCGATGATCGAGCGCGGAAGCTGTGTGCCTTCCTCGATGCCGAGGCGCTGCGAAAGCGAGCCTGCAGCGACATTGCGCACCACAACCTCGAGCGGCACGATCTCGACCTCTCGGATCAACTGCTCACGCATGTTGAGCCGCTTGATGAAGTGCGTCGGCACACCGATGTCGTTCAGATGCTGGAAAATATATTCCGAGATCCGGTTGTTGAGGACACCCTTGCCCTCGATGATCTGGTGTTTCTTGGCATTGAACGCGGTCGCGTCATCCTTGAAATGCTGGATCAGGGTGCCAGGCTCCGGTCCTTCATAAAGAACCTTGCCCTTGCCTTCATAGATGCGACGCCGACGGCTCATTGGGATGTACCGAGTGTTGTTGAAATCCATGGATCGGGATGCTCCGAAACTCTACGCGACGCACGGCGGAGCTGCCGCGAAGTCCTTGATCCACGAAAACAAACCGCGAACTGGACTCATGGGCAACCTAGCCGATCACTCCCCTTGTTACAACGCAACCCCGGCTATTTTCGGGGGTTTTACCAGCTTCTTATCGGCCTCCTGCGACCTTTCGGGACGTTGCGGGAACCACCCCCGCCGGCGATATTTAAAACAGGCTCCCAATTCCGGGATTCAACTGGCAGGTCAGATATATGTCGAGTTTCGATAAGCGCGAGGAAGGCTTTGAAAAGAAGTTTGCCGTCGACGAGGAACAAAGATTCAAGGCGATCGCGCGGCGAAACAAGCTGCTCGGATTGTGGGCCGCCGAAAAGCTCGGTCTGACCGGCGATGCCGCCACGTCCTATGCCAAGGACGTCGTGGCGGCCGATTTCGAGGTCTCCGGCGACAGCGACGTGCTGGGCAAGGTCGCCCGCGACCTCGCCGACAAAGGCGTCTCCGAACAGCAGATTCGCGTGAAAATGGACGAATTGCTGGCCCCCGCCGTCGCCCAGGTGAAGGCCGGCCAATAATTTCGCCGCTTCCTAGCTTTCGTCATCTTCGAGGCTCGCGCCAAGGCGCGGGCCTCTCGGAATCGCGCCTACGACTACTCACTCCTCCTTGTAACCCAGCGGAGCGTGGTTGCCGGTAGCGCCGTAATATTTATACGGCAGGAACTTGCCCGTCATGCCGATACTGACGCGGTCGCCCTTCGGATCGGCGACGCGCTGCATGGTCATGTCGAAATCGATCGCCGACATGATGCCGTCACCGAACTCCTCCTCGATCAGCGCCTTCCATGCCGGGCCGTTGATCATCACCAGTTCGTAGAAGCGATAGATCAGCGGGTCGGTCGGCGGCATCGTCAGGCCCTCCCCGCGCATCGGCACTTCGTTGAGAAGCGCCTGTTCGACTTTGGAGAGGCCGAACAGTTTTGCCGCGGCTGCAGCCTGCGGCTTGGTCAGCTTCATCTGTCCGAGGATAGCGCCCACGATCAGCACTTCGGAATGGCCGCCGATCTCGGCGCAGATATGTTTCCAGCTCCAGCCGTTCTCGCGCTTGATGTCGAGCAGCTTCTCGGTGAGATCGGGTCGTTTCATGAGGCCTCCTGAGCATTGCAGATGCCTCAAGAGGAGCAACGGTCGTGCCAGCCGCTTTTCGCGCCAAAAGATACGAATTCACGCGCCAAACGAATTATTATGCCCAATGCCTGCGCTGACCCGCCGCGAAATTGGGCACTGAACGCAGCGCAGACCCAACGCCGGATCAGACTTCTTCCAGACGCCTCAATTCCGCTTCCAGATCACGCTCGATATCAGCCGCCTGCAGCGAAACTACACGATAGCCGCGCTCAGCGAGCCAGGCGGCCCGTACGGCGCGTTCGTGGGCGACAGCCTCGCTTTCCTTCGGATGGACGATCTCGATCGCCATCCGCCGCGGAAACGAGACGAAATCGGGGATGTGACGACCGACCGGCGTCTGCCGCTTGAACTGCGCGGCGAAGCGGCGGTCCTTGGTCAATGCCTGCCAGAGGATGCGCTCTGCATCCGTGGGGTTCCGGCGCAGCAGCCGCGCCAGCCCCCGCACGGAACCCGATCTGCCCTCGGTTGCCGGGGAGCCCTGTTCCGCCAACAGCGCTCGCAGCTGCGCAGCCTGGGTCCCATCGAGCACCCCACCCTTGGCCGGCCCCTTGCGCCCCTCGGCAATCGCCATCACCACGCCGTGGAGGGTGTGCATATCCTGTTTGCTTGGCTCCATCCGACTGAAAATATTACGTAAATTGACCAGCATGACGTCTCGCTTCTCGGCTGGGCGCAGGAACTCGACCTTGTCGAGTTCCGCGACCAGATTGTCGAAAAACGCGTGCATCTGATGCTGGGACGCTGGCTCGGAACGCTCCGGCATCGAAAACGGTATCTGACCACCAGACGCCAGCTTGAACCACTCATAGCCCATCAAGAGCACCGCCTGCGCCAGATTGAGCGAGGCGAACCCCGGATTGACCGGGAAAGTCACAATCCGATTGGCGAGTGCAACCTCTTCATTGGTCAGACCTGAACGCTCCCGGCCGAACAGAATACCAGCTGTGGCGCCGCGCGCCGTCTCGTCCACGATCTCGCGGGCTGCAGCATCCGGAGCGACCACAGGCTTGGCCTGATCGTGCGCGCGGGCGGTGGTCGCAAACAGCAGCGCGCAATCGGCCACGGCCGCCTCGACCGTCTCGAACAACTCCACCCGCTCCAGAATGTGGTCGGCACCTGCCGCCGCCCGCTGGGCCGCCATGTTCGGCCAGCCGTCGCGCGGCTTCACCAAACGTAAACGTGTCAGGCCGAAATTACCCATGGCGCGAGCGGCCATGCCGATGTTCTCGCCAAGCTGCGGCTCCACCAGCACCACCACGGGGCCCGGCAGGTCGGTACGCGGCTTGGTCTTGTCGGTCCCCGACATCGTCTTCGCTTTCCGATTCAATGGCTGAAGCGCCTGCATCAACCATCGAAGGTGCCGATTCAAGCCCTGAAGGCGCTGAATCAAGCCGCGAAGGTCTTGAATCAACGCGATAAGATTTTGATTCAGAAAGCGAACAATCCGAATCAACGCCTGAAGGCGATGATTCAGGCGCTTAAGAAGTTGAATCAACTTCTGAAGAAAACGATTCAACGCCTCCGTGCGGCGGAAAATCGCAGCCAAACGGCGCTCGGCCGGACTGAAATTCGATTGTAATCGGAATGGGTTACGGAACCCTTTTGAATCGACGATTCCGCCTTGGCGAAAGCACACGGCAGGCCTGCCGATCGCGCCGGAATACCGCTCACCAAATGCTGCTTTGAGCTGCCTTCCGCCGCCGTTCCGCGGGTGCTAAGAGGCGCGCATTCCTCGGTTACACACTCCAAAAACCTCAAAAAAAGGCACGCATCCTCATGGCCAAAATCAAGGTAGCGAACCCGGTTGTCGAGCTCGATGGCGACGAGATGACCCGGATCATCTGGCAGTACATCAAGGACAAGCTCATCAACCCCTTCCTCGATGTGAAGCTCGAATATTACGACCTCGGGATGGAATACCGCGACAAGACCAACGATCAGGTCACCATCGACGCCGCCAACGCGATCAAGAAGTACGGCGTCGGCGTCAAGTGCGCGACCATCACCCCTGATGAAGCCCGCGTGAAGGAGTTCGGCCTCAAGGAGATGTGGAAGTCGCCGAACGGCACCATCCGCAACATCCTCGGCGGCGTCATCTTCCGCGAACCGATCATCTGCAAGAACGTGCCGCGTCTTGTTCCGGGCTGGACCAAGCCGATCATCATCGGCCGCCACGCCTTCGGCGACCAGTACCGCGCAACCGACTTCAAATTCCCCGGCAAAGGCGCGCTAACGATGAAGTTCGTCGGCGAGGACGGTACGGTAATCGAGCGCGAAGTCTTCAAGGCCCCCGGCGCCGGCGTCGCCATGGGCATGTACAACCTCGACGACTCGATCCGCGACTTCGCCCGCGCCTCGATGAACTACGGCCTGTCGCGCGGCTATCCGGTGTACCTGTCGACCAAGAACACCATCCTCAAGGTGTATGACGGCCGCTTCAAGGACATCTTCCAGGAGATCTACGACACCGAGTTCAAATCGAAGTTCGAAGCCAAGGGCCTGACCTACGAGCACCGTCTGATCGACGACATGGTCGCCTCGGCGCTGAAATGGTCTGGTGGCTATGTCTGGGCCTGTAAAAACTACGACGGCGACGTGCAGTCCGACACCGTGGCGCAGGGTTACGGCTCGCTCGGCCTGATGACCTCGGTGTTGCTGACGCCGGACGGACAGGTGGTGGAAGCCGAAGCCGCCCACGGCACCGTGACGCGCCACTACCGTGAGCACCAGAAGGGCAAGGAAACCTCGACCAACTCGATCGCATCGATCTTCGCGTGGACGCAGGGTCTCGCCCACCGCGCCAAGCTCGACAACAACGCCGAACTGGCGAAGTTCGCCAAGACGCTGGAGAAGGTCTGCGTCGACACCGTCGAGTCAGGCTTCATGACCAAGGATCTGGCGCTGCTGGTCGGTCCCGACCAAAAGTGGCTTTCCACCACCGGCTTCCTCGACAAGGTCGCGGAAAACCTGACCAAGGCGATGGCGGCGACAGCCTGAGCCTCAAAATAGAGCTCACACAATGAAAGGCGCGGATCACTCCGCGCCTTTTTTCGTAATTGAAAAAGCTCCGTGCTGAAATTCCTGGAACAGATCGCCCGCGGACATCAACCAAGCAGGACAGAGGTGGTGACCACCAGACCAGGGCCAAACACACCGCCTGCAGCAGCATCGCGCCTATTTCCAATTCCCCCCGTTCCCGGAAAAACGTAAACCGTTCATGCAAATCTGGCGCGGTCAAAAACGTGCCAGATATTCGGACCGGGCAGGATCGTTGCGGCAAAGCACCATGTCACCCACTGATGCCGACGATGACCTGAGCGACTCCCTGATGGCTGAAGCCGCGCAATTGCGCACCTCGCCGACGTTTCCCACCGCCATTCGCGAATACACGGTTGCGATCTCGCGGTTCCGCGAGGCGCCGCGCCTCATCAACAAGCTGATGGCTTCGGAAACGCGCTTCCGTTTGACCGCTTATGTATTTTGTTTTGCTGCCTATTATGAAAGGCATGGCCCGCTCGGCGGCGTTACCTATACCCAGTTGCTCGACCTGTGTGCACAGCGGGAGGAACTCACCCCGCGCACTCTGAAGACAACGCTCACCCTGCTGAAACTGGCAGGCTTCGTCAAAACATCACGAAATCCATCTGACCGCCGCTCGAAATCCTACCATCCGACCCCGCGCATGTGCGATTTCGTCAAGAGTTGGATGCCCCATGCAGTGAACGCCCTCGACGCAGTGCAGCCGGAGATGCAACGCGCGCAGATGTTGGCGCAAGATCCGGATTTCATCCGGCGTTTCGCCGCTGCTGCCGGATACGCGCATGCGACGGGTATTCCGCTGATCGACCGCATGCCTAAATTCACATGCTTCTTCGGAAAGCGCGAAGGTGCCATCCCTGTCGTGCTGGCGGTGATGATGTCCGATATTGATGGCACGCCACTACCGAGCCGGGCGCAGATTGCCAAACGTTTCGGACTATCGAAGACGCAAGTCTCAAACATGATCGTCGAAGGCACCGGGCTCGGTTTTTTCTCGACCAATGAGGCAGGGACTCCCCACGCGACCGCCTATCTGCGTGACAGTTACGCACGCTTCATCTCGATCGAACTCGCCTTTTACGCGCGGCACATGCGACCGGCCTGACGCGTATCTGCGCATCGTCTTGGATGCCCACGACAAGCATGAGGTTCTGGCAGCGTCAGGACGCCAGCGAGGGCGCCTCCGCCGCGCCGATCTGCGCGATCATCGCCTTGGCGATCTCATGCTCCCCCATGATGACCGAATTCGCCCCGTGGTGCTTGAGATGGGCGATCTCTTCTTCTGAATGCGCCCGCGCGATAATCGGCAGATTCGTACTGATGGCGCGCGCCTTGGCAACGATCTGGCCACCCTCGAAAGCATCGGGGATGGCGACCAGCAAGCCGCGCGCAACATCGAGATTAGCCGCCTGCAACACGCCCGCCGCCGCCGCGTTGCCGTTGATGACTTCGACACCTTCCTGCCGCAACCTCTCGATCGTGCCGGGATTGTCCTCGATCACCAGAAATGGCTCGTTCGCCCCCCGCAGCGCTTTGCCAACCACGCCACCGACACGGCCATAGCCAACCAGAACGACATGGTTCGAAAGCCTCGTAACCGGCAGTTCGACGCGCGGCGGAGCCGGCTTCTCGTCCGGCGGTAACGGGGGCGCGTCCTTTTTCTCCACCAGAATGCGGTCGAGCAACGCAAACCACAGCGGGTTGAGCATGATGGTGATGATCGATCCCGCAAGTACGAGGTCACGTCCGCGCTCCGTCATCAATGACAGGCTGACCCCGAGGCTGACGAGGATGAACGAGAACTCGCCGATCTGGGCGAGACTCGCCGAGATTGTCAGTGCCGTCGACCTGGAATAGCCGAACACCCGCACGATGCCGTAAGCCGCAAGCGATTTGCCGAACAGGATGATGAACAGCGTCGCCAGAAGCGGCAACGGCTCGTTCACGATGATCGAGGGATTGAACAGCATGCCCACGGAAACGAAGAACAGCACCGCAAATGCATCGCGCAGCGGCAGCGTCTCGCTCGCGGCACGCTGGCTGAGTTCGGATTCGCTCAGGATCATGCCGGCAAAGAAAGCCCCCAGCGCGAATGAAACGTCGAACAGGATCGCCGCGCCGAAGGCCACACCAAGTGAGATCGCGAATACCGCAAGACGGAATAGTTCGCGCGAGCCCGTATGCGCGACGTAATGCAGAAGCGCCGGTATGAGGCGGCGACCGACCACCAGCATCAGTACGACGAAGGCCGCGACCTTGCCGAGCGTCAACGCGAGCGGCCAGACCAGCGATGCGACATCCATCTCGCCTGCCGCATGGCCCTTTAACATCCCTGCTAGAGGAGGCAGCATCACCAGCGTCAGCACACAGGCGATATCCTCGACGATCAGCCAGCCGACCGCGATGCGGCCACGTTCGGTGTCGATCAGCCGCCGCTCCTGCATCGCACGCAACAGCACGACGGTCGAAGCCGTCGAAAGCGCGATGCCGAACATGATGCCCTTGTCGGTGCTCCAGCCGAGCAACCAACCCAATCCCCAGCCCATCACCGTGGCGGCCGAAATCTGCACCACCGCGCCGGGCAGCGCGATCGCCCGCACCGACCACAAATCCTTCAGCGAGAAATGCAGCCCGACACCAAACATCAGAAGAATGATGCCGATTTCGGCGAGCTCATTGGCAATATTCTGGTCGGCAACGTAGCCGGGCGTGAACGGCCCCATCACCACGCCGGCAAGCAGATAGCCCACGAGCGGAGAAATACGGACACGCTGGACCAGCGCACCGAAGACAAATGCCAGCACAAGGCCGACGACGACCGTTGATATCAAAGGAGTATTATGATTCATGCGGTATTTTGTAGCATCCGATATCAAGTTACCAGCGTGCTGCCCGGCTACCCATCGCCGCAGTCCCGACCAGGCCAAACCTGCGACGACAAGGACACGAAGTCCCCCGGACGGATATGATGAACATTGACGTGCCTCAACCCGTTACCGTGAGGCCGCGCGATGATGTGGCATCAATTGCAACCCGTCGATTGGAGGCATCTCGTGATCAAAGATATCACCCTCAAGCTCGAAACCGATCCAGGTCGCGACCGCTCTCTCAGCTATGCGATGTCGGTTGCAAAAGCATTTGACGCGCATGTGACTGCGATGGCGTTCTGCGACCCGCTTGGTTTTCCGCAGTATCCGATCCCCACACTTCCCGCATCGGTGGTCTCCAACATCATTGAGGAGAAGGAGCGCGAGGCGCGTGAGGCGACGGCACGGTTCCAGGCTGCCGCAGAGGAAGCCGGCCTTTCCTTCGATCACGAGATCGTCACGCACCGCCTGCCTCATTCGGCGGCAGCCTTCGCGGTGAAAGCACGGCGCTCCGACCTCAGCATCATACAGCAGGCCGAGACCAGAGATGACGATAACGAGGCCATCATCGAGTCGGCATTGTTCGATTCCGGACGGCCTGTACTGATCGTGCCCTACATTCAGAAAGACAGCCTGCGGCTCGACCATGTGGTATGCTGCTGGGATGGCAGTTCGACCGCCGCGCGTGCCGTGAATGACGCCCGGCCGCTGTTGAAGCGAGCGAACAAGGTCGAGGTCCTGATCATCGCCAACGAAAAGACTCAGGATTCACGTCACCAGGCGAGCGGCACGGGTATCGTGAACCATCTCGCCCGGCACGGCATCGAGGTAGCATTGAGGGTGGTGCCGGCAGCCGATGTCGACGTCAACAACGCTATCCTGTCTTATACCGGCGATCACGGCAGCGATCTTGTGGTGATGGGTGGCTACGGCCATTCGCGCTTGCGCGAATTTGTGCTCGGCGGCGTTACCCGCGGCATCCTCGGATCAATGACCACGCCCGTGTTCATGTCGCACTGAGCGGAACGAAGTAGCGCTGGATTTTCACCATGCCGGACCGATCGGTATGGCGAGTATGACGTAACCCGTACTCTTAGACGCCCTGCTCAATCACAGGCTTCGGCTTTGAAAGCGCCATCGTGACTCCAGCCAGCGTAAGTACAATTGCACATATTTCGCGCCAGCCGACGCTATCACCCAGAAAGAGTGCCCCAGCGAGAATACCGATCACGGGTACGGACAGCATACCCACCGCTGCTGTCGTGGCAGAAAGACGACGAATGGCCGCGAACCATGTCAGATAACAAGTCCCCATCGGCACAAGGGTCATGTAGACCAGCATGAGGCCACTATCGATCTTGAGAGCTCCTATATCCGGATGTTCGAATGCGAGGCCCAGCACGACCATCGGAAGGCATCCCAATCCGATCTGCCAAGCCACAAAAGAAATCGGCGCAGCCGGCGCGGACCGGGCATTCAAAAGGCTGCCGAGCGCAAAGAGAATGGCAGCGCCGAGCGCCAGAGCGATGCTGACAGTTTTGTCAGATGCAAGTCCAAGGGGGTGGCCTGAAAAGAGAACGAAGAGTCCCGCGAATCCCAAAATGAGTCCGGTCACGTCGCGCGGTTTCGGCCGCGAGCCAAGAACGGGCCACGCAAGAATCGTCGCCCAAATCGGCATTGTATAAACGAGAAGTGCAGCCTCACTGATCGACAGTGTCGTCATCGAGATGGTGGTAAAACCCATCCAGGCAAAGACATTGGTGAATGAAGCAAGGAGCAGCGGCCCCCACGCCTTTCGCGGCACGCCCAAACGTTCGCGGCTCGCCGCTGCAATCGCGAACAGGATGAGTGTCGCGACAACACCGGAAACGCCGCGCGCGAACAAAGGCGGCCAGTCGCGCAGGAGAATCTTCATGGCTGGCCAATTCAGACCCCAGCCGATCGCCGTGGATGCGAGAAAAAGAAGTCCGCCCAATCGGACCTGATGGGTGGGTGCCCCTTTGTGCATTGATGGTTCCTAGTGCGCCTGAAGCGTCAGGCGCCCATCGCCTTCTCTATCGCAGCGATCGCCTCATCGGCCTTCGAGCCGTCCGGGCCGCCCGCCTGCGCCATGTCCGGACGCCCGCCGCCGCCTTTACCACCAAGCGCTTCGGAGGCCACACGCACCAAATCGACGGCGGAAAAACGCGAGGTGAGATCAGGTGTCACGCCGACCACGACGCCCGCCTTGCCATCCTCGGTCACACCGACGATAGCGACAACGCCCTCGCCAACCTGTTTCTTACCACTGTCCGCGAGGCTCTTGAGATCCTTCATCTCGATGCCATGCACAGCGCGGCCGAGGAACTTCACACCCGCCACGGTGCGGATGTCGCCGCCCGATGCACCGCCCGCAGCGCCACCGCCCATCGCGAGCTTCTTGCGCGCGTCTGATAGATCGCGTTCGAGCTTCTTTCGCTCCTCTATCAGAGCGGCGACCCGCGCGGGCATGTCTTCAAGCGTTGTCTTCAATTCAGCTGCCGCCAACTTCGCGGTCTGGATGCTGTGATTGGCTGCATTGCGCGCGGCACGCCCAGTCAACGCCTCGATACGGCGCACGCCGGAGGCAACCGCGCTCTCACCGGTGATCGAGACGAGACCGATATCGCCGGTGCGCTTCACATGCGTGCCGCCGCACAGCTCGACCGACCAGCCGAGCGTGTTGCCGCTGCCGTGCCCCATCGAGACGACGCGTACTTCGTCACCGTATTTCTCGCCGAACAGCGCACGCGCGCCCGAACTGCGGGCATCCTCGATGCCCATCAGCCGCGTCGCAACCTCGCCGTTCTCCAGCACGATGTCGTTGGCGATATCCTCGATGCGACGCAATTCATCCGCCGTGATCGGCTTGGTATGCGCGAAGTCGAAACGCAGCCGCTCCGGCGATACCAGCGAACCGCGTTGGGCGATGTGATCGCCGAGCACCTGACGCAACGCCTCATGCAAAAGATGCGTCGCGGAATGGTTGGCGCGGATCGCACCACGACGCGCGTGATCGACTTCGAGCTGCAGCGCGGCGCCCTTCTTCAAGGTGCCTTGCTCGAGCTGGCCGACATGGACAAACAGATCGCCCGCCTTCTTCTGCGTGTCGGTGACGCGGAAGCGCACGCCGCCGTCGCCGGTCAGGAGGCCGATGTCGCCGACCTGACCGCCAGATTCGCCGTAGAACGGCGTCTGGTTCAGCACCACGGAAGCGCTATCCCCTGCCTTCAGGCTGTCAACGCTCGCGCCATCCTTGACGAGCGCCGTCACCACACCCTCGGCGATCTCGGTGTCGTAGCCAAGGAATTCCGTCGCGCCGAGTTCCTCGCGCAGCGGAAACCAGATCTTCTCGGCGGCCGTATCACCCGAGCCCGCCCAGGATGCGCGCGCCTTTGCCTTCTGACGCTCCATCGCGTCGGTGAAAGACGCAAGGTCGACACCGATGCCGCGGTTGCGCAGCGCGTCCTGCGTGAGATCGAGCGGGAAGCCATAAGTATCGTACAGCGTGAACGCCGTCTCGCCGTCGAACATGTCGCCCTTGTGCAGCGACGCGCTCTTTTCATCGAGGATGGCAAGGCCGCGATCCAGCGTCTTGCGGAAGCGGGTCTCTTCGAGCTTCAGCGTTTCCTCGATCAGCGCCTCGGCGCGCACGAGTTCGGGGTAGGCCTGCCCCATCTCACGCACCAGTGCCCAGACGAGGCGATGCATCAGCGGGTCTTTCGCGCCCAGCAACTGCGCATGGCGCATCGCGCGGCGCATGATCCGGCGCAGCACGTAGCCGCGCCCCTCGTTCGACGGCAGCACGCCGTCGGCGATCAAGAACGATGACGCACGCAGGTGATCCGCGATCACGCGCAACGAAGGCGCCATCGGTCCATGCGGATCGGCGCCCGTCAATTCGGAGATGGCACGGATCAGTGCTACGAACAGGTCAATCTCGTAATTGTCGTGCTTGCCCTGCAGCACAGCGGCCACACGCTCGAGTCCCATGCCCGTGTCGATCGACGGATGCGGCAGCGGGTTGCGATTGCCCGGCGCGATCTGATCGAACTGCATGAAGACGAGATTCCAGATCTCGATGAAGCGGTCGCCGTCTTCATCCGGCGATCCCGGAGGGCCGCCCGGCACCTTGTCGCCATGGTCGAAGAAGATTTCCGAGCACGGACCGCACGGGCCAGTGTCGCCCATCTGCCAGAAGTTATCGGAAGTCCCGATGCGGATAATCTTCGATTCCGGCAGGCCCGCGATCTTCTTCCAGAGATCGAACGCCTCGTCGTCCTCGGCGTAAACCGTCACCAGGAGACGATCCTTGGGAAGCGCGAAATCCTTGGTGATCAGCGTCCACGCCAGTTCGATCGCACGGTCCTTGAAGTAGTTGCCGAACGAGAAGTTGCCCAGCATCTCGAAGAAGGTGTGGTGGCGAGCGGTGTAGCCGACATTGTCGAGGTCGTTGTGCTTGCCGCCGGCACGGACGCATTTCTGCGAGGTGGTGGCGCGCTGGTAGGGGCGCTTCTCAAGACCCGTAAACACGTTCTTGAACTGCACCATGCCCGCATTGGTGAACATCAATGTCGGGTCGTTGCGGGGAACCAGTGGCGAGGACGGGACGATCTCGTGCCCGTTTTTCGCGAAAAAATTGAGAAACCCAGACCTGATCTCGTTAACGCCGCTCATAACCGTCCAATCGACCTTGCGAATCCGTGCCGGACCATGCCGGGTAAAATGCAGATTTTCCACGCCGCTTTTAGACGGGGGATACCGCCCTTGTCCACAAAACGGGCGAAACCCGAACCAATGTCATTTAACGCATGTATGGGGGGATGCCGTTGCGTTGACAGCCCAGGAATCCCATGTTTTGCTGTGCAATATAACGACCCGTCACACCGGGAGAGATCGGCCGCTTTGAACTGAAAGCCGGCCGGCGCCGAAGGAGCAACCGCCCCGGAAACTCTCAGGCAAAAGGACCGTGTGAGGGACGATACATCTGGAAAGAGATACGGCCGGAAACGGTGCGGTATCCGCCGACGGGATAATACTCTCAGGCACAGCGACAGGTGGGGCTTCGGCAGGTTTTCGGGACGCCCGTCCCGGCAAACCCACAGGAGCACCGATGTCCGAGCCAGCCACCTTTTCCTCTCTGAAACGCGTCCCTCTTCATGCCCTGCATCTAAGCTGTGGCGGCAAGGTGGTGCCGTTCGCGGGCTATGAGATGCCGGTGCAGTACGCCGCCGGCGTGCTCAAGGAGCATCTCCACACTCGTACCTCCGCCGGCTTGTTCGATGTCTCGCATATGGGCCAGATCAGGCTCCGGCCGAAATCAGGCCGGGTCGAGGACGCAGCAGCAGCGCTGGAGCGTCTCGTTCCGCAGGACATCCTCGGCATCGCACCGGGTCGTCAGCGCTACGCGTTGTTCACCAATAACGAAGGCGGCATCCTCGACGACCTGATGGTCGCGAATTTCGGCGACGAGCTTTTTCTGGTCGTCAACGCCGCGTGCAAGGCCGACGACGAGGCGCATTTGCGCGCCCACCTCGCCCGTGATTGCGAGATCATCCCCCTGCCCGACCGCGCGCTGATTGCCCTGCAGGGCCCGAAGGCGGTGGATGTGCTGACCAAATTCGATACCGGCATCGCCACGATGCGGTTCATGGACAGCGGACCGCGTACGCTGCTCGACATCCCATGCTTCGTCTCGCGCTCCGGTTATACCGGCGAGGACGGTTTCGAGATCTCGGTCCCGGCGTCCGACGCCGAACGTCTGGTAACGACGCTGCTCGCTGACGCCGCAGTACTTCCCATTGGTCTCGGTGCGCGCGACAGCCTGCGGCTGGAAGCCGGGCTTTGCCTCTACGGGCATGACATCGACACCACCACAACGCCGGTCGAGGCTGCGCTCGAATGGTCGATCCAGAAAGCCCGTCGCAAGGGCGGCGCGCGCGAGGGCGGATTTCCCGGTGCGAACACCATCCTGCGCCAGCTTGAAGAAGGCGCGCCCAGCCGCCGCGTCGGCCTGAAGGCGGAAGGCCGTGCCCCGGTGCGCGAGGGTGCGCCGCTATTCGCCGATGCATCCTCCACCAACAAGATCGGCCGAGTGACCTCCGGCGGCTTCGGCCCGAGCGTCAACGGCCCCGTAGCGATGGGCTATGTGCCCACGCCGCTCGCCACACCCGGCACCGGACTGTTCACCGACCTGCGCGGCCAGCGCTTGCCGATGCATGTCGCAAAACTGCCTTTCGTCGCTCCCACCTATCAACGCTGAGGAAATCCATGACCACGCTTTTCACGTCCGATCATGAATGGCTCCAGATCGATGGCGATACCGCAACCATCGGCATCACCGACTTCGCACAAAGCCAACTCGGCGACGTGGTGTTCGTCGAACTGCCGAAGGCAGGTCGCAGCCTGAAGAAGGCGGAAACCGCCGCCACTGTCGAAAGCGTGAAGGCCGCATCGGATGTCTATGCGCCGATCTCCGGCGAAGTCGTCGAATCCAACGACGCACTCGCCGCTGATCCGTCGCTTATCAACTCCGACCCACAGGGCAAGGCGTGGTTTTTCAAGCTGAAGCTTGCCGACAAGAGCGAACTGGACGGGCTGATGGATGAAGCAGCCTACAAGGCGCAGACCGAGTGATCCTTTTCGCCATGCCGGGACAAACCCGGTATGGCGAGACCAGACAGATTTCCTTCGAGGATGTCACATGACGATGCATCGCCCAGCGAACGAACCCGCCACCACCTTCGGCCGCCGCCATATCGGTCCCTCGCCGCGCGATATCGAGGCTATGCTGGAGACCGCCGGCGCATCGAGCCTTGATGCGCTGATCAGCGAAACGCTGCCCGCCGACATTCGCCTCAATCGTTTGCTCGATCTTCCACCCGCATTGAGCGAAGCCGATGCTCTCGCCCATATGCGCGAACTCGCCGCACAAAACCGGATATTCACCTCACTGATCGGACAAGGCTATTCCGGGACGCAACTGCCCACGGTGATCCTGCGCAACATTCTCGAGAACCCGGCCTGGTACACGGCCTACACGCCATACCAGCCGGAAATCAGCCAGGGACGGCTGGAAGCGCTGTTCAATTTCCAGACCATGATCTGCGATCTGACCGGGCTCGATGTCGCCAACGCATCGCTGCTCGATGAAGCAACCGCCGCGGCCGAAGCGATGGCGCTGGCCGAACGCTCATCGTCTGTGAAAGCCAAGGCATTTTTCGTCGACCGCAATGTGCACCCACAGACGCTCGCGGTGCTGCGGACCCGCGCCGAGCCGCTCGGCTGGACGCTCATCGTCGGCGACCCGCTGCGGGATCTCGACAGCGCGGACCTGTTCGGTGCGCTGTTCCAGTATCCCGGCACGGACGGCGCAATACGAGATTTTCGCCCGGCCATCGCAGCTCTGCACGCTAAGGGCGGCGTCGCCGTCGTCGCTGCCGACATTCTGGCGCTGACGCTGCTCGCCGCGCCAGGCGAACTCGGCGCCGACATCGCGATCGGCTCCACACAGCGATTCGGCGTGCCAATGGGCTATGGCGGACCGCATGCCGCCTATATGGCGGTGAAGGATGCGCTCAAGCGATCGCTGCCCGGTCGCCTCGTCGGATTGTCGGTGGACTCGCGCGGGCAACCCGCCTATCGCCTCGCGTTGCAGACCCGTGAACAGCACATCCGCCGCGAGAAGGCGACGTCGAACATCTGCACCGCACAAGTGTTGCTTGCGATCATCTCGTCGATGTATGCGGTCTATCATGGCCCCGAGGGCCTCGTTCATATCGCGCGCACCGTGCACCGCCGTGCGGCGACGCTCGCGAGCGGACTGCGGCAGCTTGGCTTTGCGCCCCTCAGCGAGAGCTTCTTCGACACCGTGACGGTGAAAGCCGAAGGCGCACAGCGCGCCGACATTCTTTCCCGCGCGCAGACCGAGCGCCTCAATTTTCGGGTTGCAAAGAACGAGATCGGCCTCGCGCTGGATGAAACCACCACGCCTGCAACCATTGAAGCAATATGGCGCGCGTTCGGCGGCGCGCTCGATTACGCCGAGGTGGAGCGTGAGACAACAGACACCCTGCCCTCCGCGCTCCTGCGCAACGACACATTCCTGACCCATCCGGTGTTTCACGCCTATCGCTCCGAGACGGAATTGCTGCGCTACATGCGCAAGCTCTCCGACCGTGACCTCGCGCTCGACCGCGCGATGATCCCGCTCGGCTCCTGCACCATGAAGCTGAACGCCACCACCGAAATGATCCCGCTGACATGGCCGGAGTTCGGCAACATCCACCCCTTCGCACCGACTGAACAGGCCGCGGGCTATCACGCGCTGTTTGCACGGCTGGAGCAATGGCTCGAGGAAATCACCGGCTATGACGCGGTGTCGCTGCAGCCGAACTCTGGCGCGCAGGGCGAATATGCGGGGCTGCTTGCGATCCGCGCCTATTATGCTGCGCGCGACGAAGCGCAGCGCGACGTCTGCCTGATTCCTGCTTCCGCGCACGGCACTAACCCGGCGTCCGCCAGCATGGCTGGCATGAAGGTGGTGGTCGTCGCCTGCGACACGCATGGCAATGTCGATGTCGCCGATCTGCGCAAGAAAGCCGAGGCGCATGCCGATACGCTGGCGGCAATCATGATCACCTACCCTTCGACGCATGGCGTGTTCGAGGAAGCGATCCGCGAGATCTGCGACATTGTCCATGCCCATGGCGGGCAGGTCTATCTCGACGGCGCCAACCTCAACGCGCAGGTCGGCCTCGCCCGCCCCGGCGATTACGGTGCCGATGTGAGCCACCTCAATCTGCACAAGACCTTCTGCATTCCGCATGGTGGCGGTGGCCCCGGCATGGGGCCGATCGGTGTGAAGAAGCATCTCGCGCCGTTCCTGCCGCCGCTGAATGGCGAAGACATCGGCGCGGTGAGCGCCGCGCCCTACGGCTCGGCATCGATCCTCACCATCTCCTATCTCTACATCCTGATGATGGGAGCCGACGGCCTGCACCGCGCCACGGAAGTCGCAATCCTCAACGCCAACTACATCGCAAAGCGGCTTGATGCGCATTTCCCCGTGCTCTATCGCAACCACAACGGCCGCGTCGCACATGAGTGCATCATCGATCCGCGCCCGCTGAAGACGGCCTGCGGTGCCACCGTGGACGACATCGCCAAGCGGCTGATCGATTACGGCTTCCACGCGCCGACCATGAGTTTCCCAGTGCCGGGCACGCTGATGATCGAGCCAACCGAATCCGAATCGAAGGCAGAGCTGGATCGTTTCTGCGAGGCGATGATCGCGATCCGTCAGGAAATCGCCGAAGTGGAGGATGGCAAGTTCCCCATCGACGCCTCGCCCCTGCGCTACGCGCCACACACCGTGCACGACATCGCCGACGATAACTGGCAGAGACCCTATTCACGCGCGGAAGGCTGCTTCCCGGATGGCAGCCCGCGGCAGGACAAATACTGGTCGCCGGTCGGCCGCGTTGATAACGTCTATGGCGATCGCAATCTCGTCTGCTCCTGCCCGCCGGTCAGCGATTACGCCCAGGCGGCGGAGTAAGACAGGAACCACGGGATGCGCCATGTCACGAACGAACAAGTCTTGGACAGTTTTCGTGAGTGTCGAGGATGAAGACCACAGGTGCGTCGATTTCTTTTCCAGGCCGGACGGCACCTTTGGCTTCGAGGAATTTCGGCGCGACCCGGAAGACGAAGGCCGATGGACACCGACACACACTTTTTCCAGCGGCGTCTATCCATCGGCAGCGCAAACCCTGGAAGCGGCCGAGCATTCAGTGCCGTGGCTGACTGAAACACTTAAGCAAAAGGCTTTCTTAAGAGGCCAAATCTGCTCGTCAGCCCCTTGAGGGATTTACAAAACAAAACGGACGCTATGGATGTCGGCAACTCAACATCCGCAGCGCCCGCTTTGCCTTCCGATGCACAATGTTGCGCGAGCAAGGATTCCCGTCTTGCCCACATCGCGCCAGACCTGAGAAGCTCTCAGGTCCCGGAATTTGTCTCTATTCATGCAAGGCGCGCAAAACGCGATCCGGCATGAATAATGATCAATCCTCCGCGTCGCCCTCGGCGTCGCTCTCCGGGGTACCGGCAAGAATCTGCTCGGCGATCAGGCCGGAATTCTGCCGGATCGCAGCTTCGATCTTGGCGGTCATGTCCGGGTTATCGCGCAGGAACGCTTTGGAATTCTCGCGGCCCTGACCGAGGCGCTGGCTGTCATAAGAAAACCAGGCGCCGGATTTCTCGACGATGCCAGCCTTGACGCCGAGGTCGAGGATCTCGCCCATCTTGGAGATGCCCTCGCCATACATGATGTCGAACTCGACCTGCTTGAAGGGCGGCGCGAGCTTGTTCTTCACCACCTTGACGCGGGTGGAGTTGCCGATCACCTCGTCGCGCTCCTTGATCGCACCGGTGCGGCGGATGTCGAGGCGGACGGAGGCATAGAACTTCAAGGCATTGCCGCCAGTCGTGGTTTCCGGCGAGCCGTACATCACACCGATCTTCATGCGGATCTGGTTGATGAAGATCACCATGGTATGGGACTTGTTGATCGAGGCCGTGAGCTTGCGCAGCGCCTGGCTCATCAAGCGCGCCTGAAGACCGGGCAGCGCGTCGCCCATCTCGCCCTCGAGTTCGGCGCGCGGCACCAACGCGGCAACCGAATCGACGATCAGCACGTCCACCGCGCCGGAGCGCACCAGCGTATCGGCGATCTCGAGCGCCTGCTCGCCGTGGTCGGGCTGTGAAATCAGCAGTTCATCGACATTGACGCCGAGTTTACGGGCATAGACAGGGTCAAGCGCGTGTTCGGCATCGATGAAGGCGCAGGTGCCGCCCTTCTTCTGGGCCTCGGCCACTGTGTGCAACGCCAGCGTTGTTTTGCCCGACGATTCAGGGCCGTAAATCTCCACCACGCGCCCCTTCGGCAGACCGCCGACGCCGAGCGCGATATCGAGCCCGAGGGAGCCCGACGAAATCACTTCGATATCCATGGAGCGGTCAGCCTTGCCGAGCCGCATCACCGAGCCTTTGCCGAACTGGCGCTCGATTTGCGACAGCGCGGCCGTCAGAGCCTTGGTCTTGTCCATCGACGATCCTTCAACGATACGCAGGGCGGCTGGGGCCATGGGGGGTCACTCCTTATTGTACGGGATTCGCCGGCCGGACAAACGGGCTTCCCTGAAGCGGCGGACCGGAATCGCTGAAAACGTCCGATGAAATGAATGTACCCTATTTGTTCCTTGTTCGCAATATGTTCTTTTTGCTCCATGGCCGCAAAAAAGTAAGGCCGCCTCAGTTGGCGTCTCTTTTATTCGTCCTTCGCCCTATTCCTTCAGCCACTTGCTCATTACCACACGCGGCGCGGTTTCGAATCCAAGACGTTCATAGAACGACACCACCTGCGTGTTCGTCTCCCGCACCAGCAACTGCGCTTTGACGATGCCTCGTGCGCGCAGCCAGTCCTCCGCCGCCTGCACCATCTGCTTGCCAATACCGCTGCCGCGTGAGCCGGGATCGGATGCAACATAATAGAGCCAACCGCGATGGCCGTCGTGCCCGATCATGACGCTGTCCGTGATCTGGCCGGATTCATCCTCGCCGACCAAAACGTCCGAGCACGCACCAGCCAAAGCAAATCGGAAATCGGCTGCCGGGTCGTTATAGCTCGCAACCAGTCCGCAGGACTGCCACAGCGCGATGACAGCTGTTTCATCTTCAGGACGAGCATTTCTGATCTTCAACGACACGAAAAACCTCCGACTCTCACGCCATCGTCCGCACCAGATGCATCGCACCGATCAGTGCGCCGACCGACAGTACGGCCGAGCCGATCATGTAGACGGCGGTCGCGGCGAGTTCGCCACGCTCGATCAGATAGAACGAATCCAGCGAGAAGGTCGAGAATGTGGTGTAGCCGCCGCAGATGCCGACGGTGAGGAATATCCGCGTGGCCTGCGGCAAATTCCATCGCGTCGCGAACAGGCCCGCAAAAAGGCCCATCACGAACGAGCCAGTGATGTTGATGATGAGCGTTCCCCACGGGAAATCCGTGCCGAACAGCCTGCCTGCGCCAATGCCGACCAGATACCGCATCACCGAGCCGATCGCGCCGCCCACGGCCACCGCCATAATAAAAATCAAGTTCACTTGTCTCTTCCTCTTGTCATCCATTCGGCCACGCCTGTCAGCAGGCCGAACACCATCAACGGGACGATCAACTCCATGTCTGCGCCGAGCAGATACGCAGCGACCGCCACGGCCCAGATCGAGCCTGTGGTCCAGAGTGCGATGGCAAGTGAATGAGGAAGCCTTGAACGAGGAGGTCTCGAACGCGATGTCTCACGAGGCGGCCCAGCCATTGTCATGCACCCTTCTCCGGGCACATCGCTGGGAGGAATCATTCCTACCGACGCGAAAGCGCCTGGTAGGAGTCATCAGCCTTGCGGCGGTTATCGGGGGAACTCCATCCCCATCAACAGTTCAGAGAGGTTAGCGGCCACCAGTGGCCAAGGCAAGTATGGCAGCGGGCGCGCTGCATACGCAGCAGCTTCATTATTGCACGCTGGTACGGATGACTTCGTATTTGCTGGACAGAGCCGAGCCGAGATTATTGACGGCAACGAGGATGACAATCGAAAGCCCTGCAGCGATCAAGGCATACTCGATCGAGGTGGCACCGGACTGATCCAGAAGGAAGCGTTTCACCGTTTTCATGGGAGGCACCGTAACGGCCAACCCTCAAGGCCCGGTAAATGAAACAGCACAATTTTACCGGATCAGGCGAAGAAAATGCCTGTCGCGCACCGAAGTGAGCCCACCAAAGGACCGGATTCCGCTGCCCAGAACACGCTGCGATATAATGGCTATCCGATATAAAGCGCCATGCAGGCCTGACCGCCCTTAAAACGACGGCAGCGCACGGGCCACACGCCCGGCCTGCTCTCCCGCTTCATACATATTCCCGAATAGATAGATTCCGCATCCAAGCGCGATCATGATCGCAACAATGGCTAGAAGCTGCAGATCGACCTCGTCAAAACCGCCCTTGAAGTGAAGATGCATAAGCTTCCTCCACTGGATACGATCCTGCTTCGAAACGCTTCCTAGCCTATCACCACCGCGCTTAACGCGCGATGGTGATGATGTGCCTCAACACGCTGTCCACGCCGTGGATGCCGTGGCTATGGTGGCGGGACCGGCGCGTCGTGCGCTTGGCGGGCTGGTCCGCGTCATCATCGTTGCTGGCCTGCTGCTGACCCGAGCGGTCGGGGCCGATCGCCTCGAACTGCGCCTTTTGCTCATCGCTCAGCGTGCCATAGAAGTCGTTCAACGCGGCATGAACCGATTTCACCGCGCCGAGCAACGCATCGAGCCGCTCGCTCGCTGCAGCCAGCCGCGCTGGCGGCGTCAACGCCGTGGACGGGCGACAGGTCGCTTTCAGCGAATCCGCAGCCTTGAAGGTCGCATCCTGAAGCGCCATCAGTTTCACTTTTTGAGCGTCACTGGGCTGCAATCGCTTGTTGATCTCGTCGGTCGGCCAGGCCACGGCGTCCGAGATCGAAGTGATACCGCAGGTTCCTTCGGTCGAAGCCGTTTGCTTGTTGTCCGCCTGCTTTTCGCGCGGCGAGATCGCAATCAGCTTCGCCTTCTGCTCGTCATTGAGCAGGCTGTAGAACTTCTCCATCGGAGGCTGGATGATGCCGATCGCCGATTTCATCGCCTCGATCCGTTGCTCCATCGCCGCGAGCCGCGCGGGCGCAGTCAGCGGAAGCGTGGTCGGGCATGCGGCGCGGATGGTCTCTGCGGCCTTCACCGACGCATTGCCGAGTTCATCAAGCGCAGCGCGCTGCTCATCGTTCGGGTTGATCGCCTGCTGGATCTTGTCGATCGGCAGACCGGCGATGTCGCCACTGTCCGCACCACACATCTGCGCCAATTGGTCGTCGTCGGACGGCGGCGTCTGGCTGGTGGTCGTCTGCCTGCGCGAGCCACCCGTTGCCGGTGCAGCGCGCGGGCCTGACGGCAGATAGCCGCTCAGCGAGTCGTAGCCATAGGGCGAGAACAGCCCCGCATAGATGTCGCCATAGCCGTAGTCCCAGAAGCCGGGGCCATAGTCATAGCCCCACAGGCCGTAGTCATAGACATCGTAATATGCGAACGGCCAGAATAACGGTCCGACCCAGCCATAACCGCCGTGGTTATGGCGCCACCAGCCATGGTAACGGCCGTGATTCCAGCCATGCCAGCCGGCAGTCGCGGCGGCTGCGACCAGCGCAGTGCGCGCAGCGGGGTTGCGCAGCGCATTCCGGTTACGGAGCGCCCCGTTGACTGAACGCGAGCGCAGCCCCTGACGCACTGCATTGGCGCGCGGCGCATTTACCCGCGCACGGTTTACAGTTGCAGCCACTCCCGCACGCCGGGACGCTGCCCGTGCAGCATTGCGGGGACCCCGGTTGACCGCACGACCGACATTGCGGGTGCCTCGCGGCCCGGTGAAGGAGCGCGACGCGCCGACATGACGTCCCCCTCCATGAAACTGACGGGCGCCGCCGAAATGACGGCCGCCCCCTCCGAAATGCGCACCGCCGAAGCGTGCACCCCCACCGTGGAAAGCGCGACCACCACCAAAATGGCCGCCACCAAAATGCGCGCCACCGCCTCGGCCGCCACCCATATGAACGCCGCCGCCTCCGCCACCACCACCACGCGGACGCGCATCGGACTGAATCGACAATGCCGCCAGGAAAGCAAACGCGACGACAGCAATCTTAAAAAAATGTCGCATGGGCTTCGCGCCTCAAATCCAGACAATCGTGTGCAAGCATATTAATAAACAGCGAAGCTAAAGGTTCCGGTGCCTCCGTGCGTTGTTGTCGCAGCAAGCAGGAGTCACGGCTGGAATCCCAGCCTTATGCCGAAATCGTGAGAACGGATTCCTTCTGTTTTACGTGACTGATGCTTTTAGGACTCGCGTTTTAAAAACACGACGCTCATACTTCGATGGTCACCACGGCAATGGCCGGTGACCGAGAGACCGTTGAGCTCCCGTCTAGTCGTTAGACGTTCTACGGGGAGACGCTCGCATGAACGACCATATCTCCATCGCTCCATTGAACTGGAAGACTCTGGTGGCGCAAGCGCGCGCGGAAGCGGATGCCGCTCCCGAAGGCCGCGATCGCGACAAAATCCTGGAGCGTGCGGAATTGATCGAAATGTCGGCGCATATTGAAGGCTGGCTGAACGCCACAGACCTGCGTCCGCCAGTCGGGCGCTGACACCGCATCACGCAGATCAAAAAGAAAGCTTGCAGCTAATGAGTTGCCGTCTTCGCGGCACTCTTGGCGCTTTTCGCTTTATGGCCCGCCTTCGGCGCGGGCGTCTCGGATGAGCGCACGTTGGCCCAGGGGTCGTTGCTCGCTTTCTGATCCGGCACCTTGGATTGCGCATCTCGCGCGGCCTTCTCAAGCGCGTCCTGCCGTGCCTTTTCCTCCGGCGACATCTGCTTGCCGCCTCCGAGTTGGAATCCCGGCATCGGCATGCCCTGAGCCAGCGCAGATGCAGCAGGCGTGATAACGAGCGCCACCGCGGCCATGAAGGCCGCGAAATATCCCAGTCTTTTCATGGACAACTCTCCAATTTGGCAGCGTTTATAGCAAAAGCGGCCGCAGTGGTCCAAGCCGATCTCGGCCCCGAGCCAAGTCCTTGGAGCGCAGCCACTTCCTTGAATCCGCCCCGCACGTGGTTAAGGGCCACCTAAACCGATGGTTCGAATTTCAACCATCGTCCCAAGCCTATCTTGAAACCTCCCCGCTAGGGTCCCGCAGACCGCACGCGCACCGTATTGCCGCGCGAGGCGGCCGGGGATTTCGGACGTGACTGATACCGTGCATGCCTCTGTTGCAGGCCAGGCCCGCTCGCCGGATTCGGCGAACGTCCCTGCACGTCCACCCGCGCTGTCCCGGCAAAATGCTAGCGCCATTCCCCTGAGCGACATTCCCCTTGCCGCGTGGCAGGCTCTCGTCGAGCGCGCAGCCGAACCGAACGCCTGCTACCTGCCCGAATGGGAACTGGCGGTGAGCGCCTTTTCCCCGGGACGCACCAATGCCGAAGCATTGAGTTGCTACGCAGACAACGGCGAACTGATCGGCTTGATGCCGACGATCTCCGCACTTCGCGCCTACCAGTTGCCGCTGCCCGCCTATGTGACGGCCGATTCCTTTCCTCCGCTCGGCACCATTCTGATTGACCGCGACCGGGCCGATGAAGCCGTCAGCGGATTGATCCGTCAGGCCCGCGACGGCGGCGCCCGCGCGCTAATCCTGCGCGATACGCCACTCAACGGCGCCGTGATGCAGGCCTTCACCCGCGTGCTCGCATGGAGCAACCTCCACCCGATCGTTCTGAAGACGCACAACCGTGCGCTGCTCGACGCCACGCGTGATGCCGACGAACTGCTGCACGAAGCGCTCGGCACCAAGAAGCTGAAAGAACTGCGGCGCCAGCGCAACCGGCTTGGCGATTCCGGTGAGGTCATCTATCGCGTGGCCTCGACACCTGACGACGTCATCCCGGCGCTGGAGATTTTTCTCAAGCTCGAAGCCAGCGGCTGGAAGGGCAAGCGCGGCACCGCGCTCCTTCAGAATGAAGGCCATCTCGCTTTCATCCGCCGCGCTGTACGCGACATGGCGGCACGCGG
Source organism: Afipia felis ATCC 53690 (assembly GCF_000314735.2). Taxonomy (NCBI): domain Bacteria; kingdom Pseudomonadati; phylum Pseudomonadota; class Alphaproteobacteria; order Hyphomicrobiales; family Nitrobacteraceae; genus Afipia; species Afipia felis. Next base: position 119,858 of record NZ_KB375270.1, on the reverse strand, counting down.
GCATGGCCAAGTGATTTCGCTTCACGCCGGCGATACACCGGTAGCGGCGGCTGTCGTTCTGCGTCACCTCGACCGCGCGATCTACTTCAAGCTCGGCGTCGACGAACGTTTCGCCAGATATTCGCCGGGCGTGCAGATGACACTCGAGCTGACGCGCCAGATGTGCGCCGATCCGACGATTGCCTCGGTCGATTCCACCGCCGACGCCAATCACTCCATGATCGATCCGATCTGGCGCGCCCGCCTAGCTGTGGGCGACATCCTGATCCCGTTCCGGCGCAACGATCCATCCGTGCCTTTCATCCGCAGGGCGCTGGCGCTACGCCGCGCCGCGATGGTTCCTGCGCGCAAGGCCGTCCACCTCATTCGACGAATAAAGGAGAAACGCTCATGAACGCTGCGTCCCATGTCGCTCCCGTCATCACCGCCTCGAACGATTCGCTGACACGCGATTTCCCGCTGAAGCCCTTCGCGATCCGCCATATGCTCGCCGGGCATCCACTGCTAACGCTGCAGCGCATCGCAAAGCTCGCCTCGGATCTGCCGCGTGATCTGATCGAATACAACTCCGGCGCGGCGAACATCAGCCAAGATCCGGACAAAGTTGCCTCGGTCGATCTTAACCCGGTCGAGATCGTCAATCGCATCGAGACGGCCGGTGCCTGGATGGTGCTCAAGCGGATCGAGAAGTCACCGGAGTATCGTGTGCTATTGGAAGACACCCTGCTCTCGGTCGCTCGTGCCCGCGGCTTCAACAGCCTCGCCGAGGCCGGCTTCTCGCAGATCGAAGGCTTCCTCTTCGTCTCCTCGCCAAACTCCACCACGCCGTTCCATATGGATGCCGAGGACAATTTCTTCGTGCATATCCACGGGGAGAAAACCTTCGCCATCTTCGACAACCGCGATGGCAGCATCGCCGATAACGCGCAGGTCGAATATTCGACCACCAAGCACCGCAACCTGCCCTACAATGACAACTTCAAGCCACGCGGCGTGGAGTATCATTTAGTCGACGGCGACGGCTGTTACGTGCCCTATCAGTGGCCGCATTGGGTGAAGACGGCGGGTTCATACTCGATTTCGATGGCGATCACCTGGAAGACGGCCGAGGTTCGCCGCCTCAACGATCTTCACGTCTTCAACTCGATGCTGCGCGGGCTGGGCCTGCCGCAATCAACTCCCGGTCAAAATCCGGGCTGGGATGCCGTCAAGCTCGCGGTGTTCCGCACCGGCCGCGGCATCGTCGAGCCGTTGCGCAAATCCGAAACGATGCGCCGTGTACTACGTCGCATCGCGCTTGGAAAGAATGCGAACTATTATCTAAAGACCTGAGCGATTCAGACCGAACCGCTCATCTCCATCGAGACCTGGCGGATCGCGTCCGCCAGTTGCTCGGGCGGCTGCGCTCCGGAAACAGCATACCGGCTTGCAAAAATATAGGTCGGCACACCACTGATCCCCTTGCTCGCCGCCTCGGCAGCTTGCGCCGAGACCAGATCGACATCCTTATCAGTGCCAAGACGGCGCCGCATCTCGTCCGCATCGAGTCCGACGTCGGCCGCAGCCTGCACCAGCACGTCCTGTTTCGTCAGATCACCGCCGTCGCGGAAATAAAGCTCCATCAGCTTCTGCTTCATGGCTGCCGCAGCGCCAGACGCAGCCGCCCAATGAATTAGACGATGGCAGTCGATCGTATTGGGCTGACGCTGCACACTCTCCGGGTTGTACTGCAGTCCTTCTGCCGCTGCCGCTTCCTTGATGCGGCTGGCAATGCTCTTGTAGGCCTCGACCGATCCGAATTTCGTGACGAGATAATCCTCACGCGACATGCCTTCGCGCGGCACCCACGGGTTAAGGAAAAACGGCCGCCAGCTCACCTCGACAGGAACGTCATGCGCGAGCGCCAGCGCGCGTTCGAGACGATGTTTGCCAATGTAGCACCATGGGCAGACGACATCGGAGACGACGTCGATCTGAAGCGGACGGGATGAATTCATGACAATCTCTCGCGCCGGAATGTCCCCGAGATAAGCGCGAGAGAGGAATAAACAACCGCCTCAGGCGCGAGCGCTGCCGCTCCGGAGCGACGTGCCACGAGAGGCCCGCACGGTGCCTTCCGCCTGCGGACCGGGCCGCGCACCGCTGCTGGCAGCACGCGCGTATTCCGCCGTTCTGCGGCTTGAGGAGCGAGTTGTCTTGGTGCCGGAAACCTTGAGCGACTTGGTCTTGGACGCTTTGGCTTTGGATGACTTGCCTTTCGCAGCCTTGGCCTTCGCAGACTTTTTAGCCGCCTTCTTCTGCGTCTTCAGCTTTTCCTTCGCCTTTTCGGCGCGAGCCTCGGCACGCTGCTTCGCCCGCTTCTTCTCGCAGGCCGCGCATTTGCACCCGATCGGCTTGAGGTATTCCTTGAAATACTCGGTGCCGTAATCGTAGTTGATCTCCTCGCCCGGCGCGATGTTCTTGATGGCGCGGATATGCACCGTGCGCTTGCGGGAATTGACGTCGGATTCCGCATTCGGCCGGCAGGCATGATTGATGTAGCGGGCGGTGTTCTTGCGGACCGACCCGTCAATGGTCCAGCGGTTGTTGATCTGGAACAGGTACTTGTTCTCGACCTCGTCGTCCTTCTTCTTCCGGCAATCCAGCATGGGGCCGAAATAGCGGATGATCTGGGTGCCCTTCTTGATCGGCTTGGTGGCAAACAGACCGAGACCGGTCTTGGAGCGTCCGATCCGGTAAGGCTTATTCGACGAGATGACAGGCATGACCAACCACAGGATAGAGTACGCCGCTTAGTAGAGCGATTCCTGCAGCATGTCATGCCTTTCGGGGGATTCCACATGACATTGGTGCGACCGTCCCCCATTTATTGGGGCTGTCCACCGGTTCCGGTGGGCCTATTCCGCAGGCTGCGGCGCAAACGCGTCATGCCGCAGCGTCAGGAAGCTGAGACACAAGGCGCAGCAGGCGCAGGCGGCGATGATCGCCACCATCGGCAGGGGATGCCCGTCGAAGAACAGGCTCGCCAGCGCGATCACCGCACCGCCCGCTACCATCTGCAGCGTCCCCGCGAGCGACGAGGCGATGCCGGCGATCGGACCGTGCTCCTCAAGCGTCAGCACCATCGTGGTCGGAATGACGAGGCCGAGGAATGCAAAACCCAGAAACAGCAATGCAACCAGCACCGCGAGGCTATCCACCCCGGCGAGCGTCACGCCGAGAAGCAAGAGCGCGAATGCCGTGTAGATTCCGGCCGCCATCATCACCACGCGTGAAAGGCCGAACCGCTTGCCAAGCGTGGCGGCGAACTGCGAAGCACCGATAAAACCAAAGGCATTGATGGAGAAACCGAAACTGTACTGCGTCGGCGTCAGCCCATAGTGACCGATATAGATGAATGAGGAACTCGCGAGAAACGCAAAGAAGCTCGCCATGCCAAACCCTCCGATGAAGGTCAGGCCGAGAAAACGCGAGTCGGCCAGCAAGTGGCCGAAGCCGCGCAGCACACTGCGGACGTTCGCCTCCAGCCGCTGATGATGCAGCCGCGTCTCTGGCAGGAAAGCGAATATCAGGGCACAGGCCAACACCGCCGCGATCGTGACCGCGACGAACACCGCTCGCCAGCCGAACGGCACGATCAGTGCGCTGCCCGTCACCGGCGCGAGAATGGGCGACACGCTGAACACCAGCATCATCAGGGACATTAGCCGCGTCGCCTCATTGCCGGTGTGCAGATCGCGGATGATCGCGCGCGGGATGACCATACCCGCTGCCGCGCCGATACCCTGCACTACCCGCGCCGCAATCAGCCATTCGACAGTGGGCGCAAGCGCGCAGCCGATCGAGCCCACAATAAATAGCGCCAACCCGGCGTAGAGCGGCGGCTTGCGGCCGACCACATCCGACAGCGGTCCGTAAATGAGCTGACACACGCCGAACGCCATGAAGAACGCCATCAGCGTCATCTGCGTCGCCGCAGTGGTCGCCTTGAGATCACCCGCGATCGAGGGCAGCGCCGGCAGATACATGTCGATCGCGAACGGACCGACAGCCGACAACAGGCCCAGGACGATGGCATATCTGGCGTAGCTACGCGACGACACGGATGAATCCTTCTTCGTGATCCCGCGACGCGGACATCACAACACTTTTGAGATGAAACTGGAATTGATGCCGGCCACCCTTCTGCGGGAGGCGATAGGCAGCATCTATCTTACATCCGCACCACTCCCAAGGGCGATGACGATTTATTGACCGTCATAGGCTTGTTGCAAACCGGCAATGTCGAGCTTGATCATCTTCATCATAGCCGTCATCACGCGGTCGGTGGTGGCCGCATCGCTGCCAAGCAGCTTCGGAAAAATCCGGGGCGCGATTTGCCACGCGACACCGTATTTGTCCGTCAGCCAGCCGCAGGCCATGGTCTGGCCGCCTGCACCGAGCTTATCCCAGTAGTCATCGATTTCCTTCTGCGTGTCACACAAGGCCACCAGCGACATTGACGGACTGAACTGGAATTGCGGATTGCCGTTCAGCGCAAGCACGCGTTGACCGTCCAGCACAGCGGTTGCGGAAATCACCGCCCCCTTCGCAAACGGCCCTACCTCGCCCGCGCGATGAACGTTTTCGATGCTCGAATTGCGGATGATGGAGACGTAATAGCGCAGCGCTTCCTCGGCTTCCGACTTGAACCACAGACAAGGAAAAAGATTCGACATTATTGAACTCCGTTATCTGCTGCTTGCGGACATCTGCGCCGCATAGATTTCGAAACGGTCGAAAGTGCCAGTCCATCCCACACCGTGTCCGTCGCGATCACCGATGGAATGGAAGCCCACCTGCCGCAACGTCACCAGCGTGCCGCCATCACGTTCCTCGAACGTCAGCGTCACTACGGTTTCGACGTTCGGAAATTCGACATAGTGGTTGTTGTCCCAAGTGAAGGTGAACACCAGCCGTTCCGGCGGCACGATCTCCTTGAAAACACCGTGCTGCCAGAGCGGTGAACCGTCCTCCGTCGACTCGAGGCAATGACGCCACCGCCCACCGACGCGCAGGTCCATATGCATCTCGATGGCGGGGCACATCGGCGGGCCCCACCAGTGCTTGGCGTGATCCGGATCGGTCCATGCCTTCCAGACCAGTTCCCGCGGCGCCTTGAAGACGCGCGAGACGACAAGCTCCTGTTCCTTCAAAGGCAACGGACTGACGGATGCTGACATGTGTCCGGACATGGAACGGCTCTGTATGCGGTGATTACATTTTCTTTTCGCAGTTCACCATCCAGGGCGTGCCGAACTTATCGACCAGCACCCCGAAGCGCTGCGCCCAGAAGGTTTCTGCAATCGGCATCGTAATCTGCGCGCCTTCCGAAAGCGCCTTGAAGATACGATCCGCCTCCTCCGGCTTTTCGACGCTCAGATTGAGGTCGAAGCCCTGCGGCTTGTTGAAACGATCCGCAGGAGAGTCCGACGCCATGACGATCTGATCGCCGATCGACATACGTGCATGCATGATCTTGTTCAGCAACTCCGGCGGATGCTGCATGTCGCCTGGCATATCCTTGTAGGGCAGCATCGCTTCGATTTTCGCACCGAGCACTTTTTCATAAAACTTGAAGGCTTCTTCGCATTGGCCGTTGAAAAACAGGTACGGGATCACTTTCATGACGCATCCTCCTTGGATCTTCGATTGCGGCAGCCGAAAGGTGCCGGGTTATAGGATTGCCTCGCGACGCTTTTATGTCCGCCGCAGGGGAATGAGCGCGCGTACGCGCTCATCGCGCAGGTAAAGTCCACCCCACATCATAAGCGCGAGATAGACACCGAAGAACGTGTGGCTGAATAATGGACTGCCAGCGAGAACATGGACGTAGATCGCACCGCCTATATAGCCGGTAAGCCAGATTGCGCCGAGTACGGCCGTGCGCGGAACGGCGTAGAGTACTGTGCCGATCAGCGTGAGGGCACCCAACATCGGCGCGAGATGAACCGGAATACCAAGCTGCTGCGAGGTGGTGATGACGATGTCGAGCGGGATCAGTTTGATCGCGCCGTCGAACAGCAGGAACACTGTCACAAGCCCGCTGATAACGCGCCCGGTCCAGATCGCAGCACTGGAAATAGTGCCTGTCGAAACAGTCGGCATGTAGTCGCTGGTCATCATCGCCTCCAGGCTACGTTATTTTGCCAGATAGGCTTCGAGCTGATCGAACGTGCCGCCAAAGCCCTGCTGCATCGAACCGAACATGCCTTCGAAGAAGGCGCATTCCTCGGCAGTCGCGCGGATCGGCTGACCGCGTAGTTCGAGCCGCGTCTTGCCGCCTTCATCGTGGAAAGTCACGACGTTGCGAACTTCTTTCGGCCAGCTTTCGCTGAAGGGCGCTCGCGTGATGTCGCCTGCTTCATTCGAGAACGAATTCACGAACACGATACGCTCGGGCTTTACCACTTCCTCGTAATGGAAGATTCCCCACCATTTACATCCTTCCTGCATCTCCATCGAATAATGGAATATGCCGCCGGCAGAGACGTCGAGTTCCTCGACCTCGATGACGCAGCCCTTCGGACCCCACCATTCCTCCAGCGCTGCACGCTCGGTCCATGCCTTCCACACGACATCGCGAGGCGCGTTGAAGGTGCGTGTGACGGTGAATTCCTGAACGGTCGTTTCATTTGCGGCCATCGGTCTTCCCTTTCGATCTTGGTTTTGGCTTGTCGTCGTTGTCGTCACTGCCTGACTGCAGGCGTTCCAGATAGGCATCGAGGCGATCGAAACTCGCCTCCCAGAATTTGCGGTAGAAATCGATCCAGCCCGCCGCCTCTTTCAAAGGTGCGGCGTCGAGCTTGCACGGCCGCCACTGCGCGTTGCGTCCGCGGGTAATCAATCCCGCTCCTTCCAGCACCTTGAGGTGCTTGGAGACGGCAGGAAGGCTCATCTCGAACGGTTTGGCCAGTTCGTTCACCGAAGTTTCGCCGAGCGCGAGCCGGGCGAGAATTGCGCGCCGCGTGGGATCAGCCAATGCAGAAAACGTGCTGGAAAGACGGTCCATTCTGGGCATCTCTTGTATTTAACCTATAGGTTAAGTACAGTACGGAGGTGACTGCGTCAAGAACTATCGGGCTATCGAAGTCAGGATCGGACCAGCCATTGATTTGCCTCGGCAATTCGCCGACGCGCAGCCAGCAATCCCTGTCAGGAGCACCCCATGACCATCACCATCACCGCCTTTGAGCACTCACCGGATGGAGGCAAGGGGCTGGCACGCGATACACGCGTTCGCTGGGCACTCGAAGAAGTGAGTCAGCCTTATGAGGTTCGCCCTGTTTCGTTTCGCGCGATGAAAGAGCCTGCACATCTGGCGCTTCATCCGTTCGGCCAGATTCCAACCTATGAGGAAGGCGACCTTTCCCTGTTCGAAACGGGATCGATCGTCCTCCATATCGCCGAGCGCCATGCGGGTCTGCTGCCGGATGACACCCGTGCGCGGGCGCGCGCGATTACGTGGATGTTTGCCGCGGTCAATACGGTTGAGCCGCCGATTCTTGAACTCGTGACCGCCAAGTTCATGGAGAACGACAAACCTTGGAGTAAGGAACGCATGCCTTTGGTCGTGGATCGCATCCACGGCCGGCTCAAGCAGCTATCTGTTCGCTTGGGTAGCGCCGACTGGCTCGATGGCGCATTCAGCGCCGGCGACCTGATGATGGTATCCGTGCTGCTCAGGCTGAAATCATCGGGCATTCTGGGCGAATACCGAAATTTGGCCGCTTATGTCGCCCGAGGCGAGGCGCGACCTGCCTACAAGCGAGCCTTCGACGCCCAATTGGCGCTTAACACAGCGAGCCTGCGACCAGCGGATTAGACCCGTTCCGAACACGGGTCCCGCTTCTCGTTTCTCGCCAACGACGATCAGCGGTTACGGCGTTCTTCATCCCGCTGCTTCTCAATCCGTTCGGCAAGCCCTTCGTTTGGCAGGCCCAATCCCAGAGTGCCGCGACCTTCGAAGAAAGGCGCGAACTCGTCCGCGCGCTTCTTCGTTTCCTTTTCATTGTCGCTGGCTGGGATGACCTTGTCGCGTTCGGCCATTGTCGTAATCCTCATGTTCCCCTCTGCGGAACAACAGGAGATACGGCCAATGTGTTCCGTGACACTCAGCCCAAATTCAACTCCTTGAAGAAGTCGTTGCCCTTGTCATCAATGATGATGAACGCCGGGAAATCGACGACCTCGATGCGCCAGATCGCTTCCATGCCGAGTTCGGGATATTCCACGACCTCGACCTTCTTGATGCAATGCTCGGCGAGGTTCGCGGCCGATCCGCCGACGGAGCCGAGGTAGAAGCCGCCATATTTCTTGCACGCATCGCGCACCACAGGCGCGCGGTTACCCTTGGCGAGCATCACCATCGAGCCACCTGCCGCCTGGAACTGGTCGACGAACGAATCCATGCGGCCCGCCGTGGTCGGACCGAACGAACCCGACGCATAGCCTTCCGGCGTCTTCGCGGGTCCCGCGTAGTAGATCGGATGGTTCTTGAAGTAATCCGGCAGCGGCTCGCCCTTCTCCAGCCGCTCGCGCAGCTTGGCGTGGGCAAGGTCGCGCGCAACGATGATGGTGCCGGTCAGCGCAAGCCGCGTCTTCACCGGATATTGCGTCAGCGTCGCCAGAATATCCTTCATCGGCTTGTTGAGGTCGATCTTCACCGGCTCGCCACCAAGCGAGCCTTCAACCTCGGGCAGATACTGCGCGGGATTGTGTTCGAGTTCTTCCAGATAAACGCCGTCCCTGGTGATCTTGCCCAGCACCTGACGATCCGCCGCGCAGGATACGCCAAGCCCGATGGGAAGCGATGCACCGTGACGCGGCAGACGGATCACGCGCACATCGTGGCAGAAATACTTGCCGCCGAACTGCGCGCCGACGCCCATCGCCTGCGTCATCTTCCAGATTTCCTGCTCCATCTCGAGATCGCGGAAGGCGTGCGCATCCTCGCTGCCTTGCGTCGGTAGTGCATCGAGATAACGGGCGGAGGCAAGTTTCACCGTCTTCATCGTCAGTTCGGCTGAGGTGCCTCCAATGACGATGGCGAGGTGATAGGGCGGGCACGCCGCGGTGCCGAGTGTGAGAATCTTTTCTTTCAGGAACGCCAGCAGGCGGTCGCGCGTCAGAAGCGACGGCGTGCCCTGAAACAGGAAGCTCTTGTTGGCCGAACCGCCGCCCTTAGCCATGAACATGAACTTGTAGGCGTCGTCGCCCTCCGCGTAGATCTCGCATTGCGCGGGCATATTGTTGCGCGTGTTCTTCTCCTCGAACATCGAGATCGGCGCGAGCTGCGAATAGCGCAGGTTGCGCTTGAGGTACGCATCGCGCGCACCTTCGGAGAGCGCAGCCTCATCGTCACCATCGGTGAGGACGCGGTTGCCCTTCTTGCCCATGATGATCGCAGTGCCGGTGTCCTGGCACATCGGCAGCACGCCGCCGGCGGCGATATTTGCGTTCTTCAGGAAGTCGAACGCCACGAACCTGTCGTTGTCGCTCGCCTCGGGGTCGGCGAGAATCTTGCGAAGCTGCGCGAGGTGGCCCGGCCGCAGATAATGGTTGATATCGACAAAGGCAGCCTCCGCCAGCGCCTTCAGCGCCTCACCCGAGACGACCAGCATTTCCTTGCCCAAGATCGTTTCGACCCGCACGCCCTCGGACGAAATCTTCTTGTAAGGCGTCTTGTCCTTGCCCAGCGGAAACAGCGGGGTGTGCTTGTAGGGCGGCACGGCGGGGGCGGCGAAGGGAGCGTTCATAATGGCCTCTTTGAGGGCGGCAGGAGATAATTTCGAAGCGTTCTAATCGCTTTCAACCGTCCGGCAAAGACCCCGAAAGTCGCCCTGCCCGTTGCAAAACGTCCGCCTTGCCCAAAGGCGGTTCCCACGCTTCAATGCCGCCATGAACCTCAGACCCGCATGCCTGCATTTCGCCACCGCCGCCGCTCTCCTCACCGTGTCCGGCGCGATTTCCCCTGCAAAGGCTGACCCCTGCGACGAACTGGCCCGCTCGCTCTCCCAGCAGATAGACGGCCTAAAAGTCGGCCGGGCGCGCGGCAGCATCATCTATCTGCAGCATCCCGCTGCCTCGCAGGCGTCGCTCGGCTGCCCCAGCCGCAACCGCCAGAGCGATTTCTACGCGGCGACCAACCAGAAGAAGCCCTCGGCGGAATTCACTTCGTTCGTCGCGGGCGCGGTGGCACAGATTTTCACCATTCCGAAAAAAGACGCCCTGCGCGGCGTCAATCGATGTCTCGGTCGCATCGGCCTGCTGCGCGGCAAGGATATCAAGACCCGCTACCGCAAGCTCGACATCCACTGCGTCGGAACGAAAACCGGCACCAACATCACGGTGTCGCGGGAGAAGGAATGATTGGAGCCGCGTGAGACGGCTACCCCGGAAGCAAGGGGCTCCCTACCCGCGGCGGGCTTTTTCGATGGCCGCAACATCGATCTTCGTCATAGTCATCATCACGTCAAACGCGCGCTTCGCTTCATCGCCGCCGGCCGCCAGCGCCTCCATCAGCACGCGCGGCGTGATCTGCCACGACACGCCCCACTTGTCCTTGCACCAGCCGCACGCGCTCTCCTGCCCCCCGTTGCCGACGATCGCATTCCAGTAGCGATCGGTTTCAGCCTGATCGTCGGTTGAGATCTGGAATGAGAAAGCTTCGCTCTGTTTGAAGGCCGGGCCGCCGTTGAGGCCGAGGCAAGGGATACCCGCGACCTTGAATTCGACGGTCAACACATCCCCCTTCTTGCCCGAAGGGTAGTCACTCGGCGCGCGGTGAACGGCACTCACGGCACTGTCGGGAAAGGTTTCGGCATAAAAGCGGGCCGCAGCTTCAGCATCCTTGTCGTACCAGAGACAGATCGTGTTCTTCGCCATCCAACTCTCCTCCGCTGTGAACTACGCCGTTACTTATATTTTTCGTCCCGCTCCAGGATTTCGATCGAGATGCCCTCCGGCCCCTCGATGAACGCAATGCGTATGCCAGGGCGCGGGGTATGCGGCTCCGCGGTGAAGCGGACGCCCTTCGCCTTCAAATGCTCCGTGACCTGATTGATATCCGTCACGCGGATGCCGAAATGATCGAGCCCGCGATGCGGATGCGCAGGTGACGGCTTGTCGGTGTCGGGCGCTTTCAGCAGAAAGATTTTCTGGCCGCCGAGGATGACATCGACACGGCCGGGCGCACGCACCTCTTCCGCGCCCAGCACGTCCTGAAACCACGCAGCCACGGCATCCGGATCGCTGACACGCAGGTGGACGTGATCCCACACGGCGTTGAGCGCTCCATTCGTCTGTTTACTCATGACAACCCCATCACATCCGCACAACAAAAGGCCGGGCTCAAAGCCCGGCCTTGTCGCTAACTATATCTGTATCTGTTCAGGATGCCACGCAGCTTCGCACAAACAGGCGGCGCTGACTCGGATGCACGTGCCGGTCAATCGCCTGCTTCAGACATTCGACGCGGGCTTCCGCCACACACAATTGCATCTTGTCGCGCGCATCGCGATGCTTGAGATGTTTGGCCGCGATCTTCTGACGGCAAGCATCGCGCTTGCTGACGCGAAACGCAGGTTTGGCGGATTTCTGCGCGCCATCGTTCGGCGTAGCGTAAGCAAGCTTGGTGGGAGTCTGCACGTCCGGCGCCGGCGGCGTATACTGGATCGGCGAAGTCTGGGCCAGCGCGGCGTAGATCGAAACCGCGAGCAGTCCGGCATAGACCACAGGGGTAATGATGCGCATGGTACCTCCGTCCTGAGGATCGTGCGCTCTCAGCGCACAAGTCGGGCGAATCCATTCACCTCACATTCACAATGAGTCAGGATTGGGGCACTTGGCAAGAGTTCCAGAGCGCCCCGCCCTTTCACGTTCCGGTTACGCGGAACGCCCGGCATATTCCTCGTCGGTGACCTTCTCGAGCCATTCAGCGGCGGAACCGTTCTGCAGTTCCTGCATCGCCAGATGAACCATGCTGTTGGTCGGAGATGCGCCGTGCCAGTGCTTCTCTCCAGGCGGAATCCAGATCACGTCGCCGGGCTTCATGGTGCGGATACGATCGCCCTCGCACTGGATCAGCCCGCAGCCGGACAGCACATAAAGCGTCTGCCCGAGCGGATGGGTATGCCAGGCCGTCCGCGCGCCGGGCTCGAAGCTCACCTTCGCCACCTGCAGCCGCGCCGGGGCCGGCGCCTGGACCATCGGGTCCATCCAGACCGTGCCGGTGAAATATTCCTCCGGCGGCCGACGCGACGGTACGTCTCCGGGATGCGTGATCTTCATGCGGTTCTCCTCATATCTCGACGGCAGCCTAGCAAACAGCGTTCGTCGGTAAAGCTGATCCGGCTATCGGTCGAGCGCCGGGTAGTGACGGAAAATACCGTCGGCATTGAAAGGAATGCGCCGGCTGCTTTGCAGATAGGCGGCAATGTTGGGCCGTGTGCCGACGCGATGATGCAACGCGACGAGACGCGGGATTTTCCGCTCGAAACGCTTCATGCGATTGGGGAAAGCATAGCGCAGCCCGTCCACGATCTGAAATATGGACAAGTCGACATAACTGACGCGACGCCCGTCGAGATAGGGGCCGTCGCCGCGCGCCGCGATATCCTCGAAATAACCGAGGAATTTCGGCACGCGTGCCTTCCAGAATTCATCGGTGCGCTTCACGGCCTGCCGCCGCTGGTCCTCGTAATAGAGCGTCGGCCCAAGCGGATGATGGGTATCGTGAATCTCGACGACGAAATCGGCGATCGTAAGTTGCAGCTGATGCAGGCGTAGCCGCCCGGCTTCCGATTTGGGCGCAAGGCCATGACGCGCACCGAGATAAAACAGGATGTTGGCAACCTGCGCGATGACGAGCTTGTTCGCTTTCAGAAACGGCGGCGCGAAAGGCGGCGGGTCGAGCCGCCGGTTCTTCATCATCGCCATCATCCGCTGCTCACCGCCCTTGCGACGCGCAACATCAATATAATCCGCGCCCGCCTCTTCCAGCGCGAGCCGTATATACTCACCCCGCCCCTGAATGCCTGGCCAGTAAAACAGTTCGTATGGCATCACCCAGCTCCGTTCCGTTCGCAGTCAACGGTGTGGAACCCCGATTGTTTCGCGGACATGCGCCAATAAAAAAGACGCCGCGCAAACGCGGCGTCTTCGTTGTGTCGGAAAAAGCGATCCTCAGTTGGTCTGCTGGATCGCCGACAATTCCCATTCGCTGCCGGGGCGTCGCACGAAGGTCCAGATTTCCGTGGCCTCCTGCGGTACGTCGCTGCCTTCGACCACACGGCCGCTCGCACGATCGATCGTCTTGTCGACAAGCGAGAAGCGCAGCGCGACGGTGGCGTAGTCGGTCGGTCCCTCGCGCCAGGCTTCCGCAAGATCACCCTGCAGCAGCTTGACGTCGGATACCTTGTTGACGACGCCGCGGGCCGAATTCGCCGAGAGGTCCTGCGAGAGATACGACACCATCTCGGGCGTCGCGAGTGAATGCAGGCGGTTCATGTCTTCGTTGGACCACGCATCCTGAACCTCGCTCAGGCGGCGCTCGAACACCTCATAGTCCTCCGGGGTGATTTCCAGCGGAGCGCTGTTGCTGCCCGTACCCAAGCCGAAACCGGTACGGGCATAGTTCTGCCCCTCGTTCGGCGACGGCGGCGGTGCGTTATTGGCGTAGGACGGAGCATTGCGCTTCGCCCACCACGACATGGCAAGCCGCGCCACGAAATAGATCAGCACAAGCTGGACCAGCAGGCCGAAAATCGACGACAGGCCACCGAGACCGCCGAACAGGCCGTTGCCGAACAGCATTCCGAACAGACCCGCGCCGAGGAAGCCCGCGGCGAGACCGCCGAGCAGGCCCGGACGGTTGAAGAAGCCGCCGCGGTTCGCCGTATTGACCGGCGCGGTCGTGTTCGGGGTGATGGTCCGCTGCATCGGCTGGGCCGCGCTCGGCGCGGTCTGCGTCATCGGCGGCGGCGCGCTGGTGCGCATGCCGCGCGAACCCGAACTGACGCCGCGGCCGGCACGGGCATCGGCGCTCGACATGGTCGCTGCAAGCGGCACCGTCACGGACAGAATAACAACGAGGGTCTTGAGCCAAGCGCGAGCGCGCTGCGAGACGATCATGAATAATCCTCCATCCCCGACATGGGGACGTCCCCAACAAAATGGTGAATTCGAGCCAAAAGGGAAGATGGAAACGAGCGCATTTCCTGCGTCGGTCAGTCGCGGGCAGACCGGCCGAGCAGCCCCGGCGACTCAGCCGTTCATCGTCTCTTTGACGGCACCCACGAGCTGGCTCAGGGTAAAGGGCTTCGGCAGGAAGGCGAACTGCTCACCATCCGGCAAGCTCTTCTCGAAGGCATCCTCGGCATAGCCCGAGACGAAAATAATCTTCAACGACGGGTTGGTTTTACGCATCGCCGCGAGCATGGTCGGGCCGTCCATTTCCGGCATCACCACGTCGGAGACGACAAGATCGACCACTCCGCCCTCGGCCTCCAGCGCATCCAGTGCATCCAGACCATTCTCTGCCTCGATCACGGTGTAGCCTCGCGAGCGCAGGCCGCGCGCATTCAGCGAGCGCAGGCCGTCCTCATCCTCGACGAGCAGGATGGTGCCCTGGCCGGTGAGATCGGCGGGCTTGGCCTTGGCCGCAGCCGCCTCGGTTGCCGGTACGGGCGCCTCCGCTTCCTTCTCGACGATATGGCGCGGCAGATAGATGCTGAACATCGTGCCCTGACCGGGCGTCGAGTCCACGTAGATGAAGCCGCCGGTCTGCTTGACGATGCCGTAGACGGTCGAGAGGCCGAGGCCTGTGCCCTTGCCGACTTCCTTCGTTGAGAAGAACGGCTCGAAGATCTTGTCCACGATCTCCGCGGTCATGCCGGTGCCGGTGTCACTGACATCGATGCGGACGTAATCCGCCGCCGGCATGCCCTTGGCCTGCAGCCGCGCCACGTCCTGAGACGCGACGTTGCTGGTCTTGACGACGAGCTTGCCGCCTTCGGCCATTGCGTCGCGCGCGTTGACCGCGAGGTTCACGATCACCTGCTCGAACTGCGAGACGTCGACCTTCACCGGCCACAGATCGCGGCCATGGACAACGTCGAGCTTCACCTTCTCGCCGATCAAACGCTTGAGCAGCATGGTGAGGTCGGACAGCGCATCGCCGAGATCAAGCACTTGCGGGCGCAGCGTCTGGCGGCGAGAGAACGCAAGCAGCTGCCGCACCAGCGTGGCGGCGCGCGTGGCGTTCTGCTTGATCTGCATGATGTCTTGGAACGACGGGTCGGTCGGCTTGTGCGCGTTCAACAGGAAGTCGTTCGCCATCATGATGGCAGAGAGCACGTTGTTGAAGTCGTGGGCGATGCCGCCGGCGAGCTGGCCCACCGCCTGCATCTTCTGCGACTGCGCGAACTGGTTCTCCAGTTGCCGCTTCTCGGTGGTCTCCAAGAGATAGACAATGGCGACTTCCGCGTCGCGCTCGTCGTGCTCGACCGAGGTGACGAAGAACTGTGCCCAGCGGTCCTTGTCGCCGTCGAGCATTGCCTCGACCGGCGGGATGTCGCCCTGCCCTTCGGCGGCGCGGCCGATGATCGCAGTCACCTCGCCGCGGTCGCGCTCGTGCACCACCGCGAAGATCGACTTGTTGGCACTCGCCTGCGCCGACAGGCTCTGGGTGAGCTTCGCGAAACGCGCATTGGCGCGCACGATCTGACCGTCCCGATCGACCGTGGCGATCGCCATCGGCGTGTGGTCGAAGAAACGCATGAACCGCACTTCGGCGGCGCGCTGCGGATCAGCATGTTCGTCGCGGGCGCGGTTGATGACCAGCGTGCGCGAGGCGCCCGGTACGCCATCGGCCCCGAAAGCGAGCTTGTGATAGAGCCGCGCGGGCATGGTCTTGCCGCTGCGCATCCGCAGATCGACGTCGAACACTTCTGTTTTGACTTCGCCGGGCTCCGGCGTGATCGAGGTCAAGAGCGCGGCGCCGTCACCAGAAAGAATGTCGGTGAGCCTCAACCCGCCCGAGCCGATCTCGGCGAGATCGTAGTCGAGCCAGTTCGAGAGCGTCGCGTTGACGTAGGCCAGTTCGCCGCCCGGCGTTACCGAGAAAAACCCGCACGGCGCATGGTCGAGATATTCGATGGCGTGCTGCAGTTCCTGGAACACATCCTCCTGCCGCTCGCGGTCACGGGTGATGTCGGCGACCGACCACACCGCGTAACGAGATTCGCGCCGGCTATGGCCGAGCGGCTGCACTCGCATCCGCAGCCAGCGCGCGCCGCGCTCGGCATCGGTGACACGGACCTCCTCCTGCTGGCGCTTGCCTTCCTTGGCAGCCTTCAGCAGCCGGAACACCGCCTCGGACACATCGGGATTGCCGATGAACACCCGCTCGACCGGACGCACGTCCTGCGCGCTCGCAGCGCCCGTCAGGGCCAGATAGGCATTGTTGTAATAAACGATGTGGCCACGCGCGTCGGTCACCGCGAGGCCGTCGAAGGCGTTGTCCGCCATCGGCCGCATCAGCGGATTTTCCGCGACCCGGTCGGCAAACCGCACGATGCCGGCCGCAAAGGCGAACAGCGTGAACAGGCCGACCATCGCCAGCAGGGAAATCAGCCCGAGGATGAAGGGTTGCGCCTGGCTGCGGCCGAGCACCATGAAGCCCACGGCCGCCGCCACCACAGCGACCGCGATGATGAGGACGAGCGCGATGCCGCCTCGCCTCGCGGGCTCAGCAACGGGGGCGAGGTTATCCGGCCTGCCGGTGGTCAGGTCTGCCTTCATCGGGTGCCGCCAAAGCGGAGTGAATCGGGTTGCGACACGAAAGGTCCTGGTCCAAAGTTCTTCAGTTCATGCCGCGAAGTCAGGAAAACCAGCGCAGAATAAGCCCTCAGTGCCTGAATCGGGGTCTGCAATGCAAGCGCCACGTCAGCCGTTCCTCAGTTTCCCCGCAGGCTGCGCTTCAGCCGCATGACGTAGCCGATGACTTCGGCCACCGCATGGTAGTGTTCCACCGGAATTTCGTCGTCGATTTCGACGGAGGCATGAAGCGCGCGCGCCAGCGGCACGTTCTCCACAACTGGAATATCGTGGGCGGCTGCGACTTCGCGGATCTTGAAGGCGATCAGGTCGACGCCCTTGGCGACGCAGATCGGCGCGGGCATGCCGCGCTCGTATTTCAGCGCCACCGCGTAGTGGGTCGGGTTGGTAATGATCACGGACGCCGTCGGCACCGCCGCCATCATGCGCTTGCGCATCCTTGCCACGCGCAGTGCGCGAATGCGGCCCTTGATGTGTGGGTCGCCCTCCGACTGCTTGTATTCGTCCTTCACCTCCTGAAGCGACATCTTCTGCCGCTCGAACCAGCTCCGATACTGGAACAGATAGTCCAGTGCGGCGACGATCGCGAGGAGCGCCACCACGGTTCCCATCAGCTTCAGCGCCATCGAGCGCGTCAGGTCCAGCATCAGATTGGGATCGATCCGCACCATCACGTCGGCGCGTTCGTGCTCGGGCCACATCACCCACGCCATCACGACGCCCAGCACGAGAATCTTGAACAGTCCCTTGGCGAAATTCGCCGCCGCCTGCTTGCCGAACAGCCGCTTCGCGCCTGACATCGGCGACAGCTTGCTGAATTTCGGCGTAATCGGATCGACCGACCAGACCGGCCGGTGCTGGATCAGATGACCGCCGACTGCGGCCACAATCAGCAACGCGAACGGAATGCCGAGCGCCGCCAGCATCATGGTCTCGAGCCGTCCCACCAAAAGCAGCAGGCTCGCCCCGTCGGTTTTCATCTGCCCCGCATGTTCCAGCAGGTTCTTCAGCGGCACGGTGAGGTTGTTGGCGATCGACCCGGAAAACGACGACATCACGAAGGTCGCGCCCGCGATCATGAACCAGGTGTTGACCTCGATGCTCTTGGCGACGTCGCCACGTTTGTGCGCTTCTTCCAGCCGTTTGGCTGTGGGGTCTTGTGTTTTGTCCTCGTCGCTTCCCTCCGCCACGGCCTACCCTCCGCCGCTCACCGGCGCGAGCTGGTGCATCACGCCGCTGAAATAATCGAGGAAGGTGCCCATCACGGCGACGAGAACGACGCCGAGCAGCAGAAAGCCCGCAAGGATAGAAAGCGGGACGCCGACGAAATAGACCTGCATCTGCGGCATCATCCGCGCCAGCAGGCCAAGACCGAGGTTGAAGATGAGACCGAAGATGATGAACGGCGCCGACAACTGCACGCCGATCTTGAAGGCTGTCGTGAATGCCTTGGTCGCCAGCGCGGCGACGTCGCCGCTCGGCATCAGTTCGCCGGGCGAGAACAGCGTATAGCTGTCGTTCAGTGCCGCCAGCACGAGGTAATGTGTGTCTGTCGCGAAGATCAGTGCGATGCCGAGAATGGTGAGGAAGTTCGCCACGATCACCGACTGCTGGTCCTGCGTCGGATCAACCGCCGTGACGAAGCCCAGCCCCACCTGCTGGGCAATGATCGAACCCGCCACCGACAGCGCCGCGAGTGTGAAGCGCGCGGTGGCGCCAAGCACCACGCCGACGATGATCTCATGGACCATCAGCACCATCACCGCAGTCGTGGACGAGAGATCGACGTGATAGGCCGCGCGATGCAGCGGCAGCATGATGAGCGTGAGCATCAACGCAATGCCGAGACGCAGACGAACCGGGACGTTGGCCTCGCCGAAGCCAGGCAACAGCATCATCATCGCGCCAACGCGGGCGAAGACCAGCATGAAGGTCGCCGCCAGTGCCGGCAGAAATGAGATGTCGATGCGCATGGCTGCCGCATAGTTTGTCTTATCCGCCGATGATTCGCGACGAAATCCGCATCATGTGGCTGTGCAGGGCATCTGCCATGAACGGCAGCGCGACCAGGAGCGTGATGAACACCGCCAAGATCTTCGGCACGAACACCAGTGTCTGTTCCTGGATCTGGGTCAGCGCCTGCACCAGCGAGATCGAAACGCCGACCACGAGGCCGACCACCAGCACCGGCGCCGAGACCAGCACGATGGTCCAGATCGAATCGCGCGCCACTTCCAGAACTTCGGGGCCGGTCATGAATATCTTCCTTGCGTGAGAGCGAAATGCAGCCGATCAGATCGGCATCTTCATGATGTCTTCGTAGGACTGGATGACCTTGTCGCGCACCGACACGAGCGTGGAGACCGCGACATCGGTTTCTGCGACCGCCGTCACCACGTCCATCACGTTCGCCTTGCCGGAGGCCATCGCCACCGTCTGCGCGTCGGATTTGCGGCCGGCATCGAGCACGCCGTTCATCGCCTCCTTCACGAGCGAACTGAACGAGGGACCGCCGCTCTGGGCGGTTTTCCCTGCGGCGCCGGAGCCCGTGGCGGACTCCATGATGCGCGATAGGCTTGCGTAAGCGTTAGCTGCGACTGAAGGCGTTGCCATGATTGAATCCCTTCCGATCAGGCCTTGAGAATGTCGAGAGTGCGCTGGATCATCCGACGCGTCGCGCTGATGATGTTGAGGTTGGCTTCGTAGGACCGCTGCGCCTCGCGCATGTCGGTCATTTCCACCAGCGAATTGACGTTCGGATATTTGACATTGCCGCTGGCGTCCGCCGCCGGATTGCCCGGCTCATGCTTGATGCGGAAGCTCGACGTGGTGTCGGTCTTGATCCGGCCGAGTGACACCACCTGCGCATCCAGCGAGCGATCGAGCGCCGAGGAGAAAGTCGGCACCTTGCGGCGATAGGGATCACCGCCCGCGGTGCTCGCGGTCGAATCGGCGTTGGCGATGTTTTCGGAGATCACCCGCATCCGCCCCGCCTGCGCGCGCAGCCCGGAAGTCGCGATGCTCATCGATTTGAGGAAGTCCATGCTTTCAGCCATGACGCCTCTCCTTGTCCTTAGCGCTTGCCGATGGCGGTTTTGATGAGGTCGAGGCTCTTACTGTAGAGCGAGGCAGCGGCGGCGTAGTCCATCTGGTTGGAGGCCACCTTCAGCATCTCGTCCTCGATGTTGACGGCATTGCCCGCGGGCCGTGTCTCGTAGCCGCCGGTGTTGGAGCCGAACGCCTCGCTGACGCCCGCCGCTTGGATATGGTTGGCGCTGGTGCGCACCATCGAGATTTCATGCATGCCGTTGATGCCGGTCTTGTCGAAAGTCGGATCGACGAGATCGCGCGGGCGGAAATTCGGCGTATCGGAATTGGAGACGTTTTCGGCCAGTACGCGTTGACGTTCCTGATGCCATTGCATCTTGGTCCGCAGCATCGACAACATCGGAAGATCGGTGATCGCCATGACGGCCTCCGCCCGGGTGCGCTTCGGCCAAGGCGCCGCAGCTAGGCAGAATTTGCCGCCTGTATGGTTAACGGAGCGTTAAAATCGGCCCCAACGTTAACCAATGGATGCGATCGGACCGCGCCACGCCCATTGTATTTTCAACAGGATTGCGTGAACAGCTCGGCTAAGTCCCTGAAGAGGGTTGGGTTTGGCCGATTCCTGGTCTATGAAGTGACTTGGTCTCCGGTCATTTTTCCGCCGGAACAGATTAACGGATGGCACGAAACTTCCTGGCCGATTGAGCCGTTGTTTTTGCGCCGGTCCCAAAACGTGAAGCCATCGGATTCCAACGAGGACACACCGGATGTCGCAGATTGTGTGGATTTTCTTCGCCATCCTGATCGTGCTGGCGCTGATAGGCGCGGCCGCCTATCTCGTGCGCCGCTTCGCCGGACGCGGAATCGGATCGAGTAACAGTCGCGGGCGGATGCCCCGCCTCGCCGTGATCGATGCCGCCGCGGTCGACGGCCGCCGCCGTCTGGTGCTGGTGCGCCGGGATAACGTCGAGCATCTGCTGATGATCGGCGGCCCGAGCGACATCGTCGTCGAGCCCAACATCGTGCGCAGCGGCACAACCCGTGATGCCGCAGCCACCCCGCGCCAGCCCGCCGGCACCGACCTGCCGCCGCGGATTCCGTTGCCGGACACCAACTGGCCGGAGCCTGCGGCGAGTCCTGCCGAGTCTCTCGATTTTCCGGAGCCAGTCGTGCCGCCGCCTCCACCGCGCCCGACGCCGCGGCCCTCTCTCAGCGACGATCTCCGCCGAGCGCCGTCCGTCACCCCGGATCGCACGCGAGACGATCTTCTCGCTTCGCCCGCACAGGAGCCGGTTGTCCGTCCAGACCCGGCGCTGCGCGCCGATCGTCCCGCGCGTCCGCTGCCGCGCAGCGAACGGCTGGAGCCCTCGCTGTCGCGCACGCCGCGCCTCGATCCTGCCACGCCAGCGCGGCCAGCGCCGCGTGCACCCGAACCACGCGCACCCGAGTCCATTTCCGCCGCCGACCAGAACCTCGCTGAAATGGCGCAGCGGCTTGAAGCTGCCCTGCGCCGCCCCGGCACGCGCGTCGAGGCAAGCGAGACCCGCACCGTCACCGTGAATTCGTCAGAACGGATTGGTGCCCCATCGGTGGCGCCAGAAGCGCCCGCGCCGCGCGCCGGTTCACACGACGCCGCTGAAGAAGCCGACCCCGCCCGTCCCGCCTTCGAGAATCTCGAGGACGAGATGGCGAGCCTGCTCGGCCGCCCGAAGAACCCGACGTGAGGTCGGCGAAACTTCCGCGTAGAGTTCTTTTTCTTTCCGTCCTGATTGCCGCAACGCTGGCCACGCCTGCGCTCGCGCAGGATATCAGCATCAATTTCGGCCAGGGTAATGGCGGCGTCACTGAGCGCGCGGTTCAGCTCATCGCGCTGCTGACGGTATTGTCGATCGCGCCATCGATCCTGGTCATGATGACCTCCTTCACCCGGATCGTGGTCGTGCTCTCTCTGCTGCGCACCGCGATGGGCACCGCGACCGCGCCGCCGAATTCCGTGATGATCGCGCTGGCGCTGTTCCTCACCGGATTCGTGATGGGGCCGGTGCTGCAGAAGTCCTATGACGACGGCGTGAAGCCCGTGATCGCCAACCAGCTCACGGTCGAACAAGGCTTGCCGCTGGCCGTCGCGCCGCTGCGCGGCTTTATGCAGAAGAACGTTCGCGAAAAAGATCTCAAGTTATTCATGGACCTGTCCGGCGAGCCGCCGCCGGCGACGCCTGAAGAAATGTCGCTGCGCATTCTCGTCCCCGCCTTCATGATCTCGGAGTTGAAGCGTGCGTTCGAAATCGGCTTCCTGCTGTTCCTGCCCTTCCTCATCATCGACCTCGTGGTGTCGTCGGTCTTGATGTCGATGGGCATGATGATGTTGCCGCCGGTCGTGGTGTCGTTGCCGTTCAAGCTCATCTTCTTCGTGCTGGTGGACGGCTGGTCACTGGTCGCCGGCAGTCTGGTGCAGAGCTACGGCGGTGGCTGACGAACGGCCTTATTGCGCGGACGAGACTCTCTCGGGGATTTTCGGCAACGCGCCCGTGGTCTCCGCGTCATTAGGCACGTTCGGAATCTTCGCGCGCGCCACCGCATCAGGGAAACGCTTGCGCATCTCGCGCAGGAAGCCATCCAGCGTATCGACTGTCGCCGCCATCTTGGCAATGCGTTCCAGTGCCGCCGGATCGGCTGAACCCGGCCGCGATGCGATGTCGAAGGCGTTCCGGTCAGCCTCGCTCGCCATTTTCGGCCCGTACTTCTCGCGCCAACGCGACAAACCCAGGGTGTCGTTGGCGAGCGCGTAACCGATCGCAGCGCGAATGACGTCGCTCTTTTCGGTATCGGTCAGCGGCTGGAAGTCGCGCCAGCGCTGCCCGTAAAGCACCTCGATCTGCTCGGCGGATTCCCGCCAGCGCCGCGCCGCCCAATAGATATCGGAGCGCAGCCGGATTGCCTCGCGGCCCTGCACGTTCGCGATCAATTCCAGCGCGAGGTCATAGCGCCCGACATCGCTCTGCGCACGGCTCTCGAGCAGCAGGCGTTGCTGGCGCACTTCCCCGGCGAGATCACCGATGCGGGTCGAACGCAAGGCCGCAATGGCGCGGGCCGGCTTGCGGTTCATCAGATAGATCATGGACAGGCGTGCGGCGACCTGCGCGCGCGCCGCGCCTTCGAGACGATGATCGATCTGGTATTGCAGAAGTTCGCTCGCTTGATCGAGCAGATCGACGGCCACCAACCGGTCCGCGAGCCTGCGGATCATCTCGTCGCCGCGGCGGCCGATCGGGGTGAGATCGCGATACTGATAAAACAAACCGAGCGCCTTGATCGGCAGCAGACTGTCGCCCTTGTCGGTCAGGAACAATTGCGCGAACAGCGCCGATGCTTCGTCCTGCATCGCGCGGGAGGCTTCAGAATTGGGCCGCAGCCGCGTCGCGGTCATCGCCGATGCGAGCGCGTCGGCATAACGATCCTGCTCGGCATAGATATGCACGAGCATCTGCATGTTCTTGACCTCGGTCTCGTCACCACGCCACAGCACGGACAGGGTTTCGAGATCGGTCAGCGCGACATCCGGCGCGATCTTGTTGGTCCGCTGCAGCAGCGAAATCTCGGCAAGCGTTGCTTCCGCCGCCGAAGGCCGGTCGGACGAGGCACGAACCGCACGATAACTGGCCAGCGCCTCGCGGTCACGTCCGAGCGCCTCGGCGAGACGGCCGCGCAAGAGCCGCAGGCGCATCTTCTGATCCGGCATCGGGCCGATCGTATCGAGATCGTTGCTGCGCGCAGCCGCACCGTCGTAGTCGCGCACTTCCAGCGAAGCTTGCATCGCTTCGATCAGGATGATGCGCTGCAGATCGAGTGGTAGCGAGATGATTGCGGATTCGACATTCTTGAATTTCTCGCGTGCGGCGGCCCACTTCTCCTGACGCGCGCTCGCAAGGCCCTTCCACAATTCCGAATCGAAGGAGCCCGAGATAGCCGGATTGCTGAGATCCTTCATGGCGAGCTCGAAGCGACCAACCAGGATTTCCGCGACTGCGCGCGCCATCAGCACCGGCTGAACGCCGTCCTGCGCCTGCGGCTTCGCCAGCGCGAGGTCGAACGCACCCTTGGCTTCCTGATAGAAGCCGCGTGCCAGATAGAATTTGCCTAAAGCCAGATTGGCGGCGAGACGTTCATCATCGGACGCAGTGGAAGCTGTATTAATCAGCCGATCGAGGCGCGGCAGAAAACTCGCTTTCTGGTTCCTCGTCCATTCAGCCAGATCGAACACCGCCCCACCCGGCGCGCCCATGCGGTCAGGCGTCACGCTCGCCGCCGACAGCGTCAATCCGCCGGGACGGCTGATAACGACCTTGTCCGGTCGCGCTTCGACATTGACATCATCGGAATTCGTCGCAACTGCTATGCCCTGCGTCGATTCCAGCAGCGAGAACTCCACGAAGTTCTGCGGCCGCAGAAAACCACGCGCGGGCAGCGGCGCCGTGACGACCGAAAGCGTATCGCCGACTTCGGGATCATGAAATCGAAAGAGCGGACCGGGCTGCGTAATCGCGATGCTGACATTGGCGCGGGTCGGATCGCCGACATTGCGCTCGGCCACCAGCGGCTGCGAGGCTGATACATCCTGATCGGCGAGCGTGAGCACCAGCGTCTGCTGATCGCCCGAGAGCGAGACCAGTTGCGGACGATTGAGCTTGATGCGGATCGCCTGCCCGCCCTGCATCGGGACGGTCGCCGCCGCCGCGACCAGCGTGCCACCTTCGGTCTTGATCGGCTGCAGGTCGAGCGGACGGCTATCCGCGACGATCATCCAGATCGAATCCGCGCGCCTGAAGAGTGCCGTCGGTACGTTACTTCCGAACGGGAATGTGACCTTGAAGTCTTTGCTGGTCCGCTTGGCGGCGATGTCCTGTGTGGAGCGATCCGCTGCCGTGTCTTGTGGTGAAGATGCCGGAGGCGCGGTCTTGGCTGCCACCGCATCGGACGCTTTGGGAAGATCCGAAGACCTGGATGCATCGGCCTCCTTGGGCCGCTGCGGCAGGTCGGTACGATCGTCGGCAGCCTTCGGCGCGGCTGGCGCAGGTGTCGGTGGAGTTGAGGCGGCCGGAGCGGCGGCAGGCGCCGTCGGCGCGGTTGCAGGCGCAGCAGATGCCGCCGGTGTCGTTGCAGCAGGCGTAGCAGGTTTTGCAGACGGCGCAGCCGCGTCCTGCTTCGCAGCCGGTTGCGCCACCGGGCGCGAAAGGGCCGGACTCAACGCCATGCCCGCCTTGCCACTGTCGAAGCCGATATCGACAATGTAATTGCGCTCCTCGCGGAAGCCATGGACATCGACTTCGCCGATCAGTGCGATTTCCACGGCGGAATTATCGCCGGATATCGACTGCTTCATGCTTTTGATGTTCGAGGGCGCCGCGACTTTGGCGTCCGCAAGATCGAACGTTAGCGGCGCCGAGAACGACAGCGTGTATTTATCCGCGTTGAGCGACGACGAAACGCTGACGCCTTCCGGCAGTTCGAACACGAACCGTACGAAGGTCGGCTGCACCGCCGCGCGCACCCGCACCGGCGGACGCTTCTCCGCGGCTTCGACCTTCTTCTGCATCCGCAGAATGCGCTCGGCGGCGAGCGCACGTTCGGATAATTCCTTCACCACCTCAGCAGGCAGCGGCGGCGGCAGGCCGACCCATTTTTCGGGCAGCAGGTCGATATAGACTCGCTCGCCTGCGGTCATCTGATTGACGCGAACCTTCTGGTTGAGCGCGAGGCGGATCGCCGCGCCGTCCGGATCGCCACGCGCGGTGCCGACATAGGCAGGCACCGCATCGTTGAGCACATCCACCGGCATGTCGACGCGCTTGGCGAAGCGGATGACCATGATCGCACCCGCCATCGACACTTCAGTCGGCACTTCCTCAGAGAAACGTAACAACAGGCGCGCGTAACCGTTCTCCTGGGTGAGCATTGCCTCACCCTTCACCGGATCGGCAAAGGCGCGGCCCGGCCATGCCAGAGCGGCAGCCATCAGCGCAACGGAGAACGCTGCGCGCATGAAGGCACGCACGCGAACCATCCGTCCGCACGCTCCCCGCTTCCTCATGGATTGCAACGCAGCCTGCCCGGCCATGTGGTCCGTCTCTTTGGCTCTCCCGAACGCCGGGGTCCGGATAACCGGATCACCCTAGAATCCTGCGTTTAACGCGCTGTTAATCATGGCGCTTCCGATTGCCTTTAATTGACCGGACGCCCCTCGATCTTTGGCAGGTCGGATAGCGATGCCGATTTCTCCCCGCCCGCCCTGCGCGCGATCTCGACCGTCAGCCGTTCGGCGTTCTCTGGCTGCATCTGGCCGACGATGTCGGAGAGCTTGCGGGGCGCGATCTGCGAGGCAATCTGGTAGAGCACGGCGATATCGAGGCGGTCGAACACCTTGGCGGCATCCTTCGGCTTCATGTTCTCGTACATCGTCACGAGGTCCTTCAGCCGCGCGGCTTCGGCCTTGGCTTTCTGGCTCTCCACTGCCGTAATGCGCGCTTCCGTCGCTTTCAATTCCTGCAGCTTGCCTTCGAGCTTCTGCTCGGCGGTCTTGACGAGACTCTCGCGGATGTCGATTTCACGGGCGCGGGTCTCAATCTCCTGCCGCCGCGCCTGCAACCGCTCCAGCACCGCGCGCTCCGCGGGCGACACGGCTGTCGCCGGATCGGGCTGCGCCGCAACATCTTCCGGCCGGGTCGTGGACACCGGGTTCGGCTCGGCAGGCTTCGATTCCGGTGCATGCTCGACCGAGCCCGTGATGTCGGATGGGTCGAACGTGTTCTTGCGGCCGGTCGGGAAATTCAGGGTCGCCTCGGCCCAGGATTTGGGCCGCGCCGGATCATCCCGGAAAATATACCCGCCATCCAGAAGCAGGCCCGAGATCTTGAGCACGGCCAGACAACTGGCCGCGATCAAGAGCAGCGGGACAATCCTGAATTCGCGGAGCAGACTTTTCATGCAGCAAGACCGCGCCGGCGTTCGGAGAAGGCCTGGGCGGCGGCGACCACCGACTTCGCATCGGTGCCCGTCGGAGCTACGCCATCGGCCGAAGCACGTGCTGCCACCGCGATGTCGCAGAGCCGTTTCAGGATTTCGCTGCCGACTGCGATCTGCTTGCCGAGCGAGCCGGACAGATCGGAGGCCTCGGAAAGCTGCGCGCCGAGATTCTCGTCGCATTCACGCACGGTGATCTTGAGACCGCCAATGGCGCGTTCGGCGATTTCGGTCGCGGTAATCAATTCCGAAATCGTCGCCTTCAGCGACTGCTCGTCAGCCTTGAGGATCTTGAGCCGCTTGTTGAGAATGCGGCAATAGGCGATTGTCCAGACCAGCAGGAGAGCGACGAGGCTCTCGATGGCCATTCCCATCAGGTGGTTCATTGTGCCTCCATCAATTTTGTTTGTTCGTCCTGCTTTTCGAACATCGCGTAGGTCGTGTGCGGCTTGTGCAGCGGCTTCGAGACGCGGATTGCGACGCGGTCGCCAACCCGGCCCATCCGTCCCTCACTGAGAGTGACGTCGCCACAGCGCACCGACACCATCGCGTCGGGGCGAATATCGAGCGGCAGCGTGTCCCCGACTTTCAGCGACATCAGTTGCTTCAGCGGCAGGTCGGCCTCATAGAGCACCGCATCGACATACAATTCGGCCTGGGCAATTTCGGTCGCGAGATGACCTTCCCAAATCGGGTCGCGGCCGAATTTTTCGCCCATGAACATCTGCAACAGCACGTTGCGGATCGGTTCAATGGTCGCGTAAGGCAGCAGCAATTCAACGTTGCCGCCACGGTCTTCCATGTCGACGCGCAGCCGCACTAGAATGGCAGCGTTGGCGGGACGGCTGATCGCAGCGAAGCGCGGATTGGTCTCAAGCCGGTCGATCGTGAACGTCACCGGCGACAGCGGCCGGAACGCCTGCTCGGCATCCGCCAGCACGACTTCAACGAGACGCTTGACGAGATTGGTTTCGATCGTGGTGTAGGGACGCCCCTCGATGCGCAGCGAGGTCTGGCCGCGCCGGCCGCCGAGCAGCACGTCGATCATCGAGTAAATCAGGCTGGAATCGACGGTGAACAGCCCGAAGTTCTCCCACTCCTCCGCCTTGAATACGGTGAGCACACAAGGTAGCGGGATCGAATTGAGATAGTCTGCGAAACGCACCGAAGTGATGCGGTCGAGCGAGACTTCGACGTTGTCCGAAGTAAAGTTACGCAGGCTCGTCGTCATCAACCGCACCAGACGGTCGAACACGATTTCGAGCATCGGCAGACGCTCGTAGGAAACCATCGCCGAATCGATGATCGCCCGAATGCCGGAATGATCTTCGAGATGGACTTCGCCGTCGCTGAAGCCGAGCAGATTGTCGATTTCTTCCTGCGACAGCACCCGCTCGCCGCTGGACTTGCCGCTGCTGAGACCGCGACTGCCGCCATCGACCATGGCGGCCCATTGTTCCGCCATCGACTCCGTGAGTTCATTGGCGGCGGCTTCGGCAGCCGCCTCTTCCGGATCCTCCGAGTCGAGTGCGCCCTCCCATTGGGCGGCAAGTGCGTCCTGATCGACGTCACCCGTCATTGGATCACCACTTCCTTGAATAGCACGGCGTTGACGTGCTCCGGCGCGATCGCGGCGTTGACGCGCTTGGTCAACTCCTCCTTCATCCGGAACAGACCGATCGAGCCATTGAGGTCGTTGGAGCGCAGTTCGCGCAGATAGGTCTGGAACAGATCGGCCACCCGCGGCATCGACGGCTTGACCTTCTCGACCAGCGGCGCGTCCTTCAGTTCGAGAACGGCCTTGACCTTAAGATATTGAATGCGCTCGCCCGGATTGCTGGCGAGGTTCACCAGCACGTCAGGCACATCGAGAAACACCGGCGGCGTCGAAACCTTGGCCTGTGCGTCCGCATGTTGCTCGTCGCCATGGCTGCGCAGGAACACGTACCAGCCGAGGCCGCCAACCGCGAGAGTCAGCACCACCGCACCTGCAATCATGAAGATCTTGCGCTTGCCGCTCGGCGCAGCCTCGGCCGCGCCTTCTTCGGTGCCTTCTACGGCCTGATCCTCGTCTGCCATCGCCCCATCCCGTCAGGAAAGAGCCCGATGTGCCGAACTGGCTTGAATACGCGAAACAAAGGCCGCCGGCGCATGAGCGCCTTATTTGGTCGACGCTAGGTCGCAATGGTTAACGGTTTCTTTCTTTTGGTCCCGAACTGGGAAAATTTTGCCGGGCAAACATGGTCAATGAGCCCTTAATTGCCGCCCCACCCATGTGGGGCCGTTCACCTAATCAGCTGATATCAAACAATTTTCCAGGTTGGCACGACCCTCGCATTACTCAACCCGAACCGGCCGCTTGGGAGAGCAGACGGTTTAACGAACCACCATCGGCTTTGGGAGAGGCAGAGGGCGGTTTTGCAAGGGGAGAACTGCGATGGAGAACACGACTCTCATCGCGCTATCGCGCCAGATGACGCTTGAGCGGCAGCTCGATGTCGTCGCCAACAACGTGGCGAACGTCGGCACCAACGGCTACAAGTCCGATTCCTCATTGTTCGAGGAATATTTGCGTTCGGGTGCCCACGAGGACAATTTCACCGGGAGCGACCGCCGCGTCAGCTTCGTGCACGATCGCGCCACGGTGCGCGACTTTTCGCAAGGCCCGCTCGAGAACACCAAAAACCCGCTCGATGTCGCCGTCAGCGGCAACGGCTTCTTCACGGTCCAGACCCCGGGAGGCGAGCGCTACACCCGCGATGGCCGTTTCCAGATCAACGCGCAGGGCCAACTCGTCAACTCGAGCGGCTATCCCGTGCTCGGCACCAACGGCGTCATCACCTTCCAGCCGACCGACCACGACATCAAGATCACCGACGACGGCACTATCACGGTTCTCGAAGGCACCATCACCCAGACCGACTCGCTTCGCGGCAAGCTGAAGCTTACCTCGTTCGCCAACCCGCAGCAGTTGCAGAAGCAAGGCTCGAACCTGTTCTCCGCGCCCGCGAACGTTGTCGGGCAGGTCGATACAAAGTCCACCGTTAAGGAAGGCTTCGTCGAGCGCTCGAACGTCAACGCGATCGCCGAGATGAGCCGGATGCTGGAAATCACCCGCACCTACCAGAACATTTCGAATTTGCTGCAGCAGCAGGCGGATCTGCGGAAGAACGCGATCCAGTCTCTCGCTGAAGTCCCGGCCTGAGGAGATTGAACAATGCGCGCCCTCTACACCGCCGCGACAGGAATGGCCGCTCAGGAACTGAGCGTTCAGGTCATCTCCAACAACATCGCGAACCTGCGCACCACCGGCTACAAAAAGCAGATGGCGAGCTTCCAGGACCTGCTCTACGAGCACGTCCAGCGCGTCGGCGCGCAGGCGTCCGATCAGGGCACTGTGCTGCCGGTTGGCATCGACATCGGCGGCGGCGTCAAGACCGTCGGCACGCCACGCTTGATGACGCAAGGCACACTCTCGCCTGTCGGCGGCGATCTTAACATCGCAGTTCGCGGCGAGGGGTACTTCAAAATCCAGTTGCCAGACTCGACCTACGCCTACACCCGTGACGGTTCGTTCACGACCGACGGCCAGGGACGCATTGTCAACGCGCAGGGCAATCTGCTGCAACCGACCATTTCGATTCCGCAGAATGCCTCGCAACTCACGATCAACGCGCAGGGGCAGGTCTCGGTGATGCTGCCGGGCTCCACCACACCTTCGGTGCTCGGCCAGATTGGGCTCACCCGTTTTATCAACAAAGCGGGGCTGCAATCGGTTGGCGACAACCTCTTCACCGACACTCCCGCTTCCGGCCCGCCGCAGGACGGCCTCGCCAATGCGGACGGCTTCGGCGACATCCAGCAGGGCAACCTCGAACAGGCCAACGTCGAGGTGGTGTCCGAAATTTCCGATCTGATCGCGGCTCAGCGCGCCTATGAGATGAACGCCAAGGTCGTCAGCGCTGCCGATCAGATGATGCAATCCACCACTGGCATGCTGCGCTAAGCCATGAGCACGATCATGAAAAACTCCATCATGAAAACCGGCCTCGCCTTTGCCGCTTTCCTGCTCGCTGCAGCGCCCGCCTTCGCGGAGCCCATGCAGGACGTCACTCACGGCCCTTCGCTGCGCTCCAGCGTCGTCATCACGAGCGAGGTGGTGCGGATCGGCGATCTCGTCGACAACGCCGGCACCGCGGCGCAGATCGCGATCTACCGCGCGCCCGACCTCGGCACCACCGGCATGCTGCGAACTGCGCAACTCATCGAAACGCTCCGCGCCAATCAGGTGATCGGCGTCGACACCCACAACCTCAAGGAGATCGCGATCACCCGCGCGTCGCGTCCGCTGCCTGCTAAGGATATCGAGCAGCAGGTGGCGAAGGCGCTTGCGCATCGTGGCGGTCTTGGCGACGCCGAGAATCTGTCGCTGACCTTCGACCGCGAACTGCGCGACGTACAGCTTGATCCCGCGCTCACCGGCGACATGATCCCGGTCGCAACCTATTACGATGCGCGCAGCGGCCGCTTCGACGTGCTGTTCGACATCGCCAGCGACGCATCCTCAACGCCCGCGAAGCTGCGCTTCACCGGCACCGCGATCGAGACCGTGCAGGCCGCCGTGCTGATGCGCCCGATGGAGCGCAACGACGTCATCAAGGCCTCCGACGTCAGCATCGAACGCCGCCCCAAGGCCGAAGTCGGCTCCGACGGAATTTCGCTCGATCGCGCGGTCGGCATGCAGATGCGCCGCGCGATGCGCGCCGGACAGGCGCTCCGAACTCTCGATCTCGCCAAGGCGGATCTCGTGACGCGCGACCAGGCGATCACGCTGATCTACGAAGCACCAGGCATCTACCTCACAGGCCGCGGGAAGTCGCTCGAGGCCGGCACCAAGGGCGACACCGTCAACGTCATAAACCTGCAATCGAAACGCACCGTGCAGGGCATCGTCGTCGGGCCGGGTCAGGTCGCGATCATCGCTGCCCAGCCGCGCATCCTGCGGCCCACCACCCTCGCCGCCAATACGGCTGCAGCCGGAAAGACCGAGTAATGTACAGGCATCGCAAGCTTCACCTCCTCCGCACTGTCGCCGCGCTCGCGACGATCGGATGCCTCGCGAGCGGCTGCTCCTCACTCGAACGCCTCGCCAATGTCGGCGAGCAGCCGAAACTCTCGACAATCGACAACCCGACGACGAAGGCGGGCTACAAGCCAGTGTCGATGCCGATGCCAACACCGCAGCCTGCGTCCTACAATCCCAACTCGCTGTGGCGGAACGGTTCACGCGCCTTCTTCAAGGATCAGCGCGCCCATCAGGTCGGCGACATTCTCACCATCACCGTCAACATCACCGACAAGGCCAACATCGCCAACGAAACCCAGCGCAGCCGGTCCGGCACCGAGGATTCCAACATCACCAGCTTCTTCGGCGTGAAAAAGGTGCCCGGCACCAATACCGCGGGCAACATGCTGACGACGGATTCGACCTCCTCTACCGACGGCAAGGGTTCGATCACGCGGCAGGAAGCCTTGCAGACCAACGTCGCCGCCGTGGTCACGCAGCTGCTGCCGAACGGCAATCTCGTGGTCGAAGGCAAGCAGGAGATCCGCGTCAACTTTGAAATTCGCGAACTGGTGGTCGCGGGCATCGTGCGGCCGGAAGACATCCAGAGCGACAACACCATCGACTCCAGCAAGATCGCGCAGGCCCGCATCGCCTATGGCGGCCGCGGCCAAATCACCGACGTCCAGCAGGCGCGCTTGGGACAACAGGTGATGGACATCCTGCTTCCGTTCTGATCGCGAACTCTCCCTTCGCGATCTTCCGAGCTCCCACGCCAATCCGTGAACCTAGGCATGGAAAGGCGTATACGACGCGGCCTTCGCCAGCTCCCCTGGCGGAGGCCGCGACCGTTTCCGGGAGAGGCATGAACACGAACGTGGCCACCAAGGCAGCGTTGGGCATCGATACCTCTTTTTTGAAATTTCTGGCCGGTAAAAACCGGCGTACCGTTCCGCTCGCCATGAAAGACGACCAGAACGATGGAATTCCCGATCTCGTTCTCGGGATCATCATAGGAATGGGAGTCGGCGCAGGAATCGTGATCCTGCTGGTGGCACTATTGACTGCCCTCTTTCCGCCCGCCGTTGTGTCTCCACCCACGTAACTTGCGGGGGCTTTATCAAGCTGAACGGCATAAATTGATCGGACGACGTCAAACGAAAACGGCGCGCGAGACTGAACCGTCATCGCGCGCCGCAAAACCCTACAACAATCAAAGCCGTCTATTCGTCGCGATAGACCTTCTCGCGCTTTTCGTGACGCTCCTGCGCCTCGACCGACAGCGTCGCGATCGGCCGTGCTTCGAGCCGCTTCAGCGAAATCGGCTCGCCGGTCTCCTCGCAATAACCGTAGGTGTTGTCCTCGATGCGCTGGATCGCAGCGTCGATCTTAGAGATCAGCTTGCGCTGGCGATCTCGAGCACGAAGCTCGATGGCACGATCGGTTTCCGACGATGCACGATCGGCAAGATCGGGGTGATTGACGTTCTCTTCCTGCAACTGCTGAAGCGTGGTTTTCGCCTCGCGCAGGATCTCCTCCTTCCAGGCGAGAAGTTTGGCGCGGAAGTATTCGCGCTGCCGTTCGTTCATGAACGGCTCCTTCTCGGACGGCTTATAAGGCTTCACTTTTTCCAACACCGATTCTCATCCCCCAGCCAGGGCGATCCGGGTCGCCGGGCGGTGCTTATATAGCGGCGATCCATGACAGACAATACAGGGAAAGCCCTCCGCCCGGGCTATGCCCCGTTTACTGCGGAACTGGGGACAGAATTGCCGAAAATGCCCGCAAAACGGAGCTTCTGACGCGAAAAATGAGAAACTTCGCCAAATATCGCCAGAGTGAATCCGCGACCTATTTCAGCGCGCAGCTTTTGCGATCTCGACTTCGACCCGCAACTCGATCTCGGAGAGCACCTGGTCGAGGCCCGCATCTCCCGAACCCATCTTCAATTCGGTCGCCGCTCCGCGGAGCCGGTTCACCATCGACGGATCCAGCGTCCCCGACAGCATTCCGATCTTGAGATCATCGAGAAGGTCGAGCGCGTTCTTGCCGCGCGCGACGGAGCGTCTGCGGCGCTGGGTCGGATCTTCCTCGATCCCCTGAAGCGCCAGCAACGCATCGATGCCGGCGGCGGCGCGTGGCGCAGTCGCGGCGCGGGTCTCGGTCGCCGTCGTCATCTCATCGAGGGTGAAACCGCCGGAACTCGTCCGCCGCACACTCGATGTGGCCGTTCCGAAAGTGGTGCCGTTGGGTCCGTTGATTCGCATGATCGTCTCGCTCGGCCGTTGGCCTAGTTGCCTGCCCTGCAGCGTCTCAGCCCGACGAAGGGACACACGAGCTATGCCGCGAGATTTGCGCCTTCATGGTTAAGAATTCCTAAACGACCCGGCAGAATTTGCCGGTCCGGCAAGTTCGGAGCAGCCGCACCGGTCCAAAGATCGATATGCGGTCAGAAAAGCCAAGCAATTTCAATGAATCAACTCTACCGGAAACTGGCACGGCTCTCGCAAGGCAATCGCCGGTTCTCCTGTGGGAGCGGGTGGACCAAGTGAGACGGAACCTCAGCGGGGAGCGAGGATGGTTCGGCTATTTCAGGCGCTGTGCGGAGCGGCCATCGCGACTTTGATCGCGATCGGGCCTGCCTGCGCGACATCGCGCATCAAGGATCTCGCCAATATCGAAGGCGTGCGCCAGAACCAGTTGATCGGTTACGGTCTCGTCGTCGGCCTCAATGGCACCGGCGATACCCTCAACAACATCCCCTTCACCAAGCAATCGCTGCAGGCGATGCTGGAACGCATGGGCGTCAACATCCGCGGCGCCACGATCCGCACTGGCAACGTCGCCGCGGTCATGGTGACCGGCAACCTGCCCGCCTTCGCGACCCAAGGCACGCGAATGGACGTCACCGTCTCGGCGATGGGCGACGCCAAGAGCCTGCAGGGTGGCACCCTGCTCGTCACCCCCCTGCTCGGCGCCGACGGCAACGTCTATGCGGTTGCGCAAGGCTCACTTGCGATCGGCGGCTTTTCGGCGGAAGGCCAGGCGGCCAGCGTCACCAAGGGTGTACCGACCAACGGTCGCATCGCCAACGGCGCGCTGGTCGAACGCGAGATCGAATTTGCGCTTAACCGCCTGCCAAACGTTCGGCTTGCGCTGCGCAACAGCGACTTCACCACGGCGAAGCGCATCGCCGCCGCCGTCAACGACTATCTCGGCAACAAGGTCGCCGAGCCTGTCGATCCGTCGACCGTGCAGCTCAGCATTCCGGCGGAATTCAAAGGCAATGTCGTCGCGTTGCTGACCGAGATCGAACAACTCCAGGTCGAACCGGACATCGGCGCCAAGATTATCATCGACGAACGCTCGGGCATCATTGTCATGGGCCGCGACGTGCGCGTCAGCATGGTCGCGGTGGCACAAGGCAATCTCACCGTGACGATTTCAGAGAGCCCCCAAGTCAGCCAGCCCAATGCGTTCGGCAACGGACGGACTGTCGTGACGCCGAACACCAATGTCGGTGTTCGGGAAGACGGCAGAAAGCTCGCCCTGGTCAAAGACGGCGTCTCGCTCCAGCAACTCGTCGACGGCCTCAATGGATTGGGCATCGGCCCGCGCGACATGATCAGCATCCTGCAGGCGATCAAGGCCGCGGGCGCGATCCAGGCCGACATCGAGGTGATGTGATGACCGCATCACCCTCCATGCCGCTCATCAACGGTCGCACCGATCCGCTGTTCGCCCAGGCACTCGAGAAGGTCTCGCCTGAGAACCGGGCCAAGGCGAAAGCCAAGGCGGAAGATTTCGAGGCGGTGTTCCTCAATTCGATGTTTTCGCAAATGACGTCCGGCTTGAAAGGCGAAGGCCCGTTCGGCGACACGCCGGGCACCGGCGTCTGGCGCTCGATGATGACCGACCAGTATGCGCGCTCGTTCGCCAAGGCCGGCGGCATCGGTATCGGCGATGAAGTCTATCGCACGCTGATTACGCAGCAGGCCAACAAAGCAGCTTAAGCCGGGAGTTTCCCCATGAACACCATGTCTTCACAACACAATGCGCCAGCGCCGATCGTCCCGGCCTCGACGCCGGCCGATGCGCGACGGCTAGCGGACGGATTGATGAGCATCATGGCGAGCCTGCTCGACATCGTGGAGCAGGAAACCGAACTCGTGCGCGCGGGCAAGGTGCGTGAGGCGATCGCACTCGAAGACAGGAAAGGCGAAGCCTCGCGCAACTACATGCGTGCTGTCTCCGAGATCAAGCACAGCGCCCCCTACCTCAAGCGATCGACACCTGAACTACTGGCAACACTCCATCGCCATCACGACACCTTCCGCGCCATGTTGCAGGTCAACCTTACCGTGCTCGCGACCGCACATGCGGTGTCCGAAGGCATCATTCGCGGCGTGAACGGCGAAATCCAGCGGCGCCGCAACCCGCAAGGTTATACTGCCGCGGGCCAACGCGCGGCGCCGAACCATCGTTACTCCGCACCGCTGACGCTCAGCCGCTCGCTTTAAGGACCCTCTCTTCGTCATTCCTGTGAAAACGGGAATCCAGAGGATGTCGGCGCATCGTTGCGCGCCACACGATACAATTCGATTCAAATTGCGACCCCGCTCCTAGCACTGCCTTCAGACTTCCTGTTCCAAGGTGTTCCCAAAGGAAGCACTTTGACTCAAAGGAGGCCAGGAGGCAGCCATGAGCACGGATTTCAGCATCAGACCGGTGGGAGCGTCGGTCGTGACGCCTGCTGTCGTGCAGCAGATACCCGAAGCCGCGAAGTCGGCTGTTCGGACACAGCTTGATTCCGATAAGGCCGTGATCGCGACTTCGAACGTTCAGACGAACAGTTCCGATCCCCGCGCCAACGGCAATTTCGGCCATCAGATCATGATCGATCGAGCGGCTGCCGAGGTCGTGTATCAGGTGGTCGACAACCGCACCAACCTCGTCGTCAATCAGTATCCTGACGAGACGCGGTTGCGGGCGCGGGCTTACCTGCGTGCGCAGGATGAAGCCAAGCAGGAAAAGAAGGCTGAGCATCGCGCCGACCGCCATGCGTAAGCAGGTCGAATACCCATTCAAACAAAACAGGCCGCAGGAGTTCCTGCGGCCTTTTCATATGAATCCGAATGAGAGCTTTCAGTCCATCGTGGCGTAGGCCGTCTCGAGAGACTGCGCGCCGGTCGCTGCATTTGTCATCACAGTCTTGACCTGCGCCTTGCCCGTCTGGGTGAGGGTGAATTTCGAATCGCCGAACTTGAACGAGTTATCCTTGATGAGGATGTCCTGGTACTTCAGGGTCGAACCACTCTGGTAGCGGACCTTGGCGCGAAAACCTGTCACGTTCGAAATCTGGATCGTGAACTTGGTGTTGTCGGCATAGGCTCCGGTCCAGCTGCCCTGATACAGGGAGGCATCGACCGGAACGTAGGGCGTGCTCGAATTCGCCAAGCCCGAGATATTGTTGCCAACGGTAACGTAGTTCGACGAGATGATGCTGTAGATGTCGGCCACGGGCTCACCCTCGCCGTTTGCGATCAGGCACGTCCGGACAGGCCGGCGGCGAGATTGCGGTTAATCTCGATCAGCGGCTTCAGCAATTCCGGATTCGGCGCGATCTGTATCTCGGCCGTCTGGGTCATGACGAATGTACCGATGTTGGCAATGTTCTGACGGACCTCGATGGTCTGCGGGCTCTCGTCGCTCATCACCGCGCTCAACAGAATAGACCAGAGCTTACGATTGAACAGCAGGGCATCGTTGACGGCGGCGTCGGTATGATCCCAGTTGCTCATCGCGTCTTGAAGTTTTCTGGCCGCCTTCAACAACGCCTGCGCTTCGATTTCACGGGGGGAAGATGTGGTCTGAGCAGTGCGGGCATACGCTTGAGCGGCATTCGACATAGATGACCCCGATGATTGGCTTCGTCGTCTTCGGATAATTGTAAAGATATCCGCTTAAAATAAGTTTACGCAGATTGGTCGCGTTTAACTGCCGCCGACCGGTAAAAAGCGGCGGACCGGGTCCGCCGCTTTACTATGCCCGAATTATTGCAGGAGCTTGAGAACGCTCTGCTGCGACTGGTTGGCCAGCGCAAGCGCGGAGACCGCGATCGACTGGCGAGTCGACAGCGCCTGACTGTTCGCCGCCTCCTCGTTGGTATCGGCAATGGTCAGGTTGGTCGATCCCGTCTGCAGCACGTTGATCAGCTGCTTCGAGAAGTCCTGACGGATCTGCACGATCGACAGATTCGAACCAAGAGTCGACGCCTGCGAGCGGAGGAAGCTGCTC
This sequence comes from Afipia felis ATCC 53690, assembly GCF_000314735.2. Taxonomy (NCBI): domain Bacteria; kingdom Pseudomonadati; phylum Pseudomonadota; class Alphaproteobacteria; order Hyphomicrobiales; family Nitrobacteraceae; genus Afipia; species Afipia felis. The sequence continues at coordinate 81,553 of NZ_KB375270.1, read as the reverse complement.
GCATAGTTGAGCGCATCGAGCACCTTGTTGGTCGCGATGTTGTCGACAAAGTCCGTGCCCGCCGTCAGCGTACCAAGACCAAGGCCCGCCGGATCGAGATTGATGCCGGTGATGTTCAGCGTCGACTTGCCGGTTTCGTTGAAGATCAGCTTGAGCTGATCGCCGTTGAGCAGGTTGACGCCGTTGAACGATGCGTCCTGCGAGGTGGTTTTGATCTGATTGATGATGTTGTTGTACTGCGCCACCAGATTGGCGCGGGTTGACTGCGACGTGGGATCGAGGGTCGGATCTTCGATGCTGAGGCCGGCAAACGGTCCGCCCGGGTTGGTGGCGGAGCCGCCGAGCGCACCGACGGTCGAGGATGCGGCATCGTTCGATGTCGTGATGGTGATAGCGCCAGTGGTGTCGATGCTGGCCTGAAGATTATTCGGAAGCAGCGCGGCGTTGAGCTGGTTGATGGTCGAGACCTGGCCCTGGCCAGTGCCGAAGACAATGGTGGTCGCGGTGCCGCCGCCAGTGGAAGCGATCGTCAGCGTCGTGCCGTTGAGGCCGCCGCTGCTGGGCGCGCCGACATTGTTCGCCGCAACGATGCCTGTCGTGTTGGTGGTTGCACCGGCGGTCGTCACGGCGCTGACCGCGATCGTCGACGTCACGCCTGCAGTTGGAGACGTAAAGACAAGATTTCCGTTCGACACCGAAGCGACGTTGCTGCCCACCTGCGCGTTCGTCATCGCCGCGATCTGCGTGGCGCTCAGGCTGGCGGAATTAAACGAGGTGCCGTGCGCGGTGTTGTAGGCTGCGACGGTTGCCGAACTGATCGTCACGGGCTGCGCTGCACCGCCATCGACCGTGACAGAGAAGCTCAGTGAATCGGCGCCGGTGTTCGTGCCGCTGACAATAGCATGGTCGGCAATACCGGAGTTTCCGGCCTGCGTACCAGTCGTTCCCGAGATCGTAACAGAGCCGCCTGCACCCGCCGTCGGCGAGGTAAAGGTCAGATGACCGCTGGCGAAGCTCGCTGCCGTACTACCACCGCCGATCTGCGCATTGATCGCCGCAGCGAGTTCGTTGCCGGTGACCTGGGTCTTATCGACAGCAGTGATGGTGTTGTCCAGCGTGATGTTGTGGTTGGTGCCGTCAATATTGACCGTGAAGCTGATCGTGCCCGCACCTGACAGGTCCACCGTGCCTAAGGTTCCGGCGTCGATCGATGCGGTCGTCGCAGGAGTGCCCACGGTCGACACGTTGACCGGTGTAAATGCACCGGCTGTAACCGTACCAGGCGTCGCAGGCGTCGAGGTCCCGAGAATGTTGGAGCCGTTTGCGCCGAGGTTAGCACCTGTCTTCACATAAGACTTGGTGTAACCGGCCTGGGTCTGCAGCGCCTGGTTGGCGATCGACTTGGCGCTGTCGATCAGCTTCTGCAGCGAGGTGATGCCGGTATTGGCGGCCTGAAGCACCTGCACACCGTTGCCGATGCCATCGAGCAGGTTGTTGATGTCGGAGGCACGCGCGTCGAGGGAGGCCGCGGTGAAGAAATTCGTCGGATTGTCGAGGGCCGAGTTGACCTTCTTGCCGGTCGCAAGACGGTTTTGGGTTGTGGCCAACAGATCCGCAGTCGACTGCAGCGACAGCAGGTTCTGGCGAACTGACGCCGTAAGAACGATATCGGACATGTGAGCACCTTCCTTGGGATAAGCAAACCGGTTGGACAACGACGTCTGCCGACGAAGCGGTCGTCTTTCCCTGGATTCTTAGGAGGCACCGTTTAAATTATGGTTAAAGAGCACTTAAATTGTTTGCTTTATAAAGTATGACCATCGACGGCTGCGGCCGGGAGAAAGGCATACCCGCCGCCTGCCCGGCGAGATTCTGCAAAACAACAAAAAAACGGCGGGGTTTCCCCCGCCGTTTCGTCTCGTGAAAGGTCGCTGGTATCAGCGCAGGAGCTGAAGAACGCTCTGCTGCGACTGGTTGGCCAGCGCCAGCGCGGACACCGCGATCGACTGGCGGGTCGACAGCGCCTGGCTGTTCGCCGCTTCCTCGTTGGTGTCGGCGAGAGTCAGGTTAGCCGAGCCGGTCTGCAGCACGTTGATCAGGTTCTTGTTGAAGTCCTGACGGATCTGCACGACCGAGAGGTTCGAACCGAAGGCCGACGCCTGCGAACGCAGCGTGGTGCTGGCGTTGTTGAGCGCCGTCAGCACGCTGTTGGTCGAGGAGTTGTCGACGAAGTCCGTGCCGGCGGCCAGCGTGCCGAGACCGAGACCAGCCGGGTCGAAGGTGACGCCGGTGATGTTGATCGTCGACTTGCCGGTTTCGTTGAACACCATCTTGAGCTGATCGCCGTTCAGCAGGTTGATGCCGTTGAAGGACGCATCCTGCGCGGTGGTGCGAATCTGGTCGATCACGGTGTTGTACTGGGCGATCAAGCTCGCGCGGGTGTTCTGCGAGTTGGCATCCTTCACCGGGGCAGAACCGACGCCTGCGGTGAACAACCCCGCACCAGTGGCCGTACCGCTGAGTGCAGCGATGGTCGCCGATGCATGGTCATTGGTGGTCGTGATGGAGAGCTTGCCGCTCGAGTCGATCGACGCCTGCAGGTTGTTGGCGGCCAGCGCGGTGTTGAGCTGGTCGAGCGTAGACACGTTGGTCGCAACGCCGGTGCTGGCGTTGAAAGAGTTCGTGCCGCTGCCGAAGGTGATCTTGAGGGCCTGGCCGCCATCGGTCGCAGCGATGTCCAGTTCGAGACCCGACAGACCGCCCGTGGTGGTGCCGACGCCGACGATCGCGGTACCAGCAGAGTTGATGGTCGTCGCACCGTCCGCAGCGCTACCAAGACCGGCAGCCGTACCGCTGTTAAGGCCGAAGGCCGACAGAGCCGAGCCACCGAGTGTGACGCCCTGAGCAGTCGTACCGGAGCTGATGGAGATCTGACCGCCGGTGATCGACGCCGTGCCCGCGCCAGCGATCGAGTTGATCGCGTCGAGGACGTTCTGAACCGTACCGGTCGTGCTGATCGTGCCGCCGCTGGAGAGATCAGCGTCCGTCGAGGCCGACGAGGAGAAGGTGAGCGTCTTGCCGTTGATGGTCAGCGTCTTGCCGTCCAGCGCAGCCGCCGAACCGAGGTTGTCCGAACCGGCGCCCGCAGTACCACCGAGAATGGTAGAGCCGGTGATGTTAGCTGCAGTACCGGTATTGTCGTTTTTCACCACCGAGCCCGTGTAGGAGCCGGCAGCATAGGTCGTGGTCGTGGTGCCCAGCAGGTTTGCCGCGGTTGCGCCGGTGATGGTGGCGCTGGCTTCCGACTTGGTGGAATAGCCGGTCGGAACCTGCAGAGCCTGGTTGGCGATCGACTTCGCGCTGTCGACCAGCTTCTGCAGCGAGGTGATGCCGGTGTTGGCAGCCTGCAGCACCTGCACGCCATTGCCGATCGAGTCCAGCAGGTTGTTGATGTCGCTGGCGCGCGAGTCGAGGCCAGCAGCGGTGAAGAAGTTCGTCGGATTGTCGAGGGCCGAGTTGACTTTCTTGCCGGTGGCAAGGCGGGTCTGGGTGGTGGAGAGAAGGTCGGCGGTCGACTGCAGCGACAGGAGGTTCTGGCGCACCGACGCCGAGAGAACGATATCTGACATTGTACTAACCTTTCTGGTAAGAGCACGTCGTGTGTGAGCGTGACGCCACCTTTACTGGTGACGATGCTCGGGACATTGGGACGAACGCTCTAAGAAGGTATGAATCGGTTTGTGCCGGTTTTCCGCACTTTGTCCGGAATTCCAAATGCCGCAGCTTGAGCGATTTCATTGAAAACGCTCGACATTTTCCGAATGCGGCACAACAGCGGCGACCCGCTTTATTTACCGTCCCTTAACTATGATCGGAAAGGATCGCCCTGCGGACGACGAGGCGTCGTCAAATCCGGGAATAACAACCACATCAAATCCGGGGGCAACAGATGGCCTTGAAAGTCGAGCTCAAGCCGCACGAGAAAATCATCATCGGCTCGTGCGTGATCACCAATACCGAGCAGCGCGCCAAAATCCTGATCGAGGGCGATCGCATCCCGATCCTGCGCGAGAAGGACATTCTTACGCCCGCCACCGCCGATACGCCGGCTAAGCTGCTCTATCTGGCGGTACAGTTGATGTACATCACCCAGGATCCGCAGAAACATCACGCGGTCTATTTTGATCTGGTGCGCGACCTTCTGGCCGCGATGCCGAGTTCGATACCGGCGATCCAGGAGATCAATAACCACATCTTAAGCGGCGATTATTACAAGGCGCTCAAGGAATCGCGGAAGCTGATCGCTCACGAGGCAGAGCTTCTCGACCAGGCCCGCCGCAACGCTTCGGCTTCGTCACTTCAAGGCGTCGCCTGACAACCTCCACACGGTCATGAAAAAAAGGGCTTCCAGAAGGAAGCCCTTTTTTCGTTCGATCTGCTTCAGAGGAATTTCAGCAGGTTCAACTGATAGAGCGACGCCGTGGTCTGGTAGGATGCCTGCAGGCTGGTCTGCAGCGCCAGGATCTTGGCGGCGACTTCGTCGTCGTTGATGCCCTGGATCTGGTCGAGCATCGTCTGGGCCATAGATGTCGTCTGCGTCTGCCGCGTGGTCGCCGATTTCGTGGCCGCCTGAGCGCCGGCGAACTGCGCCTCGATATCCTCGACCGAGGTCGCACCGGGCTGGACCGCGAGATTGGAATTGACGCGCTGGTTCAGTGCCGAGATCTGCGCATTGGCAAGGGTCTGGCCATTCGGATCATTCGGATCGACCGTCGTCGTTACCGCCGCATACACCGCCATGTTCTGCAGCAGGTTACGGAATGCGCTTTCGTTCGCAGCCGCCCCGTAGCTCACTGAAACCGAGCCGTCCACCTGCGCGACCGCGGTGCCGCGTGCATCGGCATCGGGGTTGGCGAGTTGCTCGCCGGTGTACCATTGCACGGTCGTGGCCGAACCATCGACCAGCGTGGTGGCCGTTGGCGACACCGGAGAGCCGCCACCAACACGCTGCGGCGGATTGTCGAAAAAGTTCTGGCCTGCCGCCATCGCCGACGCGGCCACCATCGGCCCCTTCACCAGCGTCTGGATTGAGGAGTCGAGCGCGGTCTTCATGTTCTCCGCTGTCACCGTCGGATCGGCGTCGATGGTGAAGCTGCCGCTCGGCGCCGGCGATGCGGTCGTCGCTGTGAGTTGCACCGTCTCCGTGGTCTGGTCCGGTAGAGTGAAGGTGAACGTGACGGTGTCGCCTTCCTTCGGCGTCGCGGTGTTGAGATCGATCGTCTCGGACGAGGGCGTTGCCGGATCGGGCGCTGACGGCTGCGACACCACTGCGCCACCGATCGAGGTGGAAACGCGGCTAAGCTTCAAGCCGAACGGCGAGCCGGCGGCATCTTCGCCCACGGTCACCACGCCGGGCGTGGTGGTCGCGTCGGTCGTGAGGCGACCCATGCTGCCCGTGCCCTGATCGGCGATCAGGCGATCGGCGATCACCGCCTTCAGGCCATCCTTGCCGTTGGCGCCGTTGAGAATGTCATCGGCAGACGCCGTGGCAGGCGTGTCGGTCGCGCGCCCGGAGAAAAGATAGCGGTCGCCCGATTGCGTATTGAGAACTGCGATCGCCTGCGTGAACGCTGCATAGCCGATCTGCTGGCCCGACGTCTGGCCGCTGGCGTTGAGAACCTGCGATGCCCCGGTGGCCGCCGACTGCACCTGCGTGCGCATGTCGACAAGGCTCTGCAGCGACAGGTTGGCGACATTGATGCGGGTCGTGACGTTGGTCTGCGTGCTCTGGTAACCGGACAGCATCGACAACTGCGACCGCAGACCGGTCGCGAACGCGCTGTCCAAACCGAGGCCGGCATAGGTCGTCGACTTCTTGCCGCTCGCCAGTTGCTGGGTCAGCGTATCGAGCTGGGTCTTGATGTTGATCAGCGAGGTGCCGAGGTAGGAGGTCCGTCCGCTTACGCCTTCAATGGTCATTGCAGCCTCACATCGATTGCAGCAGCGAGTCGAACATGTCCTTCACCGTGGACATGACGCGGGCATTCGCCGAATAGGCATTCTGTAGCGCCAGCAGATGCGCCATCTCTTCGTCGATATTCACGCCGGACGACGAGTTCAGCTTGTTCTGCAGCGTCGAGAGCACGACGTTCTGGCCGTCGGCGAGTTGCTGCGCGGAAGCAGCCGCCTGTCCCTGCATCGTGGTGAACTGCTGCAGGAAGCTCAGCATCGTGCCTTTGAACGGCGTCGAGCTCGAACCGATCCCGGTCTGCGGCGACACGTAGTACGAGCTCTGGGTCAATTTGGAGAGAATGAAATCCGAGCGCGTGGTGTCGCCCGACTGCGTCCCCGCGCCGTAGATAATCATCCGTGACGGATCGGCGAGCAGAAGGTTGTTGACGCTGATCCGCCCCGCGAGACCCATCTGCTGCGAGCCAGTCGCGGTGATCGCGCCGGTGTAAGGTACGCCGTTGTCGACGAATAAAGGCAACTCCGGATTGCCGCTCGTCAGATTCGTCATAGTGATCGTCGACGTCGCCGAATTGACCACCGCATTTCCACCTGCGTCGCCGCTGATCTGCAGCGTCTCACCGGTGGGATTCGAGAACTGCAATCCGGCACCGCCGAACATGCCGTTCAGTTGCGAGATGACGGCACCCACGCCTTGGGAAAAATCGACGCCGAAAACCTCGTCGTTGGGATCATTGGTGGCGCTGTTCTTCAGCGGCAGCACTGACGGGTCGTTGACCTGCACCAGTGTGACGGTGTGGGTCTTGTTCGCCGAATCCGTATAGGTGAACTGGACGTTATTGCCATTCTGCAGTCCGGTCAGATCGAGCGAGAAGTTGGCCGGCGGACCATCGGCCTTGGTACCGGACGTGACCTTGTCCGACAGCGCACTCGCCATCGAAGCGGCCAGCTGGTCGATCTGCGCCTGCGCCTGCACCAGCGTCTGGTCGCGCAATTGAAGATTGGCCGCGAGCGAACCGGAGCGAATCGAGTTGGTCGCAATCAGATCAATATCGCCGCCATGAGGGAACGTCAGCGTCAGCGTACCGAGTGTGCTTTTCGATGGGTCGGAGTTCCAGGTCGTATTCGGCGTTACCGTGCCTTGCGCATCGAAGGAAATCGTCGCAGCTTCGCTGCCGACGAGTTGCACGCCGGAATTGGTAAACACCGTGACCTGATTGCGATCGTTGGTGATGACGCGGATATCCATCAACTGCGACAATTGCGCGACGTACTGATCGCGCTGGTCGAGCAGCGAGGCCGCAGCCGCATCATCGCCGGTCGTGCCCAGTAACTGGTTGTTGATGGTCGCGATCTGTTTCATCGCGTTGTTCGCAGCATCGACCGAGCTCTTGATCGAAGACTCGGCGTCTGCACGCAGCGACTGGATGCCCGCAGAGGCCGAGTTCAGCATCTGCGCGAGCGACTGCGCCGCGTTCACCGCCGTCGTGCGCGCGGCCGGCGAATCCGACGTGGTGGACAGCGCCTGCAGCGCCGCCGTCAACTGGTTGAACGCCGCCTCCAGCGTCGTGTCCGAACTCGGGTCACCATAGATGCCCTGCAACCGCTGCAAGGCGTTCGCGAGCGTGCTCGCGTAAGAGGCACCCGAGGTCTCGGTCAGAACCTGCTTCTGGACATAAACATCCAGTTCGCGGTTGACGCCGGTGACGGTGACACCGGCACTGCCCGTGCCCGTCGTCGTCTGAACCTGATTGACGCTTTTGCGAACGTAACCCGGCGTCTCAACGTTGGCGACGTTCGAAGAAACGAGCGTGAGCGCGGCCTGGTTTGCACGCAGACCGGACATCGCGGTAGCAAGAGCTTGTGTCAGACCCATAACTAACTGCCCATCTCAGCTACGAACGCGCGGATTGCGCTAGCGCAGAACGTTCAGGAGATCCTGAACCATCTGGTTCGACGTGGTGATGACCTTGGTGTTCGCGGAATAAGCCTGCTGCGTAACGATCAGCTTGGTAAACTCGTCGGCGATGTCGGTGTTGGAGCCTTCCAGCGAGGAGCCGACGATGGTGCCGCCCTTGCCGTACAGCGCCTGGCCGGACTCATCGGTCACCTCGAACGCGCCGCCATCGACGCGCTTGAGGAAGTTCGGGCCGTTGAAGGTCGCAAGCGTGATCGCCGCGAGGTCGATGTTGCGGCCGTTGGAATAGTTGCCGACGACGCGGCCATTGTTGGAGATCGACACCGTCTGCAACTGACCGGCGGGGAAACCGTCGTTCTGGATCTGGTTGACCTGCACATTGCCATTAGCGTCCGCGAACTGCGTGAGGCCGGTCGCGCCAAAATTCATCGTTACGTCGCCGAGCACGATGCCGCCGATGGTGGCGTTGGTCAGCGTCACCGAAGGCACCGCCGGATTCATCTGGCCGTTCGGTCCGAAGGTGAAATTCACGCCGACGTTCTTCCAGGCAACATCGCTGCCCGTTGCATTCGGATCGGTCTGATAGAACAGGTTCCAGACGTCGGTGTGGCCAGCGCCGAGGCTTGCACTGTCGGTCTTCGCCCAGCGCAACTGCAGGCTGACCGGTGAGCCGGAGACGTCGTAGGCGGTGGTCGCGCCGCCTGACACCGACTCGTCAATGAAGTTCTGCGAGTCCGAGCCGATCACCGTACCGGTGCCCGCGGTGCCGCCGCCGCTGCGAGTGGCTGTCACCGTCGACGTCGGGAAGCCCAACGTGGCAAAGGCCGCGCCATTGCTGCTGGTAATCGACAGATTGTTGGCAAGGCCCGTGTTCAGAGTAACGATACCGTTGCTCACCGACGACGCGGTGGCTGGGTTGGTATTGCCGTTCAGCGTGTCGATCTTGGAGAGCAGGCTACCGATCGTGTCATCGATTGCAATCTGGTTCGGATTGCCGGTCGTGTCGGTGCCGGCTGCGACGAACGTGATAGTCTGGGTGCCATTGATGGTGATGGTGTTGCCGACCGCGAAATCGACGCCGATCGAGTCGGTATCAGCCGCGCCCGAAAGCGTTGTGGCTGACGTAATCTGCGCAGGCGCGGGTGTGGTCACCTTGCTGTTCTGAGCTGAGCCGCTCTTCGAACCGTTCACATAAGGCTGCGCCGGCGTGCCAACGATCAGCGGGTTCGAAGTGAAGTCGCCGACATTCAACAGTTCGGAGCCCGGCACCGACGTGTCGTGCTTGGTCGTCAGCGGATAGCTCGCGAGGTTGGCGCGATAGGTCACGGTCGTGGTCGGCTGCGCGGGCAGGAAGTCGTTGCCGAACTTCAGCACCTGCGGCACGCTGCCGGTGAGGTTGCCGGTGGTCGGGTCGATCGGAATGCCCTCGAGGTAGTAGCCCGCGCCGTTGACGAGGTAGCCGTTCTTGTCGAGCGTAAAGTCGCCGCGGCGGGTAAAGCGATCGACGCCGTCGAAAACCGGGTTGTTGTCGGTGAAGCTGCCGGGCTTCTGCACAGCAAAGAAGCCATCACCGTTGATCGCCATGTAGGTCGCGACCGACGCGGCCTGTACGTCGCCCTGCACCGTGTTGGTTTCGCGCGAGCTCGCGCTCACGCTGCCCGAAAGCTGCGCGTTCGATCCGGTATCGGGGATGAGGTCGAGGAAGCTCGTATCGATGCGCTTGAAAGCGGTGGTCTGCGAGTTCGCAATGTTGCCGGAGATGTTCTCCAGGGCATAGGACTGGGTGCGCAAGCCTGCGACGGAGGTGGTGAGAGCGCCGAAAATACCCATTACTATCGTCTCCAGCTTCGATCCGGGCGGCCACCGGGATGCCGAAAAGGCCGCATTCGAAGAAGGAGTCGCAAGCCTCGTGCCAAAGAAGAAGACGAGGTTTGGCAATGAGTTATAAAAATACCCCGGCCGGAATACCGGGGCGCTCTTGCCTATCCCGGCAAGAATTGCCGGAGCACGACCTCAGGACGCCGAAGGTGCCGCCGGTTTGAAGTTCAGCGCGAGACCGTCCATGCAATAGCGCAGGCCGGTCGGCTTGGGGCCGTCATTGAAGACGTGGCCGAGATGCCCGCCGCAGCGGCTGCAATGCACCGCGGTACGCACCATGAAGTAGCTGCGGTCGGTGGTGGTGCCGACGGCGTTCGGCAGATGATCGTAGAAGCTTGGCCAGCCGGTACCGCTGTCGAATTTGGTCTCAGAAGCGAACAGCGCCTGATCGCAGCCCGCGCAGGCGAATGTGCCCTTGCGATGTTCGTTGTTGAGCGGACTCGAAAAGGCCGGTTCCGTGCCCTCCTCACGCAGGATGTGGTACTGCGCGGGCGTCAACTGCCGCTTCCATTCCTCCGGGGTCTTTTGAACCTCGAATGTCTTTTCAGCCGCGTGGGCCTTGCTTGAAAATGGAAGCCAGCGCATCGCCGCAAGCCCTGCTGCCGTGGACAAAAGAAGACGCCGGTCGATCATGGCGATACCTCCGCATGGATGCCGATTACCCAAGATACGAAACCGCGCCGCCCACGTTACGTTGCACCGGCAGATTTTCCGCCCGGGCTAACGCCGGTCCGATCCGAAATCCTGCGCCACCCGCTCGGTGCGCGCCTGCACTGCCGCAATTCGCGCGCTGCGGCGCTCCTCACGCACCCTCTCGCGCGCCACGGCACGCTCCCGCCAGCGGGCCAACGTGCCGACCGCCGCGGATCGTCCACGTGACACCCCATCGGCAAACTGACCGACAACGCGACCTACCTTGCCTCCAGCCCAGACCAGTTCGAACGGCGAGAACAGCCGCCACCGGTCGTCGCCGTCCGCAATGCCGCCCGCAATCAGGCGGCCCGCCATGGCGCTGGTGTTCAGCCCCTGACGGCCAAAGCCGCTCGCGACCCACAGACCCGGCCGCAACTCCCCGATCTGCGGCATGCCGTGCACGGTCTGGCCGAAAGCGCTCGAAAACACGCGCGCGATCCTCGCCTGCGCAAGTTGCGGGAAAACCGTCGCGATGCGGCGGCGGATCAGGCGGCCAAACCGTTCCGGCTTGCCGCGCCACGTCGTCTCCGGGCTCGACCACAACAGGCGGTCGCCGTCGACGATACGAAAATGATCGATGCTGTCATCGTCGAGCACCGAGCCGCGATAGGAGATAACTTCGCCCAACAGATCGCCGAGCGGCTCCGTCACCGCAGCGTAGCGCCACACAGGCATCAATGTGGACGCAAGCCGCAGCGCGGGGGTGCCGATATGGATATTGCCCGCCAGCACGATGTGCGCGGCACGCAGCTTCGCCGAGGGCGTGATGATGCGCTTGCGGATGCCGGCGGAATCGATGCTGACCACCGGCGTGTTCTCGAAGATGCGCACACCCTCGCCTTCCGCGAGCGCCGCCAGAGCGCGCAGGTAACGCGCGCCGTCAATCTGGAATGCTTTCGGAAAATGCAGCGCATGGAAGTAGCGGCGTGTCCGCAGCGCCTCGCGCACGCGCTCGATCTGCCAGCCTTCGACTTCGGTGCCGAATTTGTCGCCGATGGTCTGCAGCCAGCCGATCAGCCGCTCCCCGGAATCGGTGGTGGAAACTTCGAGCGCGCCGGGCGCCATCGCGATCTCGGGCATGGAGGTGACGATTGTCTCGCGGATGTAATCGCTGCCTGCTTCCGCCAGCATCCACAATTCGCGCGCATGCGCGATCCCGATCCGCGCGATCAGATCATTGACCGGCACGCCGTACCCCGGCAGCACCGAACCGAGATTGTGACCGGACGCAGCCCAGCCGACATGCTGTCCCTCCAGCACCGCGACGCTCATGCCGCGCCGCGCAGCCTCCCGGGCTGCCGTCAGTCCTGCCAGCCCACCGCCGACAACGCAGACGTCGACGTCGAGATCGAGCGTCAACGCCGCGCGCGGCTCTGCCGCAGGCAAATCGCCCCAAAGGGCGTGGACAGACGTCTCGGAGGGCGGAATTGTCATTGGATTTCTTTAGCGACGGACGCCATGCTTGTCACGATGGCGTACAGGGCCTAAGTGCCATTTCGCTGCCTTTGAGCCATAGGGAGACCGATGCGCCATTTGATCCTGCTGCGCCACGCCAAGACCGAACGCGATTCCGAGAGCGGGGAGGATTACGATCGCCGCCTCGACGAACGCGGCCAGCTGGACAGCGCGCTGATCGGCGCGTGGCTCGCCGCGCGGCAGGTGCCGGAACTCGCGCTCGTCTCCTCCGCCGTTCGCGCGCGCGAGACATGGGACCTCCTCGCGCCGCATCTTCCCCGCTGCCGGGTCGAATTCCAGGATGCGCTCTATCTCGCAAACCCACTGCAGATCTTTAAGGCAATCCGCCGCGCCCCGGATTCGATCACCTCGCTACTCGTGCTTGGCCACAATCCCGGTCTGCACGAACTGGCATGGAATCTCATCGGCGAGGCTCCCGCGTCCGAGCGCGATACGCTTGCGCAAAACCTGCCGACCTGCGGCACGGTGATGTTCGATTGCCCGATTCCCACATGGTCGAAGCTCGCCCTGCAGGCCAACACGCTTCGTGAATTCATGACACCCAAACAACTGAAGGCCGACAGCAACGCGCGTTAAGCGGCCGTTCTTGCCCGCATGCCCGCACCATCCTACAACCGGTCAAACGGAATTTCGCGCATGATGCCCGGCACGCCCTACTTCTCCCCCCGCCTGATCCTGACCGGCGCAGCGATGTTCGGCATGCTGCTTGCGCTCGGCGTGCACATTCTCGGCCAGCGCTTCGGCCTCGATCTCGGGGATTTGTGGGGCACGTCCAACAACAGCATCATCCCCGCAACCGCCGCCATCGCATGGTGGCTGATCGCGGCGGTTGCCTTTGTCGGCGGATACATCACCGCATCGCTGCTCTACAGCGCTGTGTCGGGCCATCTGCCACGCCGGCTGCAGCATGCGCTGATCGCGGGCGGGCTGCTGCTTCTGATCGCGGCGGGCCAAGCCGCCTCGGGTCCGAGCGCGGTGCCGACGCTGCACGGTTTCTATAACGGAATCGTCGCACTAATACTCGGCGCCGCGATGGCATTCGCGGGCGCGCATTTCGCTCTGGCGCGACATTAAAAAGCGCTACACAGATATCTGCGCGGCGCTTCTTCCCGATTCTAGCTTGCCGCCTTCAGATTGATCTTGGACTCGGCGAGCGCGGTGAGCTTCCTGTCCACTGCGTGCTCCTCATCCAGTGTCTTCTGTAGCACAGCGGCGCAATCGTTCCGGCCAAGCTGCTTCGCCCATGCGACCAGCGTGCCGTAACGGGTCATCTCGTAATGTTCGGCCGCCTGTGCCGCGTTGATGAGCGCGGCATCGAGCGCCTCCTTGTCGGCCACCTCGCCGGACACCTCGTCGGCCTCCTCGATGATGCCGTCGATCGCCGGACAGTTCACCGCCTTGGCCTCGACGCCATGCATCTTGAACACCTGTTCCAGCCGCGTCACGTGCCCCTTGGTTTCTTCCAGGTGCGACAGGAAGCCCTGCTTGAGCTGCGGGTTGGTCGCCTTGTCGGCCAGCTTCGGAATGGCTTTCACAAGCTGTTTCTCGGCGTAATAAATGTCTTCGAGCTGATGCACGAACAGATCGTTGAGCGTCTTGATATCCTTGCTGAACAGGCCCATCGGCGGCTCCCTTGGGTTGGCATGCGAGACGGCGGCTGGACGCCGCCGTCCGGATTGTGGAATGTCCGCTCAACGAGGGCCGGCAGCGCAGGTTTCTCAAAAACCAGCTTTTTTATGCGGACACGCCAAATCGCCGTTTGGGCGCAATTGAGCCGCTTTTGTCATCGATATGACGTAGAGAGTAATGAACCCGCCCGTCGCCCTCTTGCGTCATGTTGTCCGTTAAGGCTTGCCATGCAAAGCCAAATTGGCCTGTTTTTCCGGCTCGCGATTTGCCATATGAGTATCCGGCTAGGCCGTTTGCGTTCGTATCCCTCAATCGGCTCATGACGGTCGCCGGAGGATGAATGCAGGGTTTGCTTAGCGCGTCGCGGAGCGTGTTCGACAGATGGATCGGGTGGAAACGGCTCGGCATTCTCGCCAGCCTGACCATTGTCACCATCGCGGTGCTCCATCTCGTCAAGACGCTGAAGGGTATCGACACCTCGGCTGTGCTGGCGGCGCTTGAAGACAAGTCGCTCGGCAACATCGCGCTCGCGGCGCTGTGCGTCGTCTGCGCGTTCTGCACGCTGACGTTCTACGATCTGTTCGCGCTCCGCACCCTCGGCAAATTCCATGTGCCCTATCGCATCGCGGCGCTGTCGAGTTTCACGAGCTACACAATCGGCCACAATATCGGCGCCACGGTCTTTACCGGTGGCGCGATCCGTTTCCGCATCTATTCGGACTGGAATCTATCCGCCATCGATGTCGCCAAGATATGCTTCATCTCCGGCCTGACCTTCTGGCTCGGCAACGCCTTCGTGCTCGGCATCGGGCTGATCTGGCACCCCGCCGCCGCGGAATCTATCGTATTGCTGCCGCAAATCATCAATCAGTTGATCGGCCTCGGCCTGATCGCGGGTATCGTCGCCTACCTGTGCTGGATCGCGGTCGGCCGCAATCGCCGCGAACTCGGCAGGGACGGCTGGAAGGTGGTGCTGCCCTCCGCGCCCCTGACACTGGTACAAATCCTGATCGGTGTCATCGATCTCGGTTTCTGCGCGCTTGCCATGTACCTGCTGCTGCCGAACGATCCGCCGATCGACTTTATGTCGATGGCTGTCGTTTTCATCCTCTCGACCCTGCTCGGCTTCGCGAGCCATGCCCCGGGCAGCCTCGGCGTGTTCGATGCCGCCATGCTCGTCGGGCTGAACCAGTTCGGCCACGAACAACTGCTGGCCTCGCTGCTTATTTTCCGCATGCTTTATTTCTTCATCCCGTTCGCGATCGCCATCTCGATCATGGGAATGCGCGAATTGTGGCTCAGCGTCATCCTGCCCTGGCAGCATAAGCGCAAGGCCTGCATGAGCCCGGCACGGGCGGCCGCGCCGCCGTCCTCGCAGAACCGAAACGGCTGACAGGCATTGTACTCCTTGCAGCCGGACGCTCCCGACAATGCGCTGTGAAACGAGGCCATGATCCGCAAGACCACCGCCCTTCTCGCCCTCGCTTTCGCCCTCCTGTCGTGGGCTGACGGCGCGCGCGCGCAGGACACTGCACAGCCCCCATCGGCAGGCGGCATCCAAATTTCGTGGGAAGTGCGCAACCGCTTCCGGCTGTTTCGCGAGGAACGCGACTTCCAGCTTCAGGTCGAGGCCATGGCCTCCGGTCGTACCGTGCTCGCCGCTGAGGATGCGCTGGAAATCCAGAGCGACGGACGCGGCTGGGCGCGTAATACGGTCGGCAGGCTGTGCATCGATCCGGCGGGGCATGTCAGCAATCCGTGCACGCGCGATGGCGTGAAAGAAGATTATCTCGCGCCAGTAGATCATGCGGTGACGGTCCGCTTGACCGGCGCCGTACCGGTCGGCTCGGTCTGCGCATGGTCGTTCAACGACAATGAAGGCCCACCGATCCAGACCACGCTCGACTGCTCCGAGCCGATCAATTTCCGCGTCCGCAATGGCAAGACCACAATCGCAAGCGTCGATGTCTCGAGCGGCGGCAGCGATACGCCGCTGCACGATTCTACGCAGATCACGGTGCGCGATATCCTGATCGCGGGACTCGGTGATTCCATCGCCTCGGGCGAAGGCAATCCGGACCGGCCGGTGGCGCTCGCCGACGACGGGTTCTGCTTCCGCTCCTATCTCGAAGGTTCGACCGGGCAATATTATCGGCCAAGCCGCAAAGGTTACAAAGGCGCACGCGCCTGCGAGAGCGCAGCAGGTTCGAATGAACTCTTCGCGTGGCAGAAATTCGGCGCGCAATGGTTCAACGCCGCCTGCCACCGCTCGCTCTACAGCTACCAGACCCGCGCCGCGCTCGCGCTCGCCATACAATATACCCACATCGCGGTGACCTACCTGCCACTCGCCTGTTCCGGCGCGACGGTCGACGAGGGGTTGCTCGGCTCGCTCCGCGCGCGCGAATGCCTCATCACCAAGACCTCGATGAATTGCGCGGGTACCGTCGGTTCGCAGGTCGCCGAGTTGAAAGAAGCGCTTGCCGCCGCGCAGCGCCGCCAGCCCGAGCGGCAGCTCGATCTGATCCTTCTGTCGATTGGCGCCAACGACATTAACTTCTCCGGCCTCGTTGCCGACGTAATCGTCGACAGTACAACCGAGCGCACCCTGTTCCAGCGCAGCGGCATGATCGGCAGCGTCGAGGATTCACGCAGCACGCTGACACGCACGCTACCGCAGAATTTCCAGCGGCTGCGCGCCGCGCTGAAACCGCTTCTCGGCGGCGACCTGTCGCGCGTGGTGTTCACATCCTACGCCAATCCGACGCTGTTCAACGGCGCGCCCTGCCCCGGCGGCCTCGCGGGCTTCGATATCCACCCTGCATTCAATGCCGCGCCCGAACGGCTCGCCAAGACATCGCAATTCGTCGACAGCGAATTCCTGCCGCAGCTCAAGAATATCGTGCTGTGCGCCGGCGGCACGATCTGCAGCAGCCCACGCGACGCGATGACGTTCGTCGATCAGCATCAGGTGGCGTTCCAGAACCACGGTTTCTGCGCCCGCGCCGCCACCGATCCCGCATTCGACCAGCAATGCTTCCGCGCCGACGGCAAGAGCTTCACCACCGACATCGTCGCGGGAGCCTCCAATCCGCTGACTTGCGGTCAGGGAGCAAGCCGCTTCCGCGCCTATCTGCCGCGCGCGCGCTGGATCAGGGATGCGGACGACAGTTACTTCACCGCGATGACCTATCCGCTCGCCACGCGGACATCGAGCCAGCCGACGGACATTCACGACGCCACATGGGGCGTGCTGTCAGCAGTTTATGGTGGTGCGATCCACCCGACCGCCGAAGGCCATGCCGCAATGGCGGACGCTGCGTGGCCAGCCGCAGCCGCGATCCTCGGCCTGCCGCCGGTGGAAGCCGACGTCACGCGCGAACCGATCGATCCGGTTCAGTTGAAACAGTAGATGTGACTGGATGAAGTCGCGCGGCAACGCGGCCGCGCGACTTTGTGCGTCAGTTGACGCCGAGCTTCTTCTGCAGGCTCGATGACGATGTGGTGTACTGGAACACGACACGCTTGTCCGGGAACACGTAGCGGCTTGCCTTCTGCGCCATCAGCGCGCCCTCGTGGAAACCGGAAAGGATGAGCTTCAGCTTGCCCGGGTAGGTGTTGATGTCGCCGATGGCGAAGATGCCAGGCACGTTGGTTTCGAACGCTTCGGTGTCGACCGGCACGAGATTGTTCTCGAGCTTCACACCCCACTCCGCGACCGGGCCGAGCTTCATGGTGAGACCGAAGAAGGGCAGGATCGTATCGCAGGAGATCGTCGACATGGAATTATCGGCGCCCTTGATCTGAACACCCTTCAGCACACCGTGCTCGCCTTCGAGCGCCGTGACCTGACCGATCTTCAGATCCATTTTTCCTTCCGCCACCAGCTTGCGCATCTGCTCGACACTATGCGGCGCTGCACGGAAATCATCGCGGCGATGCAGGAGCGTGACACGCTTGGCAAGCGGATGAAGGTTGAGCGTCCAGTCGAGCGCGGAATCGCCGCCGCCGACGATCAGAAGCTCCTTGTCCCGGAACTGCTCCATCTTGCGCACGGCGTAGAACACCGAGGTGCCTTCATAGGCTTCGATGCCCGGCACCGGCGGCCGCTTCGGCTGGAACGAGCCGCCGCCCGCGGCGATCACAACAACCTTGGCTTCGAACACCCTGTCTGCGTCGGTGGTGACGCGAAACAGCGGGTCGCCGATCTTCTCGACGCTCAGGATCATCTCGCCGAGATGGAAGGTCGGATTGAACGGCTTGATCTGCTCCATCAGCGCTTCAGTGAGGCCCTGACCCGTCACCATCGGAATGCCGGGAATGTCGTAGATCGGCTTTTCCGGATAGAGCTCGGCGCACTGGCCTCCGATCTTGTCGAGGATGTCGACGACATGAGTCTTCATGTCGAGAAGACCGAGTTCGAAAACCGCAAACAGTCCGCAGGGGCCTGCGCCGATGATCAACACATCGGTCTTGATCGCTTCGCTCATGATGGTTTTTTCGTCACTGTCAAAATGCATTGGGCGCGGCAGGGCCGAAAAGGCGGCCGCAGTCGGCGTCTGTCTAGCCAAGGATCGCCGCTGGGGAAAGAGCTAAAATACCAGCCCCGCCCCTGTCGCTAACAGATTGCAAAAATAGAAGAATTCTAAATGAACCGGCGGCTGATCAGGCCTGCCGCTCGGGCGTCCGCAGCACAAGACCGTCCAGTTCCTCGGTCATCTTGATCTGGCAGGAGAGGCGCGAATTGGGGCGCACGTCGTAGCCGAAATCGAGCATATCCTCTTCCATCGGCGAAGGTGGTCCGACCTTTTCCTGCCAGGCTTCGTCGACATAGACGTGGCAGGTGGCGCAGGCACACGCGCCTCCGCATTCGGCATCGATGCCGGGAATGGCGTTGCGGATGGCGGCTTCCATCGCCGTCGCGCCGGCATCGACGTCAACGGTACGGGTGGTGCCGGCGTGATCGATGAAGTTGATTTTGACCATGGATCTCTTGAATACGGCGAGGAGTTTGCAGCAGTCTATAGCCGCTCCAACAGCGTCATACCAGCGTCAAGCCGCGTATTATCTGGATTAATTGCCGCGCGCGAGATGCGTATCGATCGCCTCGAAAGCTTCGCGCGCACATCCTTGCAACTGCCGGAACGCGGCGCCGAAGCCGCTGCGCTCGTGCAGTCCGATTTCCAGCGCGTAAGCAGCCTCGCCGACCTCGAACGCGCCAACCGCGCGCGCAGAGCCTTTCAGCGTATGCGCAAGCTCGGCGGAATTTTCAGGATGCGAAGCAAGTTGCGCCAGCAGATCGCGGGTCTGCGTCTTGAACATCTCCAGCACTTCGCGCTCGAGATGCACATCGCCGAGCGTCATGCTCCGCAGATAGGACAAGTCCAGCGGCGTTGGCATCGGGACCAGCGGCGGCGAAGGCATCCATGGAACCTGTTCGATTGAAAACTGCATCGCACCCTGCCCGCAAGACGGCTGGACCGCCAGCGAACACGAATTCGGTTAACGCAATCTTTCAAAATCGGCCCCGCTATCCCCAACACGATTTCGCCACAATTTCAGGGAGCCCCTAAAACAGCGGTTTTGGTAGGGGTGCCCGGGCCCGTGTTAACGATGATTAAAATGTTCTTAACGCGAACCATTTCATTCGACCTAATCAGCCAATAGGATGTTGGCGGAAATGGGGGACAAGCCACTATCCGCAGCAGTCATGGCCTGCGGGATGTGGCAAGGACGGGACGGCGCGGCAGACAAGACCGCAGCACCCTCCTTAAGTGCGTGAAAAAACAAGGGCGTACCTGTAAATGGCGAAGAATCCGAAGGTCAAAGACCCAACTGAAGTCGCGCTCTCGGCGATTCAGGAAGCCTTGAACATCTCCGATCCCTCGCAAGCGGCCGACGACCAGTTGTCCCTGCCCAACGAGCCGCTTCGTGCGCCCGAAGGCGATTTCGGCGATTCCCGCTTCGGCCGCCAGGCCGCTAATGACGACCGCGAAGCCATCGGCGCGGTCCTGCAATCGCTTCAGCGCGGCCGCCCCCGCCGCAGCGCCTACACGTTCGCCGCCATCTTCTCAGCACTGTGGATCGCCGCCGCAGGCTTTCTGATCGTCTCCTTCCTGCCTTCGCTCGAAGCCATGGTCGGCTCAAACGGTGGCGCGCTGGCCCTCGTCGGCCTCGCCTGCGTGTTCGTGACACCGTTGGTACTGTTCTATTTCATCGCGAGCGTCTCCTGGCGCAGCCAGGAACTGAGCATGATCGCCCAGTCGATGGCGCAGATGGCCGTACGTTTCTCCGAGCCCGAACACGTCGCTAGTGATGCCATGGTCACCGTTGGTCAGGCCATCCGCCGCGAAGTCGCGGCTATGGGCGACGGCGTCGAGCGCGCAATCGCGCGCGCGGGCGAACTCGAAGCCCTTGTCACCAACGAAGTCTCCGCGCTGGAGCGCGCCTACAGCGACAACGAAGTCCGCATCCGCGCCCTGCTCGACGATATCTCGGTCCAGCGCGACGCGCTCGTCGGCCAGGCTGAACAGGTTCGCAATGCCATTTCCGGCGTGCAGATCGATCTGCGTCAAGACATTGCCATCATCAGCGATGCCATTGCCTCGCGCGTGGACGAGGTGACAAACAACATCACCCACATGCTGGAAGAGCGTAGCGATCACATCACCGGTGCGTTCGCCGCTGCCGGCGACAACATGATCATCGCGCTCGGCGAGCGCGGCGGCGACCTGCTCGACCGCCTTGAGGAAGCCAGCAACCAGACCGCCAATGCGGTCCTGGAGGCGAGCGAACAGCTCACTGCAAACCTCAACTTCAAGACCAACCATATCCACGACGAGTTCGCCGAACTCGCCGACAACATTCACGAACTGCTCAACGACCGCGTCGAACGTATCACCGGAGAATTCGATCAGCGCGCCAATGCGATCGTCGATGGCATCACGCTGCGCACCGAGCAGGTTCACGACACGCTCAAGAATTCCGGCGACTCGCTGTTGAACGAGATGGAGCTGCGCTCAATCGATCTCGCCGCGAAGGTGGACGAAGCAGGCAGCCGCCTTGCCGACCGCATCCTCACGACAGGCGAGTCAGTCAGCGAAGGACTCGATGTCACCGTCAATACACTGGTGGCGAAGGTCGCAAGCCAGACCGAAAGCGCGCACGAAACCCTTGCCTCCCGCATCGCTTCGTTCGAAACGCTGATGCGCGAACAGGGCGGCGAACTCGCCGAGAAATTTGCCCGCGACAGCGGCACGCTTGGCGCGCTGATCACCCGCCACGTCGCCGAATTCGACCGCACGGTGAAGACCTATGGCGGCGAGATCGTCGAACGCATGGGCCAGCACACCGAAAACATCTCCGACAGCCTGAAGACTTATGTCGACAGCTTCGATACGCGCGTCACCACGCACGGCGCGCAGATTCGCGACAGCCTCGACGAACGGCTCGGTGCCTTCCAGAGCGCCCTCGACTCCCGCGTCACCACGCTCGAAGTGTCGCTCGACACCACGATCAAGGCATTCGACAACACCATCGACCATCGCCTCTCCGCGCTCGAACATTCGTTCGACAAGCGCGCTGAGGTCGTCACCCAGACCATCGATGCGCAGAGCACCGCTCTCGCCGACACCCTCTCCACCCGCTTCGGCGAGATGCAGAAGGGCATCGAAGCCCATGCCGGCTCGGTTGCCTCCGACATCGAGGCCCGCGTCGTGCGCTTCGAGAACCTGCTCGACATCCGCGTGGAGTCCGCCGCCAGCCGTGTCGAGGCGAGCGGCCAGAAGGCCAGCGAAACCCTGCTGGCGCGCACCGACGAAATCACGCAGAGCATCAAATCGCGCGTCGAGGATTCGGAGCGCTCGCTGACCAATCTCGTTGTGGAAACCAGCGAGGCCATTCAGGCCGGCGCCCGCAACGCACAGCAGTCGCTGCTGGCTCTGTCTGGCGAAGTCGGCTCGCAGTTGCGCACCACCACGACCGAGGTGGAACGCACCATCCAGACGAGCGCACGCGACGCGGAAGGCACTCTCCTTCTCGCCTCGAACAATGCCAGCGCCCAGATCAAGTCGGCATCCGCCGAGATCGAGCGCACCATCTCCGCCGGTACCGAAACCTTCGGCCTGTCGCTCAACACCAAGGTCGAGGAAATCACCGGCGGCGTTCGCGATCACGCCGAACGCATCTCGCTCCTGCTGGACGACAAGCGCGGACCGCTCACCGAAGCGATCGCCGCCAAGACCGAAGAGTTCGCCTTGGTTCTCGGCGACAAGAGCGGTCAGCTTGCGGCGACCCTCGGCCACAAGACCGAGCAGCTTGCAGCCATCCTGGGCGACAAGACCGAACAACTCGCTGCAACCCTCAACGAGAGGAGCGGCCAGCTCGCCACAACCCTCAACGACAAGAGCGACCAACTCGCAACAGCCCTCGGCGGCACAACCGAGCAGCTTGCGGCGGTCCTTGGCGGCACGACCGAACAGCTTGCTGCGGTTCTCGGCGGCAAGACCGAACAGCTTGCGGCGATCCTGGGCGACAAGAGCAACCAGCTCACGGCGACCCTCAACGACCGGAGCGGACAGCTCAGCCTGATGATCGACGGCAAGAGCGCGCAACTCGTCGAGGCGCTCAGCACCAAGACGCACGAGCTCGCTCACACAATCAGTGGTGCGACCACCAGCGCGCTCAAGTCGATCGAGTCTCAGAGCGGCGACTTCACTATGCAGCTGATGAGCCAGAGCTCGGACATCTCGCGGCAGATCGCCGCCGCGAGCGAGTTGGCCACCGGCTCCGTCGGCAAGGCGCTGAAGGATGTCGAGACCAGCACGCGCGCCGCGATCGACCAGTCGCGTCAGGTCGCGGCCGCGGCCGTCACCGAGATGCAGGAGACCAGCAAGATCCTGCGCACGGATACGGTCGCACTGTTCGAGCGGCTGCGTGAAGGCAACATCCTGCTGCAGGAGGTGCTCACCGGCGCCCACGAAAACCTCAACTCGCTGGAGCGGGCATTGGTCACGCGCGTGGCCGATTTCGTCACCGCGCTCAACGACGTCACCAGCCGCAACAGCGCCTCGACGACCGCGCTGGAAGACCAACTGCGTACGTTCAACGAGTCCACCTCCGGTGCACTGGAAGGCCTCAGCAGTCTCTCGAGCCAGTTCGAAAGTCATGGCCGCCTGCTCTCCGAGGCCGTCAGCACGGTCGAGGCCAGCAACGAACGCACCTCGCAGACCGTTGCCGAACGCCAGAGCCTGCTGGAGCAGCTCTCCACCACGATCGACACCCGCACCCTTGATCTCGACGAACGCCTCAACCGCTTCGTCAGCCTCCTCGAGGAATCGCTCAACGCCGCCGAGTTGCGCGCGCGCGATATCGCCCGCGTCGTTGCCGAGAGCGCCGGAGCAAGCTCCTCCGCGGTCGGCCGCCAGTTCGAGGCAGTCCGCATGGCTGTCGAGGACGAGCGTCGCCAGACGCTGGAAGCAATGGGCGACATCTACGATCGCGGGACCCAGGATGCCGCCGCGATGTTCGCGGAGGCGAACGACAAGTTCGGCAACATCGTTCAGTCGATGAAGCAGATGGCGGCCGAACTGCATCAGGAACTCGACAGTACCCGCGCCGAACTGCGCCGCGGCGTTCTCGAACTGCCGCAGGAGGCATCCGAGAGCACCGCGCAGATGCGCAAGGTCATCGTCGATCAGATCGAAGCGCTGGCCGAACTCAATCGCATCGTCGCCCGTCACGGCCGCGGCCTCGACGTCGCCGCGACGCGTCAGCGCGAGGAAGAACCTGCGGTGGCTGCGGCGAGCAACCGGGCTGCTGCACCGGCT
Organism: Afipia felis ATCC 53690; assembly: GCF_000314735.2. Taxonomy (NCBI): domain Bacteria; kingdom Pseudomonadati; phylum Pseudomonadota; class Alphaproteobacteria; order Hyphomicrobiales; family Nitrobacteraceae; genus Afipia; species Afipia felis. Next base: position 58,162 of record NZ_KB375270.1, on the reverse strand, counting down.
CCGCGCGGCCGCGACTATGGCAGCGCCTCGAATCTGCCACCGCCCGACCTCGGCGCGTCGAACGCACGCCGCACCGAAGCGCCGTCCGTCAGCCCCGCCGGCTCTGATCAGGCGCGTGACGGCTGGCTGTCAGACCTGCTCAACCGCACCGATGCCACCGTCAACGAGCGTGGCCGTGCGCCTCAGCAGGCGGCACGTGCGCCGAGCGGCAATCCGCTGGATGCCCTCTCGCTCGATATCTCGCGTCTGGTGGACCGCGATCTCGCCGCCGAGATGTGGGACCGCTACCAGCGCGGCGAGCGCAAGGCCTTCAACAAGCGCCTCTACACGCCGTCAGGTCAGAAGGCGTTCGACGAGGTTGCCCGCAAGTATCGCGCAGACCGCGCCTTCAAGCAGACTGTGGACCGTTACATCAACGAGTTCGAACGGCTGCTGGACGAGGTGTCGCGTGACGAGCGCGGCCCGGCCGTGCTGCGCGGCCATCTGACCTCAGAGACGGGGCTGGTTTACACGCTGCTCGCCCACGCTGCAGGCCGCCTCGGCTGACAGCGAACAACGAACACATGAAACAAAAAAGCGGAAGCCAAGGCTTCCGCTTTTTTTATGTCTTTAAACGCCGACCTCGATCGGCACGTTGGCAAGCCCGAGCAGCGCCGGCGACTCTTCCAGAATGAGCCGTGTCGGAACGGTTTGCAGCCAATCGCGGAAGCGGCCCTTGCTCTCGAACCGCGTGCGAAAGCCGGAGGCTGCGAAAGCCTCCTTGAAACGCAGCAAGATGCCGCCTGCGATATAGATGCCGCCGCTTGCACCGAGCGTCAGGGCAAGATCCCCCGCCACCGTGCCGAGCATCTCACAAAAATGCGCGAACGCCTTTACGCAAAGCGGATCGGTGCCGCGAATAGCATGATCGGTCACATCGGCCGGCGTGAACGGTGCGGCCGCCACGCCATCGATCTCACACAGCGCGTGATAGAGATTGACGAGACCCACGCCCGAAAGCGCGCGCTCGGCAGAGGCATGCCCGAATCGCTTACGAAGAATGACAAGGATGCGGTCTTCGATCTCGCTGGATGGCGGAAGGCTAACATGACCGCCCTCGCCCGGAATAAGCGTCCAGCCGTCACCGTTCGGCACCAGCGCGCCGACGCCCAGTCCCGTGCCGGGACCGACCACGCCGATCGGCCCTTTCACGCCTGAGATATCCGGGCCGATCGGAAAGCAATCCGCTTGCGGCAAATAGGGAATGGAGGATGCGGCTGCGGCAAAATCGTTCAGCACACGAAACGCCTTCAGGCCAAGGCGATGCTTCATGTCATCCGCCGAGAACGACCAGGCGAGATTGGTCATCTTCACATGATCGCCGCGCACGGGGCCCGCGACATCGATCACCGCGACCGACGGCAGCAGTCCCGACGGCAGCACGGCGAGATAATCCTTCAGCGCCTCAATCAGCGAATCGTATTTTGCGACGTCGACACGTTGCAGATGGCTGTAAGCCCCGCGCTGCGCCAGCGCAAAGCGGGCATGGGTACCGCCGATATCGCCGATGACCCGCAGGTCATCCAGTCCTGCGGGCGTCGTTACGTTCATCGGGCCGGACGGTGCCCCCGCGCCGGTGGAGCAGGAGCCTGTTGCGGGGGTGCAGCGCGATTGTCTGTATTGCTCGCGCCGAACAGCACGCGGGTCGGGTTGCGGTCAAAATTGTTCACGGCGCGGCTGATGTCGCCAAGCGTGCGGCGGCTATCTGTGATCAGCGCGCGCCCATCCGACGTCAGGACCGCTGTCCGCTTGTCGAGATTGTCGGCCAGTTCGCGGAACGACCGCGCGGCCTTCTGCAATTCACCTTCCTCGCCTTCCTTGCCGCCCATCAGCGATTCCACGCCGACCATGATGCTATCGATGCGATTCGAATTATCCGCCAAAGCCTTGGAGAAGGTCTTCAGGTTTTCCATGCTGTCATGCAGAGCGACCTGATTATCAGTGACGAGCTTGTTGACATTCTGCAGCGTCGCCCGCACAGCCTCGCCGATATCCATGATGGCGTTCGGATCGGCGGTGAGGGTCGGCACGCCGTCGTCGGCCACCGGAATGCCGCCCGCCTCCAGCGAGCCGCCTTTCAGCGACACCGCCGATACACCGGTGAGACCCGCGAACTCCAGTCCGACGAGGGTGTCCGCGCGGATCGGCGCGCTCTTGTCGACGGAGGCGATCACCACCACGCGCTTCGGATCGTCGAGCTTGATCGAGGTCACCTCGCCGATCTTGATGCCGTTGAAATTGACGTTGCCGCCAGTGCGCAGGCCCGAGGCCGCGCCTTCGAAAATGATGCGGATCGGCGTGCGCTGCGCGACCGCGCCGAGGTTCTGAAACCAGAACACGAAACCGAACGCCGCAGCGATCACCGCCAGCGTAAAGGTGCCGATCAGAAGGTAGTTCGCCCGCGTTTCCATCACTCAAACTCCGGTCTACGCAATAACGGTACGCGCACGCTTGCCATGGAAGTATTCCTGCAACCACGGATGCCGGGACGCCAGCATGTCGTTCATGGTGCCGACCAGCAGCACCTTCTTGTCGCCGAGCACGGCGATCCGGTTGCATGCGGTTTTCAAGCTATCGAGGTCGTGCGTTACCATGAAAACCGTCAGCCCCAAAGCACGCTGCAAGGTCATGACGAGTTCGTCGAAATCGCCGGCGCTGATCGGGTCGAGGCCCGAGGTCGGCTCGTCGAGAAACACGATCTCCGGGTCGAGCGCCAGCGCGCGGGCCAGCGCCACGCGCTTGATCATGCCGCCTGACAATTCGGACGGATAAAGGTCGGCGGTTTCAGGCCGCAGCCCGACCATGGTGAGCTTGGCGACGACAATCTCATCGAGCAGCCGCTCCGACACCTTCATGAACTCGCGGACCGGAAACTGGATGTTCTGCCGCACCGTCAACGAGGAAAACAGCGCGCCCTGCTGGAACAGCACGCCCCATCGACGTTCGACAGCACTGCGGGTCTTGTCGTCGGCCTCGTTCATGTTGATGCCGAACACCTCGATGGTACCCGAGCGTTTCGGCATCAGGCCGAGAATGGTGCGGGTCAGCACCGACTTGCCTGCGCCGGAGGGACCGACGAAGCCAAGGATCTCACCGCGCCTCACGTCGAGGCTGAGCTTGTCGAGGATCAGCCTGTTGCCGAATCCCACCGTGAGGTCGCGGACCCGGATGATCGCATCGTTCGGAGTGGCAACCATCGCTCAGACTCCGATCGAGGCGAAGAAGATGGCGAACAGGCCATCAACAACAATGACGAAGAAGATCGACTTCACCACAGATGCCGTGGTGTGCTTGCCGAGCGATTCCGCGCTGCCCTGCACCGCAGCACCTTCGACACAGGCGATGACGCCGATGATGAGCGCCATGAAAGGCGCTTTCACGAGGCCGACGGTGAAATGGTTGATCGAGATCGCCTCGCGCAATCGCGACAGGAACGCATCGGGCTGCACGCCACCATAGATCCATGCCGTGAGGCCACCGCCGTAAAGCGCAGCCATCGCGCCGAGGAAGGCCAGAATCGGCATCGCGATCACCAGCGCGAGAATGCGTGGCAGAATCAGCACTTCGGTCGGATTGAATCCCATGGTGCGCAAGGCATCGATTTCCTCGCGCATCCGCATCGAGCCGAGTTCGGCCGTGTAGGCGCTGCCCGAACGGCCCGCGACCATGATCGCCACCAGCAGCACACCGATCTCGCGCAGCACCAGCACACCGAGCATGTCGACCACAAACACGTCCGCGCCGAACTTGCGGAACTGGAAAATGCCCTGCTGAGCGATGATGCAGCCGATCAGAAAGGTGATCAGCACCACGATCGGCACCGCACGCCAGCAGACCTGCTCCAGTTGATGGACGGTCGAAGTCAGGCGGAAACGGGACGGATGCAGGATCACGCGCCAGAACGCATAGAGGATCGAGCCCGTCATATTGAGAAGACCGAGCAGCGTATCTCCGACCTCCGCGACGCTGCGGCCAATTGCCTCGACAGCGCGGATCGGACCGAACGACGGCTTTGCCGGCTCCGGCACGGCCTTCACGCGCTTCACTTCCTCGACGAGGCTTGCGTAATCCGCCGACAGGCCTGCGATCATCGGAGCGGTATCGCCGCGTGTCAGAGCGCGGCGCAACCGCTCGATCAGCCAGGCGCCGAACGTATCCAGTCGGGATATCTGCGAGACGTCGATGACGAGGCTTGCGCGTCCGCCGTCACGGGAACGCTCGGTGTGCTCCACAAGCTTCTCGAGAGCGGGCGCATGGTGCACGGTCCATTCCCCGGCCGCGCGCAACGCCACACCGGCGCCAAGCGGCGTCTGCTCGAGGGTTGGATTCCCGTTCACGAAAGGCTCCCGCATTTTTACGCCTACACAACGCGAGCGTTTGGTTCCCGGTCCGGCTTGTACGGAGAACCTGCTAAGAGCCATAATTGTGGCACATCGGCAAGCCCATCATCAACCAACCGTCACATTTCAATGACCTCTGTTCCCTTCCAGCTACAAGTTCGCATCGAGCGCTGGCCTATCGCAGGCCGTTTCTCCATCAGCCGCGGCAGCAAGACCGAGGCCGTCGTCGTCGTCGCCGAAATCTGTCGTGACGGACTGACGGGACGCGGCGAATGCGTGCCTTATCCGCGCTACGGCGAGACGCCGGAAGCGACGGTCAATGCGATACATTCGGTGGGCCACTGGACGAGTCTTACGCGCGACGTGCTGAATATGCGAATGCTGCCCGGTGCGGCACGCAATGCGCTCGACTGCGCACTGTGGGATTTAGAGGCCAAGGAAGCGAAGCAGCGCATCTGGGAGCTTGCAGGCCTTCCCGCACCGCGCCCTCTCACCACTGCCTATACGATCTCACTCGGCACGCCGGAGGAGATGGCGCAGGCGACGCACGCAGCAGCGCATCGTCCGCTGCTCAAGATCAAGCTCGGCGGTGAAGGCGACGAGACACGCATCGCCGCGGTGCGCCGCGCCGCGCCCGACGCGACCTTGATCGTCGATGCCAACGAGGCCTGGTCCAACGACAATCTGCAACGCAATCTCGACGCCTGCGCCAAGGCGGACGTGGCGCTTGTCGAGCAGCCGCTACCTGCGGGACAGGATGCCGCACTCGAACGGATCGCGCGACCGATCCCGGTCTGCGCCGACGAGAGCGCCCACGCGACTGCCTCGCTCAAGGAGCTTGAAGGACGCTACGACGCGGTCAACATCAAGCTCGACAAGACCGGCGGCCTGACCGAGGCCCTGGCGATGAGCCGCGAGGCCGAACGCCTCGGCTTGCGCGTCATGGTCGGTTGCATGGTCGCGACCTCGCTGGCGATGGCCCCTGCCCTGATCGTGGCGCAGCCGGCCTTCATCGTCGATCTCGACGGTCCGCTGCTGCTGGCGAAGGATCGCGAGCACGCCCTGCGCTATGATGGGTCGACCGTCCACCCGCCGGATGCAGCGCTCTGGGGCTAGCCTTCACGACACGAAAATAAGTCGGTCGATAACTCGGATCGGCCGATTGCCTGCCGCAATCAAATCGGATTCGATGGGACCGGTTCACGCTCCCGATTCGGGAGCCGTATTCCCGCGGGTGCAGTCACTTGCCAATCACTTGCGCGAACGAGTGAGAGTAACGCCCATGGCTGAGGAAGCCTTTGCATTATCGCCGATTTCGGCAAGCGCCGCGGTCCCGACCGACGCCGATTATCATGCCATCCGCGAAGCCTTCATGGAAACCGCCCGCGGGCGCTGGTTTCTGAACGAATACGCCAAGCGCAACCGCAACGCCGACACCGCGATGGTGCTGGAAGCCGTGGCACGGATCGAGCAGAACCTTGGTGCGGCGCATCAGGAAGCCGCCACCCCGCAACCTCCCGAAGGCCTCCCGGAAACTATGCAGGCTGCGCTGGAGAAGGCTCGCGCGGCAATCCGCCACGAATTCAGCGAAACCGGCTTCGACCCGGCACTGATGCCGTGGCGCAAGAGCGCCCGAATCATTCGCGAGATCGTGTGGGGCCTGCGGGAATCCGGCGCCGATCCCCGCATCTGCAATATTCTCGACGGACAAGTCCGCGCCATCGAGGCAGCTTGCGACGAATTCCCGCTGGCGGATATCCGCGACCGGATTCTGGCAGCGCTCGACGCGGCGGCATCGCAGGATCAGGAGGAAGTCGCTCCGGCCACAGCCGTGGAGGCGAGCGGCACCGAGCAAGCAAGCGCGACCTGTGCCGCCGCCGAAGTCGCAGCGGCCGTAGCGCCTGCGCCGGTGCAATCCATTGAGCCTCAACCCGAGCCGGTCGTCGCAGAAGCTGCGGAAACTCCTGTCATGGAGGCTCTTACGGTCGAGGCGCCCCCCGCGGAAACCGCCATCGCGGAAGCACCTGTTGTGGAAACCGCCGCCGTTGAAGTCGCAGAGACCGCCACTGTGGAAGTTGCGGTCGTTGAACCTGCCGTCGCGGAAACCGAAGCTGCTGCGGCAACTCCGGCTGATATACCTACGCCCATCACGACATCGCCCGAAGCCGTCGCGCTTGAAGCCGCGTTTCTTGCCGAGGACATCGCCGAGCCCGCGCCCATAGCAGCCGCTTCCGAGACGCCTCAGCCTGCCCCGACGCCCGCAGCGCCGCGTTCGATCATGACCGCCTCGGCTGCGCAGCCGGCGCCTCAGCCAATGGCCGAGCACATCGCTGACGAAGTTCCGGTCGAGGTCATGGCAATGGATCATCCTGACATCGAAGCGGCGCCCGAAGGCGCAGACCCAGTCACCGTCGCCAATGGCGGCAATTCCGAGGACGATCTCTGGGCCGACATCGCAGGCGAAATCGCGCCACTACCGCCACTAGATCCGGTTCACGAGGCCTCCCTCGGAGCAAGCCTGATCGCACAGGGTGTCGTGGCACGGCCGTCCAACGCCCGCCCTGACCTGCTCGCGCCGATCCGCCGCATGAGCCACGCCGAGCGGATCGCGTTTTTCAGCTAAACCGCGCCCTCGCGGATCGCATCGGCATACAGTCCGGCGTCGACATTGCCGCCGGACAGGACGATCACCACGGTCTTGCCGCCCGCCTCCATGCGCCCTGCCAAGAGCGCTGCAAGCGCAACGCTGCCGCCCGGCTCAACCACCAGCTTCAATTCGCGGAACGCCAACGCCATCGCCTGCGTCACTTCAGCGTCCGTGGCGACAACGCCTCCGGCCAGAAGTCTGCTATTGATCGTGAATGTCAGTTCGCCCGGCTCGGGCGCCATTAACGCGTCGCAGAAGGTGCGATTTTGCGCGTGATGCCGCTGCCGCTGACCGCTCGCGAGCGAACGCGCATGATCGTCGTAGCCGTCCGGCTCTGCCGTAAAGAGCTTCGCCTGCGGAAAGTGATGGTGAATCGCCAGGGCGATGCCTGCCATTAACCCGCCGCCAGACGCCGGCGCGGACACGATGTCGGGCGCAAGACCGAGCGTTTGCATATCCTCGGCGATCTCGAGGCCGACAGTACCCTGCCCCGTGATAATGTGCGGGTCATCAAATGGTGGCACCAGTGTCGCGCCGCTCTCTGCTGCGATCTTCTGTGCGATCTCCTCGCGACTCTCGCGGTCACGGTCATACAGCACCACACGCGCCCCGTAACTCTTGGTCCGCTCACGCTTGAACACAGGCGCATCCGCCGGCATCACGATGGTTGCGGGCAGGCCCAGTAACTGCGCTGCGGCGGCAACGCCCTGTGCGTGATTGCCGGAGGAGAACGCCACCACCCCCTTCGCTCGCTCACCCACCGGGATAAGCGACAGCCGGTTATAGGCGCCACGGAATTTGAACGAGCCGGTGCGCTGCAAAACTTCGGGCTTGATGAAAACGCGTGCGCCGGTCTGCGCGTCGAGCGCGGGCGAACTTAATAGTCGGGTTCTGACAGCAACCGGCGCAAGGGCGCGGGCGGCAGCCTCGATATCGGCGTAAACAGGCAGGGATAATTCGCTCATGACCCGTCTTATCGTGGCGGGCTACGGCCGATCAAGGCCAGCCTTCAGGCCGCCGTACGTGTGCTGTGGTTGTCCCTGCGCGCATGGACGATGTTGTCGATGAAAGCGCGCGCGCAGTTTTCCCAAGTGTGCTTTAGCGCGAATGCACGGCATTCCTCGCGGGAGATCGTCAACGAGCCCCGGCAGGCTGCGGCCAAGTCCTCGTCGAGCACTCCGACGGGCACACCGCCGATGACGTCCTTTGGGCCGCAGACAGGAAATGCCGCGACCGGCACGCCGCTCGCCAGCGCTTCCAGCAGCACGAGGCCGAACGTGTCGGTCCGGCTGGGAAAGACGAACACATCGGCTGCCGCATAGGCCTCCGCAAGCCGCTCGCCCTGCATGGCCCCAAGGAATACCGCGTCGGGGTATTTGCGCTCAAGCTCCGCGCGCGCAGGACCGTCGCCTACGACGATCTTGGTGCCGGGCAGGTCGAGCGCGAGAAACGCCTCGAGGTTTTTCTCAACGGCAATACGCCCGACCGACAGAAAGATCGGGCGCGGCAGACCGAGATCGAAATCCCGCGGGCGAAACAGGTTGGTGTCGACGCCCCGGGGCCACAGCGTGACGTTGCGAAAACCACGCGCGCCCAATTCCTCAGCCAGCGCCGGCGTCGCCGCCATCACCGCCTGACTAGCGGCATGGAAACGCCGCAACCCCGCCCATACCCACGATTCCGGGATCGGCGAGCGGGCCGAAATATATTCCGGAAAGCGAGTATGAAAACTCGTGGTGAAAGGCAGCCCGCGCTTCAAGCAATAGCGGCGCACCAAGAGGCCGATCGGGCCTTCGGTCGCGATATGGATATTGTCAGGGCGCGCGTCCGCGATCAGCTTCGCAATCCGGGCCGGACCGGGAACGGCAACCCGCAAATCCGGGTAGCTCGGCAAGGCCACTGTCGCGAAGGATTGCGGCGTGAGAAACGAGATATCGGTGCCGACATCCCGCGCAGCATCCGCCATCATCGTCAGGGTACGAACCACACCATTAATCTGTGGATGCCAGGCGTCGGTCGCGATCAGAATGCGCATCAGGCTGCCTGAGCTTTCACCGCGGGCACCGGCGCAACCTGCCGCAACGGCGCGGTCCAGGTGAGAATCTCGAAATGGCCGTCATGATGTTCGACCAGCGCGGTGCAGCTCTCGACCCAGTCGCCGCAATTCATGTAACGGATACCGTCGTGATCGCGGATCGTGGCGTAATGGATATGACCGCAGATCACGCCGTCCGCACCGTACCTGCGAGCTTCCGCCGCCAGCGTCTGCTCGAAAGCGCCGATGTAGTTCACCGCGTTTTTCACCTTCTGCTTCGCCCATTGCGACAGCGACCAGTAGGGCGAACCGAACATGCGGCGGAACATGTTCACGAAACGGTTGGCCTGGATCGCGAGGTCGTAGGCTTTGTCGCCGAGATGGGCGAGCCAGCGCGCGTTCTGCACCACGAGATCGAACAGATCGCCGTGGATGACCAGATATTTCTTTCCGTCCCGCCCTTCGTGAATCACCTGTTCGACGACTTCGATGCCGCCGAAATGCGTACCGTAATAAGAGCGCAGGAATTCGTCGTGGTTGCCGGGGATGTAGAAAATCTTCGCACCCTTGCGGACACGGCGAAGCATCTTCTGAACAAAATCGTTATGCGATTGCGGCCAGTGCCAACTCGATTTCAACGCCCAGCCGTCGATGATGTCGCCGACCAGATAGATCGTTTCGGCATCGTGCACGCGGAGGAAATCGAGAAGCCGCCCGGCCTGAGATCCCCTCGCCCCCAGATGCACATCCGAAATAAACAGAGTTCGGAAGGTTCGTTCCGGAGCGCCATCGGAGCTGAAGGCTTTTTCCATGGGCGTGCAGCTAGCAGATTTGTGTGACGGGTGAATGACGAAACCGGGCGACCATCAGGCTGCAACCGGGCCGGTCCGCTCGAAGCAGACCAGTGTGTAGAAAGCCGCAACCTTCCGCCGCTCGATCAGCGCGGCGCCGTCGTTCGACTGCGCCCAAGCGGCTAACCGCGCGAACGGAAATTCCGGCCGCAACCCTAGACCGCGCGTGCGTTTCGCCGCCCAGCGCTCGACCGCGGCCGCGACGCCTTTTTCCGAGTAGAGATGATTGACGAGAATGATACGGCCGCCCGGTTTCACCACGCGATGGCATTCGGACAGCACCTGCTCCGGGTTCGCCACCAGCGTGATAACGAACTGCGCCACAACGCAATCGAACATCGCATCGGGGAACGACATTTTGTGCGCATCCATCTGCAGCACGTCCTTGACGTGTGGATAGCGACCACTCGTCATTTTCGCCCGCGCCTTGGTCAGCATCGGCTCACTCATATCGATACCGGTGATTTCGGTCGAGGCATCGTAATCGTCAAACGAAAGACCAGTGCCGACGCCGACTTCGAGAATTTTGCCGCCGATAGCACAGGCTGCGGCAGCCGCCGCGCGGCGGCCCTTGACCATCACTGGTCCGCACACCGCATCATAAATCGGCGCCCAGCGGGCATAAGCCGTTTCTACGGTCGATTTGTCGAGGTCTGAGCTCATCGTCGCGATCCAGAAAGGCTCCGGGAATCGGAGCGTTGCGATGGATCGCAGGTAACAGCGTCATGCGACAGTTCGACGACAACGGCCGGGCCACACTCAATAGAAGGCGTGGAAATGATGGACCGGGCCGTGATCGTTGCTGAGCTGCAACCGGTCCGCATTGGCGATGGCGGCACTGACGTAATCCTTCGCCTGCTTCACCGCCGCTTCAAGCCCCTCACCCTTGGCAAGGCCCGCGGCAATGGCGGATGCCAGCGTGCAGCCGGTGCCATGCACGTTCCTCGTATTCATGCGCGGAGCGGCAAAGCGAACGACATCCTCCGCACTGATGAGATAATCGACACTCTCCGACCCGTCCCCATGCCCGCCCTTGATAAGAACCGACGGCACCCCGAATTCCAGAATGCGGCGGCCTTGGGCGACAATGTCATTTTCGGTGCACGCTACTTTTTCGTCGAGAAGCGCGGCGGCTTCCGGCAAGTTCGGCGTCACAAGCGTCGCGCGCGGCACCAGCAGGGTGCGGATGGCATCGACGGCACCATCGGCCAGCAGGCGGTCGCCGGACGTCGCGATCATCACCGGATCAAGCACGACGTTCTTTGCCTTCCAGTGCGACAGTCGCTCCGCGATCACCTCGATAATCGGTTGCGACGCAGTCATGCCGATCTTCACCGCACCGACGTTCAGATCGCTCATCACGGCGTCGATCTGTTTTTTGACGAAGTCGGCCGGCGTCTCGCTGATGCCCGAAACACCCCTGGTGTTCTGCGCCGTCAGCGCCGTGATGGCGGTGGTGCCATACACGCCGAGCGCGGAAAACGTCTTCAAATCCGCCTGGATACCCGCGCCTGCGATCGTGTCCGAACCCGCGATCGTCAGCGCCACCGGAAAAGCCATGGTCTCAACAGCCCTCGAATGATCTGGGCTGACACTAGCCCTCCGATCAAACTTCCGCCAGCGGCGAACTAAATCGTCCCGGCCGGGGTTATAAGGTGGTTTGTTTTATATACACGCCAAGGGAGAATTCCATGTACGGCAAAACCATTGGGGCTGCAGCCGTGATGCTCGCAGCACTTGCGATGGCCTCACCGGCCAGCGCCGAAAAGATCGCTATGAAGCTCAACCTCAACGGCGCCAGCGAAGTGCCCCCGAACGATAGCAAAGGCACAGGCACCGCCGACGTCGATTTCGATACTGCGTCGAAATTGCTGACGTGGAAGGTCACCTATTCCGGCCTCACCGGCCCCGCCACGATGGCTCACTTCCACGGGCCGGCCGAGCCGGGCAAAAACGCGGGCATTATGGTTCCGCTCAAGGACGTCGCCAGCGGCGCCCAAGGCAGCGCCACGTTGACTGATACGCAAGCCACCGACCTGATGGCAGGCAAGATGTATCTCAACGTCCATACCAAGGCTCATCCGGGTGGAGAAATTCGCGCGCAGGTGACGAAGTAACGACGATCGTGCGGCCGTGATGGACCTCACGGCCGCACCAGCGCCTTCAGCCAGCGCACACCAAACAGCGCAATAATGAGCGCAGCATAGACAACGGCCCCGACAACAACCAGCAGAAGCAGCGCAACTTCGTCGCGCGCCGTCGGCAGCGTGGCGATCCAGTGCGCCGAGGCGCGCGATGCACCCCATAGCACGGCGGCAAGGCCAAATCCGGCCGCGGCGAACTTCGCCAGCGATTGCGTGAAGACGCGGTCCATTTCCAGAAAACCTCGCCTGATCGCAAATCCCATCACCAGCAAGAGGTTGACCCACTGCCCGACGGCGGTCGCCAATGCGAGACCGATCTGCGCCAGCGACCCCACCAGCGCGAGTTTCAGCGCGAGATTGACGGCTATACCCGTCAGCGCAGATTTCACCGGCGTCGCGGTGTCCTTGCGCGCGTAGAAGGTCGCGACCGCGCTGCGGATCAGGACGAATGGAATGAGCCCGACCGCATAGGCCGCCAGCGTCGCGCCAGCCGCAGCAGCATCCGCCTTGGTAAAAGCACCGCGCGCGAACATCGCCCGCATGATGATATCCGGCACCGTCAGGAACGCCGCGACGAACGGCACCGAGAACAGCAGCGTGAAATCGAAGGCACGCCGTTGCGCCGCCATTGCACCCGCATGATCGTTCGAACTGATCCGCCGCGACATGTCCGGTAGCAGCACGGTGCCGATGGCAATGCCGATGACGCCGATCGGTAATTGATTGAGACGATCCGCATAATAGAGCGCCGACAGCGCGCCGGAGGCGAGGAAGGTCGCGATGATGGTATCGGCGAACAGCGCGATCTGCGTACCCATCGAGCCGAGCGTCGCAGGCCCGAGCGCGCGGAAGAAGCCGAGCACGTCCTCGTCGAATTTGATCCTGGCAAAGCGCGGCAGCACGCCGGTACGTGCGGCATCCCCTGCCAGCAGGAAATATTGCAGAAAACCGGAAATCAGCACGCCCCACGCCGCTGCGTGACCCGCTGTCGGGAAGAACGCGGCAAGCGCCAACGTCATCATCATCGCGAGGTTGAGGAAGATCGACGCTGCAGCCGCACTCGCGAAGCGGTGCATGACGTTAAGGATGCCGCCATAGAGCGTGACGAGCGTAATCAGCAACAGGTACGGGAATGTGATCCGGGTGAGTTCGATCGCCAATTCGCGCTGCGCAGGATCATCCGAGAAACCGGGCGCGAGAAGCGAGATCACCTGCGGCATGAACAACCATGCCAAGGCCAGCAGCACGAGCTGGCTCGCGAACAGCAGCGTAAAGATGCGATCGGCGAACAGCCGCGAAGCCTGAACGCCGCCCTTATCCTGCACATGGGTGTAGGCGGGAATGAAGGCCGCGTTGAACGCGCCCTCCGCGAAAATCGCCCGGAAGTGATTCGGAAGCCGCAGCGCCACGAAAAAAGCGTCCGCGAGCGGGCCAGCACCGAGAATAGCGGCCAGCATGATGTCGCGCGCAAAGCCCGTCAGGCGCGACAGCAGCGTATAACCGCCAACGGTGAAAATCCGGCCGAGCATCCGCCGCTTCTTAGCGCATTGGCCGCCGCCGCAAAATGGCTATGTCAGCCGCGAACCGCGTCGCGCACAGCCGAAATAACGCGGTCCTGCGACGCCGTGTCCAGATAGGGGTGCATCGGCAGGCTGATGCATTCCCGCGACAGCTTTTCGCAGACCGGCAGGCCGCCATCCGCGACCGGGAAATGCCGGTAGGCCGTCTGCTGGTGCATCGACTTCGGATAATAAATCGCAGTCGGAATACCCTTGGCCTTCAGCGATTCGGCGAAGGCCTCACGGGTGCCGTCCTTGACGCGGATGGTGTACTGTGCCCAGACCGAGAGATTGCCTTCCGGTACTTTCGGCACAGCGACCACGCCGTCGAGACTCTTGGCGTAGTAATTGGCGACACGGTTGCGCGCCTCGATCTCGTCGGGGAAGATTTTCAGCTTTTCGATCAGGATCGCCGCCTGCATGGTGTCGAGGCGACCGGTGAGGCCGAGGCGAACATTGTCGTATTTCTCACTGCCCTGCCCGTGCACGCGCACACTGCGCAGCGCCTCCGCAAGCGATGCGTCGTCGGTGAAGATCGCGCCGCCATCGCCGAAACAGCCGAGCGGCTTGGCCGGGAAGAAGCTCGTCGCGGTCGCAAGGCCGAAGGTGCCGAGCCGCTTGCCCTTGTAGGTCGCGCCGAAGCTCTGCGCGGCATCATCGAGCACAAACAGTCCCTCCGCCGCCGCAACCGCTGCCACAGCATCATGATCGGCGCTCTGTCCGAACAGATCGACCGGAATGACGGCTTTCGGCTTCAATCCTGCTTTCTTGGCGGTAGCAATGCCGCGCTTGAGCGAGGCGATATCGATATTGAAGGTCGTCTCATCGACATCGACAAACACCGGCGTCGCACCGGCCAGCGCCACGACTTCGCCGGTGGCGCAGAACGTGAACGACGGCACCAGCACCGCGTCGCCGGGACCGATCCCCTTCGCCATCAGCACCATCAGCAACGCATCTGTGCCGCTCGCGCAGGCAATGACATGCTTTGCACCACAAAACGCCGCGAGATCAGCTTCGAACTGCGCGACCTCGGGACCGCTCACGAACTGGCAATGCGTCAGCACGCGGCCGACGGCCTCGTCGATGGCCGGGCCAAGACGGCGGCGCTGCGCGCCAATATCGATAAAGGCGACAGGATCGGGACGTTGATTCATTGAATGCACCAATCAGGAAAAGAAAATGAAAAGCATGTCACTTCGAAGCCGCGCGCGGCTGCGGCGCGGCAACGGGCTTGGCTCGCGTCTCAAGGCACTTGATCGCGATCTCAAGGCTGGCAACGCCGTCCTCGCCGGTGATCGCGGGCTTGCCGCCGCTCCTGATCGCATTGACGAACGCCATCAATTCGGCGCGCAGCGGCTCGTCATGGCCTACCGGCAGATGCCGCATCGAATAACTGCCATCGCGCTGGAAGCCGAAGCATTCCGTCACCTGCCGGGTCAGCAGATCGCCCTGGATATACTTGTTGCGGGTCGCGATGGTCGCCGTACGCGCTTTGAACGGCGTCAGCCAGTTGGTGTTGATGTGCGCAAGCACGCCCGACTTGGTGCGGAACTGCAGCAGCGCGATGTCCTCACGCTCGGCCACCGCGCTCGCGAGCTGCGGCTGTACTTCGTCGATCTCGGATTCGGTGAACCAGCTGATGAGGTCGATGTCGTGCACGGCGAGGTCGATCACCACACCAACATTCGACATGCGCGGCGGGAACGGGCCGACGCGGGTGATGGCGACAGACAAAATCTCCTCGCCACGGATCGCTTCCTTGATCGCGGCAACGGCCGGATTGAAGCGCTCGACATGACCGACCATCAGCGTCACGCCCTTCTTGCGGGCGGCATCGATGATTTCGCGCCCCTCCTCTCCGGTAGTCGCGATCGGCTTTTCGACGAGCACGTGGGCACCGTTTGCGATGCAGGCGAGCGACACGTCGCGATGCAGATGGGTGGGGGCCGCGATAGTGACAGCATCAACGCCCGCCGCGAGCAGTTCATTCACCGTCTCGAAAGTCGGACAATCGACGAAACCGGTTACGCGCGAACGGCTTTCGGCCAAAGGATCGGCAACGCCCGCGAGCTTCACGCCGGGCAACTGCGCCAACACGCGCGCATGGTTGCTGCCCATCACACCCGCACCGATAACACCCACGCGCAGATCACTCTTGCCGCGCGTCAATCCTTTGGAAGTCATTGATCTTTCACCCCTGAATCGCGGGAACACCGCGCCGTTTTCCTAGCACGGCGAAATCGCCCCGCCGACCCTCTCCGGCAGGTGTCAGAACACGTTTTGATGCAAAAAATGTCAGAACCGGGACACGCCCGGCTTCTCCTGGAGGGCTTCAAAAACCGGTCCTAGCGGCGGTAGTCGTCCTCGATGCGGATGATGTCGTCCTCGCCGAGATAGCTTCCGGTCTGGACCTCGATCAGCTCCAGCGGGATTTTTCCCGGATTCTCAAGTCGATGGGTCGCGCCGATCGGGATGTAGACCGACTCATTCTCGTGGACGATCTTCTCGAGGTCGTCGACCGTCACTCTGGCTGCACCGCGCACCACGATCCAGTGCTCGGAGCGGTGGTGGTGCTTCTGCAGCGACAACCGCCCACCCGCCTTGACGATAATCCGCTTCACCTGATGCCGCTCACCGGTGTCGAGCGACTGGTACGATCCCCACGGACGATGCACCTTGAGGTGATCTTCCGTCACCTCCGGGCTCACCTTCTTCAGTTTTGCAACAAGGCGCTTCAGCGCACTCTGGTCCTTCTGCCGTGACACCAGCACCGCGTCCTGCGTCGCCACGACCACGACATCGTCGACACCCTCCAGCGCCACCAGCGTCTTGTCGGAGGAGACGTTACAATTCCGCGCGCCCTCGAACACAGCGGTGCCCTGCGCCGCGTTACCGTCCTCATCCTTCGGTGACAATTCCCACACCGCATGCCACGAGCCGACATCCGACCAACCGCATGACACGGGAATGACCGCCGCACGCGAGGTCTTTTCCATCACGGCATAGTCGATCGACATCGGCGTCGCGCGCGCGAAGGCATCTTCCTGCAGCGTAACGAAACCCAGATCGTTACCTGCTTTTTCCACCGCCTCGCGGGCCGCCGCGACACTGGCAACGTCGGTTTTCTCATATTCGTCGAGCAACGCCTGCGCGCCAAACATGAAGTTACCGCTGTTCCAGAGAAAGCCGTCGCGTACATAAGCCGCCGCTGTCACCTCGTCCGGCTTTTCGACGAACTTCGCAACCGACGACACCTCGCCGGCGATTTTGTCGCCAACCTGGATATAGCCATATTCGGTTGCGGCACGTTCCGGTTTGATGCCGAACGTCACGATCCGGCCCGATGCCGCAACCTCGACCGCCTGACGGCAAGCCTCGGCGAAAGCAACTTCGTCACCCACGACATGGTCTGCGGCAAGTGCCAGCACCACGGCCCGCGGATCGCGGCCTGAGGCAAAGGCAGCACCAGCCGCAATCGCGGGGCCGGAATCCCTGCGACAGGGTTCGAGCAAAATATCCGCATCGCGTTCGATCTCCGCGAGCTGCTCACGCACCATGAAACGATAGGCTGCATTGGTGATAACGACCGGCCGGTCGAACAGCGCATCATCGCTGATCCGCACGAGCGTATCCTGAAACGTCGAACGGTTGCCGAACAGCGACAGAAACTGCTTCGGCCTGTTCTCGCGCGACGCAGGCCAGAGCCGCGTTCCGGCACCGCCGCACATGATCAACGGAACGATACGTTTCGTCATCGAAAACCGCTTTCCTGAAATCTCGTGCGATCAAATTCGGTGATATTCGCGATACCATGCCACAAAGCGCGCGACACCGTCAGCCAGCGGCGTGGACGGATGGAAATCCACCTCCCGCTGCAGATCGTCTATATCGGCATAGGTGGCGTAGACGTCGCCCGCCTGCATCGGAAGCAATTCCTTGCGCGCGGTGCGGCCGAGCTCCTTCTCGAGAACCTGCACGAGATCCATCAGCTTCTCGGGCTGGTTGTTGCCGATATTGTAGATTCGCCATGGCGCTCGGCTCGTCGCAGGATCGGGCCGTTTCGCATCCCAGGATGCATTGGGCGTGGCCGGACGTTGCGCAAGACGCACCACCGCTTCCGTGACGTCGTCGATGTAGGTGAAGTCCCGCATCATGTCGCCGTGGTTGAACAGGCGGATCGGCTTGTTCTCCGTGATCGCCTTCGCGAACAGGAACATCGCCATGTCGGGACGGCCCCACGGGCCATAGACGGTGAAGAAGCGCAGGCCGGTCGTCGGCAATCCATAAAGATGGCTGTAGGAATGCGCCATCAACTCGTTGGCCTTCTTGCTCGCGGCATAGAGACTGATCGGGTGATCGACATTATCGTGCACGGAAAACGGCAGCTTGGTGTTCGCGCCATAGACCGAGGACGAAGACGCGAACAGGAGATGCTCGCAGCCATTGTGACGGCAGCCTTCCAGCACGTTGGCGAAGCCCTGCAGATTGGCGTCGATATAGGCCGTCGGGTGATCAATGGAGTAACGCACCCCCGCCTGCGCGGCGAGGTGGATCACGACCGGAAAACGGTGACGTTCGAATATGCCCCGGGTCGCGGGCCGGTCAGCCAGATCGATCTTTTCAAAGGAGAAGTTCGGATCATTGCGCAGGATCGCGAGCCGGGCCTCCTTGAGGCTCGGGTCGTAATAATCGTTCACACAGTCGAGCCCGACGACCTGATGGCCGCCCTGTAGCAGACGTTGCGAAACATGGAAGCCGATGAACCCGGCCGCACCGGTTACGAGGATCGTTTGCTTGGACATTGATCTCAAACGGTTGACGGAAAAGATGGCGTCTTCACGGCTTTCCTATTGCTAGTTGCGGTGTAAAACCATACCACGCAGCGAAAATATATCCGTACTGCGTGCTAATTCACGATACGCTTTCCTCCCACGGCATAGACCGGCCCGATGCGCCCAGCTCTTTTCCTCGTCATCCGTATCCTGATGTCGGTCGGGCTGCTGTACCTGTCGCTGCGCGGCATCCGTTTCGATGCCCTGCGGGCGCATCTGGACCATTTCAGCTTCGGCTGGTTCGCGCTCGCTGTTCTCGCCACCCTGGTGCAGGTCGTCATCAGCGCCTTCCGCTGGCGCGAGGTGACGGAGCATTGTGGCAAGCCGCTGGATAACGCCCGCGCGATCAAGTTCAACATGATCGGCACTTTCTTCAACCAGACGCTACCCTCCTCCATCGGCGGCGACGCCATGCGGCTCTGGCTGGTCGGCCGCATCTCGGGCTGGCGCGAGGCGACCTACTCGGTGCTGGTGGACCGTGCCATCGGCCTCGTCGCACTCGCGATCATTATCGTCGGCAGCCTGCCGTGGAGCTATCCGCTCATCACGCGACCTAAAGGACAGATCGCGCTCGTCGTCATCGGCGTGGCGGCACTCGCGGCCAGTCTAGGTTTTCTTCTGGTCGGAAGCCTTTCATGGGCCTGGTTGAAGCGCTGGTGGCCCCTGCGCCATGTCCATGCCTGCGGCGAGATCGCCAACAAGGTGCTGTTCAACCTGCGCTCCGGCCCGAGAGTGGCCGTGCTGTCGCTGGCGATTCACGTCCTTGCCGTGGTCACCGCCTGGTGCTGCGCGATGGCGATCCATGCATCGGTGTCGTTCTGGCAGGTCTTCCTGCTGATCCCGCCGATCATGCTCATCACCATGCTGCCGATCTCGATCGCGGGATGGGGCGTGCGTGAAGCTTCGATGACAATCGCGTTCGGTTATGCCGGATTGATGACGAGCGAAGGCACCGTGGTGTCGATCCTGTTCGGCGTCGTATCCTTCATCGTCGGCGCGATGGGCGGACTGATCTGGGTGTCGAGCCCGGAAAAGCGGGACAAGGCGGCGGCGATCGTACCACGGATCGATTAAGGTGATCGTCTCTCAGCCCTGATTGCTTCGCGCCCGGTTCACGAGCGACGTCGTACTGTGGCCGGGCAAAATGTCGATCAGCACGACCTCGCCCCCATGCGCGGTGACGAACTCGTGTCCGACTACCTGTTCGCGCGTGTAGTCGCCACCCTTCACCAGCACGCTCGGCTTGACCTGACGGATCAGATCGAGCGGCGTGTCTTCCTCGAAAATGGCGACAAGATCGACCGCCTCCAGCGCGGCCAGCACCTCGGCGCGCGCCAGTTCGGTCTGCACCGGGCGGGTTTCCCCCTTCAACCGCCGCACCGAGGCATCGCTGTTGAGGCCGACCACCAGCCTGTCGCAAGTGGCGCGGGCCTGAGTCAGCACCCTGACATGGCCTGGGTGCAGAATGTCGAAACAGCCATTGGTGAAGCCGATCCGCAGACCCTCGCGGCGCCAGTCATCCAGACGCTCATCGATCGTCTTCCAGTCGGACACGATCTTTTCTTCCATCGTCAGCGATGCATGCGGCAAAATCTTCTTGCGCAACTCGGCCTGCGTGACGCTCGCGGTGCCGCGCTTGCCGACGGCAACCGCCGCCGCTGCCGAAGCTGCCCGCACCGCATCTTCTTCCGCCGCATCGCTCGCCAGCGCGAGCGCGAGCGTCGCCGCCACGGTATCGCCCGCGCCGGAGACGTCGCGCACCTTAACCGGATAGGCCGGCACATGCAGCACGTCGCCGTTCTTCGCCACCAGCGTCATGCCGTTCTCGCTTTGCGTCACGAGCATAGCGTCGCACCCGGCGATCTCTATGGCGTCGCGCGCGGCAGTGCCGATCTCCTCCGGCGTGCGTGCACGGCTGCGGGTCGCCTCGGTGAACTCCTTGCGGTTCGGCGTCAGGATCGAAGCGCCGTGATAGACCGCGAAATTCAAATTCTTCGGATCGACGATGGTGCGCTTGCCCATCTGCCGCGCCGTATCGATCGTCTCGCGGATCACGCGATGGGTCAGCACGCCCTTGGCATAGTCGGACAGCAGCACGATGTCCGCGCGAGGCAGCGCATCCTTGATCGCCACGATCAGCTTCGCCTCGGTCTGGGGCGACGCGGCCTGCGCCACCTCCCAGTCCGCTCGCAGCATGTGCGTAGCGTAATGCTCTGAAACAAAACGGACCTTGCGCGTGGTCGGCCGCGATGGATCGACGACGAGATGCGTCTCGATCAATGTATCCTTCGCCAGTTCGGTTGTCAGCGTCGCACCGGCAGCATCCTCGCCGATCAGACCAATGAAGATGCAGCGTCCGCCAAGAGCGGCGATGTTGCGCGCGACATTGCCCGCGCCCCCGACATTGAGTTCGCTGCGCTGTGCCGCGATCACCGGTGCCGGCGCTTCGGGCGAGACACGCGAGACCTCGCCATAGACGAACTCGTCCAGCATCAGATCGCCGATGCACAGCACGGTCTGGCGCGACATCCGCTCCGACAGGGTATCGAAATCAATCATGCGTCACTCAACGATAGCGATCCGGACGATCGAGAAAATTCTTCACATAAGAGGCAACCGAATCCTCAAGCGGCGTGAAGCCGCCGTTGTATCCGGCGCGGCACAGATGCTCGCCGTCGGCCTCGGTAAAATACTGGTAGCTGTTACGGATCTGTTCGGGCATGTCGACATATTCGATATTCTCTTTCGCGCCGAGCGCTGCATAGGCCGACACGATCAAATCACGGAAGCTGCGCGCATGGCTGGTGCCGACATTGAAGATGCCATTCACATTCGGGCTTTGCACCAGCCACATGATGACCCGCAGCACGTCATCGACGTAGATGAAATCACGCCGCTGGTCGCCGTCGGCAATGCCGTCCCGATGCGACTTGAACAGCCGGATGGTCTTGCCCGCCTTGATGTCGTCGAAGGTCTTCGTCAGGACGCTCATCATCGCGCCCTTGTGGTATTCGTTCGGGCCGAACACGTTGAAAAACTTCAAGCCCGCCCATTGCGGTGGCAGTTTCTCGCCTTTCGCCACCCGCGTCGCCACCGCAACGTCGAACAGGTACTTGCTCCAGCCGTAGAGATTCATCGGCCGTAGCGCCTTCAGCGCCTCAAGGCTGTTGTCGTCGCGGAAACCCTGCTCGCCGTCGCCATAGGTTGCAGCCGACGAAGCATAGATGAAAGGCGTCGGGTTGGCCGTGCACCAGTCGAGCAGCCGCATCGAAAGGCGATAATTGGTCTCGAACACATGATCGCCATCGGTCGCGGTGGTCGCGGAAATCGCGCCCATGTGGATGACTCCGGCGAGCCTGCGCCCGCGCAGCCACGCCATCAACTCCTCGGGCGGCACGATGTCGGCCAGCTGCCGCTTGGCGAGGTTCCGCCATTTGCCTTCGCTGCCGAGATGGTCAGACACCACGACGTCCGCATGACCGGCATCGTTCAAGGCCGCGACAATGTTGGAGCCGATAAACCCTGCGCCCCCGGTCACCAGAAACATCGAGATACCCTATTCCCGGCCGCGACCTTTCGGCCTCGCCATTCCATCCAATCGGCCGGTCTTCCCCGAACCGGCCCAAAACGCTTCTAGACGGCCTTTCGGGAAAGCGATACCCCGATTGCCCTATCTTTGGCAGGCTTCTCATCCGAAGAATGAATCAAAATTCAACCATAGGCAACAACCGCCCGGACCCGACCCGGACCGACCCCGTTCTGATCGTCCCCTATATGTGGATCGGCGATTTCGTCCGCGGGCATTCGGCCGTCCGTCTTCTGAAGGAACGCTGGCCCAACCGGCCGGTCGATCTCCTCAGCACGACCCTGTGTGCGCCGTTGGCGGACTACATGCCGGGCGTCCGGCAGGCCATCGTCTACGACCTGCCGCGCGGCCGCATTGCGTTGGACAAGCAGAAGGAGTTGGCCGCGGTCCTCCGTCAGCAGGATTACAAGACCGCGCTGATGATGCCGCGGACTTGGAAATCGGCGCTGGCCCCGACGCTGGCCGGCATCCCGGAGCGCATCGGCTTCATCGGCGAAGCGCGGTTCGGCGTCGTCACCGACCTGCGCTGGGGTGAACGCGCCCTGCCGCGCATGGTGGACAAGATGGCGGCGCTTGTTCTTCCCGCCGGGGCCGTGCACGAGGCACGCGATTGGCCTATGCCGCAGCTCGAAGTGCCGAAAGCCGAGATTGCCGCATGGCGCGCGAAGAACGGCCTCGGCGAAGGCCCTGCCATTGCGCTCGCGCCGGGCGCGGTCGGCCCCTCCAAGCGCTGGACTTATTACGAGGAAGCCGCACAGCAGCTTGCGGATCGTGGCTTTGACATCTGGGTCGTCGGTGGCCCCGGCGAGAAGCAGCAAGCCACCGAGATCGCCGCCGCGGGAGGACCCCGCGTGCGCGACCTCACCGGCACCGATTTGCGCAACGGCATCCTCGCGCTGGCGGCGGCGACGGAGGTGATCTCCAACGATTCCGGCCTGCTGCATGTCGCGGGCGCGATCGGCACGCCTTCGATTGGCATTTTCGGGCCGACCAGTCCCTACCACTGGGCGCCCCTGAACGGGCTCGCTGCTACCATGAAGCGTGCGACCAATCTGCCCTGCCAGCCCTGCCACAAGCCGATCTGCACAGCCTACGATCATCACTGCATGCGCGACATCACCACAAACGAGGTGGTGGACACGGCGCTCGAGGTGATCGCCGAGAAAACACAGAACCGGCCCGTGCCGGTATCAACTTAAGCGCCCTTTCGTCCCGCCATTACGATATACGTTCGCCAGCCTTTTCCGATCAGGGTGACCCGTGAGCCAGAATCCGATTGCAGATCACTTCCAGAACTCGCTCGCAGGGCTGACGCGCGCCGCGCAAAGCGAGGAATTGCAGGCCACCGTCAAAGCCATCGCCGATGCCATCACCAATGCCTTGTGCAACGGCAACAAGCTGCTCCTGATCGGCAATGGCGGCAGCGCCGCCGACGCCCAGCACATCGCCGCCGAGATCGTCGGCCGCTACAAGAAAGAACGCCCGGCGTGGGCCGCCATCGCGCTCACCACCGACACCTCGGCACTCACTGCCATCGGCAACGATTATGGCATCGAACAGATGTTCTCGCGACAGGTGCAAGGACTGGCGCGCGCGGGTGACGTGCTGATCGCGATCACCACCTCGGGCCGCTCGCCGAACATTCTTGCAGCGCTTCAGGTCGCGCGCGAACTTGGCGTCATTACCGTGGGCTTCACCGGCACCAAGGGCGAGAGCATGCGCTCGCTCTGCGATCACCTGCTCATCGCACCGAGCGACGACACACCGGTAATCCAGCAGATCCACATGGTCGCCGCGCATGCGATCTGCGACGACGTCGAGCGCGCGGTGATGAACGAGCCCGGCAAGGCATGAGCGACACGGCCGAGCTTCGTCCGGCGGCGTTTCTCGATCGCGACGGCGTTCTCAATCACGACGACGGCTATATCGGCACGCGCGAACGCGTGCGCTGGATGCCGAACGTCGCCGCCGCGATCCACCGTCTTAACGAAGCTGGTTATCTCGTCTTCGTTATCACCAACCAGTCCGGCGTGGCACGTGGTCTTTTCACCGAAGAAGATGTCCGCGCGCTTCACCAATGGATGATCGAGGAATTGTCGCGCGAGGGCGCGCGCATCGACGACATCCGCTACTGTCCTTATCACATCGACGGCAGCGTTCCTGAATTCTGTGGCGACCATCCCTGGCGCAAGCCGAAGCCTGGCATGATCCACGACCTGATCGTGCATTGGCCGGTCGACGCCGAGCGCAGTTTTGTGATCGGTGACAAGGATAGCGATCTTGAGGCAGCGCGCGCCGCCAACATCGCGGGCTATCTGTTCGAAGGCGGCGACATCGATGCGTTTGTCGCAAACATTCTCGCGCAACAGTAGTTAGGCCTGCACCGGCAAAAGCCCGTTGCTCTCCACCGCCCTGATCGCCTCGCCGAACGCAGGCTGTGCGCCCTTGCCGCCCAGAATGACGATCGGCCCGCTGCCGACAGGTCCCGTCAAACCGGGATCGGTCGCCAGAAACACCGCGAGCAACGGCACGCCATAGGCGGCGGCGAGATGCAGCAGCCCCGTATCCACGCCGACGACCAGCGCGGCATTGGCGATCACCTTCGCCGTCGCATCGAGCGGCTGCCGGTCGAGAATACGGCTGCCGGGAATGCCGCCCGCCAGACGCTGGCATCGCAGCCGTTCTCGCTCCGAGCCCCATGGCAGCACCACTTCCAACCCCTGCTGGTGCAGCCATTTGCCGAGACCGATCCACTCGCTCTCACGCCATTCCTTCGTGGCCTTCGAGGTGCCGTGCAGCAGCACCGCATAACGCGCCCCCTCTGCCGCAGGCGGCCGCACGAGACCGTAATCGGGCGCGCCGTCCGGCGTATAGCCGAGACTTAAACCCGTGAGCGCACGGTTGCGCACGACCGCATGCTGCGCACGCGACACGCTGTGCTTCACGTCATAGAACAGTGACGCCAGTGGCTCGCGAATACTGGACCAGTCGTAGCCGTGACGCTTGCCGGGAGTCGCGCGCGCGATCAGCGCAGAACGAAGCAAGCCCTGTGTATCGATGACCGCTTCCGGCCCGGCATCACGCAACCGCATTCTGAAATCGCCGACCTCCTCCCACGTCGCGGACGACAAAAGCTGCGAACGCCAGCGCCGTGTCGCAACGGGAATCACATCGGCCACGCCGCGATGCAATCGCGCGAGCGGCGCGAAGGCTTCCTCCACGACCCACACAAGTCTCACATTGGGACGGTTCCGCCGCGCGTCCGTCATGGCTGGCATCTGGTGCACGACGTCGCCCAGCGAGGAGGTTTTCACAACAAGAACGGTTGTCATTGAACGGGCGCGAGTTTGGAGAAATAGTCTTACGGTTTGGAAACCATAAAGCAGTTTCCCGGCGGAAAAGCCACGAAATCGGCCACGAAAGCCGCAGGTTTAAGACTTCCATTCCTTGCTTGCGCGACACCATGGGTGTCGACAGAAGGCTGCCGCCGCGAGCGGCCAACGAATAATGGAAGCGCTTATGACCGTTCTCGTCACAGGCGGCGCCGGCTACATCGGCAGCCACACCGTTCTCGCCCTGGTGGAATCCGGCGCGAACGTAGTCGTCATCGACAACCTCTCCACCGGCTTCTCGACAGCGCTGCCGGAAGGCGTGCCACTGTTCATCGGCGACGCAGCCGACGAAAATCTCGTCGAAGGCGTGATCGCCGCCCATGGCATCACTTCGATCATCCATTTCGCGGGCTCTGTTGTGGTGCCGGATTCGATGCGCGATCCGCTCGCCTACTACCGCAACAACACCATGACCACGCGCAACCTGCTTAATGCCGCGATCAAGGGTCGTGTGCAGAACTTTATCTTCTCCTCAACCGCCGCCGTCTACGGCAACCCCGATCAGGTACCGGTGCCGGAGATCGCGCCGACGCGGCCGCTGTCTCCCTACGGCTCCTCAAAGCTGATGACGGAGATCATGCTCCACGACGTCGCGACCGCGCATAGCCTGAATTATGTCGTGCTGCGCTATTTCAACGTGGCGGGCGCCGATCCGCAGGCACGCATCGGTTTGCAGACCGTGGGCGCGACGCATCTTCTCAAGATCGCGGTCGAAGCAGCCACCGGCCAGCGCGCCAAGATCGACGTGTTCGGCACCGATTATCCGACGCCGGACGGAAGCTGCATCCGCGATTTCATCCATGTCACCGATCTCGCACAGGCACATCTGTCCGCGCTGTCCTATCTCAATCAGGGCGGCGCATCGGTGACGCTGAACTGTGGATATGGCCGCGGTTATTCCGTGCTGGAAACGATCGAAGCGGTCCGCCGCGTCGCCGGCCGCAATTTCGCAGTCCAGATGAGTCCGCGCCGGCCCGGCGACATCATGACCATGATCGCCGACACGACCCGAATTGGACAGACGCTCGACTGGACGCCCCGCTACGACGACCTGGACACCATCGCTACCCATGCCCTCGCCTGGGAGGAAAAGCTGCTCCAGGAGCGCCTCGCCACCCGGCAGGATGCGGTTCCGGCCTGACCCTCAAAACCGTGTTTTGTCTTGAAAACACCCGCCATAGCGGGCAATGAGGCGCATGTTTCATTGCAGCGCGGCACGGGAATGACCCAGGTTCCCCGCAAGATCACCGATGACCCCTATGGCGCAGCCGAGCTGATCAAGCGGCTGGTTGCCGAGCAGGGCCTCGCTTATTGGCACCGCTATGCGGTTGCCTTCTGCCTGATGGGGCTTTCCGCAGGCGCAACCGCGGGCTCCGCCTATCTGCTCGGTCAGGTCATCAACCAGGCCTATGTCAACCGCAGCATCTCGGGCATCGTCACCCTGTCCGGGATCATCATCGCGCTGTTCACGATCAAGGGGGCGGCAACCTACGGGCAGGCCGTGATCCTGTCGCGGATCAGCAACGCCATCCTCGCCAACAACCAGCGCAAGCTGTTCGCCAAGCTGATGCGCGAGAACCTGACATTCTACTCGGAACGCCATTCCTCCGAATTTCTCGCCCGCCTCTCGGCAGGCGCATCCGCCGTTACGCAGGTGCTGGCACTGCTCGTCACCTCGCTCGGTCGCGACTTCCTCTCGCTGATCGGCCTGCTGGTGGTGATGGTCGTTCAGGACCCACTGATGTCGCTCCTGAGCTTCGTGGTCGCGCCGCCCGCGTTCCTGTTCATCCGTAAGCTCGTCAAGCGCATCCGCCATCTCGCCCACGACCAGTTCACCGGCACCACGAACATCATGGAGACGGTGCAGGAATCGCTGCAGGGCATTCGCACCGTGAAAGCCTTCACGCTCGAAGAGGTGATGCAGGCCCGCATCAACAAGAGCATCGCGGACGTCGAAGCCTACTCCAACAAGATGGCGCGCGTTTCCAACCGCTCCGGCCCGCTGATGGAGATGCTGGGCGGCATCGCCATCGCCAGCGCGCTGATGTATGGCGGCTACCGCGTGATCGCGACAAATGCCGCGCCCGGCCAGTTCGTCTCCTTCATCACCGCCTTCCTGCTGGCCTATGAGCCCGCCAAGCGCCTCGCCCGCCTCAACATCGACCTCAATGGCCTTCTGATCGGCGCGCGCAAGCTGCTCGAGATCGTCGACAGCCCTGCTTCCGAGCCAAGCGATGACGACAAGCCGGCGCTGCGAATCGGCGAAGGCCGCGTCGAGTTGCGCGACGTCTCGTTCTCCTATCGCGAAGACGAGCCGGTACTGAGGCGGATGAACCTCGTCGCCGAGCCCGGCCAGACGACCGCACTGGTCGGCCCCTCAGGCGGCGGTAAGTCCACGGTTCTGGCGCTTCTGCTGCGGCTTTATGAAGTGGATCGCGGCGCCGTCGTGATCGACAACCAGATCGTCTCCGACTGCTCGCGCACCTCGCTGCGCCAGCAGACCGCCTATGTGGGACAGGACGTCTATCTGTTCCGCGCGACCGTCCGCGACAACATCGCCTTCGGCCGCATCGGTGCGACCGAGGAGGAGATCGTCGCCGCCGCGAAGGCCGCTTTCGCGCACGATTTCATCATGAGCTTCCCGCAAGGCTACGACACGCCGGTCGGCGAGCATGGCACGCAATTGTCCGGCGGCCAGCGCCAGCGTATCGCCATCGCGCGGGCACTCATCAAGAACGCACCGATCATTCTGCTGGACGAGGCTACCGCCGCGCTGGATTCGGAATCGGAGAAATACGTGCAGGAAGCCCTCGGCCATCTGTGCCAGGACCGCACCACCATCGTCATCGCGCACCGCCTGCACACGATCATGCATGCCGACCGCATTCTGGTGATCGAGAACGGCGAGATCGTCGAAACCGGCCAGCATGACGAACTGCTGCGCGCGGGCGGGCGCTACGCCTCCTTCTTCCGCCTGCAGCAGCGCGAGGAACACAACGTCACCCCGCTTGCCGCCAACGCCTAGATTTTCCGAGAGCACCCCATGAGCCTGCCAGAAACCGTGATCCCCGCGCTTGACTATCCCATGCTGCCGGTCGCCGGCACGGCGAAGAAATTTCCGGTGCGGCGGATCTGGTGCGTCGGGCGCAATTTTCTCGAGCACATCCGCGAACTCGGCAACGACGAGCGGCAGCCGCCGTTCTTCTTCGCCAAGCATGCCGACATGATCGTGCCGAGCGGCGCGACCATCCCCTTCCCCGGCCTCACCAAGGATTGCCAGCACGAGGTCGAGATGATCGTCGCGCTGAAATCCGGCGGTGCGAACATCGCGCCCGAAAAGGCGCTCGAACACGTCTACGGCTATGGCGTTTCCATCGACATGACCCGCCGCGACCTGCAGATGGCCTCGCGCAAGAAGGAGCAGCCCTGGGAGATCGGCAAGTCGTTCGACAACTCCGCGCCGTGCGGGCCCTTGCGTGCAGCGTCCGAAATCGGTCACCCGGCGAAGGGCAAGATCTGGCTCAACGTCAACGGCAAGGAGCGCCAGATCGGCGACCTCGAGCAGATGATCTGGAACGTGCCGGAAATCATCGCGCGGCTGTCGCTGCAGGTGACGCTCGGCGCGGGCGACATCATCATGACCGGCACGCCGAAGGGCGTCTCCGCGCTGGCACCGGGCGACCGCATCGAATGCGGCGTCGACGGGCTGGAGCCGCTGTCGATCAATATCGCCTGAGGCAACGCGGCACTCTTACCAGTGCACGTGCTGGCTCGGCACGATGAAGGATGTTTGTGTCGGGGCGGTTTCAGGCTGGGTGAAGTAGTAATAACCCGCCAGGATGACGGCGAGCAGCGCAAGGATGCTACCGATATCGACGAGGCGTTTGGCACGCCAGCCCTGATCGCTTTCGCGAGGATCCCGGAACGGTTCGATCCGCATCGCTCAGCACTCCTACAGGGGCTGTGATAACAATGCGATGCTACACCCGCAGTTCCATGTGCGTCCGCAGCAAAATGCAGAGCTGACGGGGCTTTTTCGACTGCCTCGGCCTTAATGGGCGCCGTGCAAAATGGTGTTCGGCTTGCCCTTTTCCACCATGTCGATGACCAGCAGCTTCACGGCGTCCTTGCCGGTGTTGGTGCCGAAGTGCCATTGGCCGACCGCCTCGACGATGAAATCGCCGGGCTTGAAATCCTCGCTCTTGCCGGTGTCGTTGTTGGTGACGCGCAGGCTGCCCGCCTGCACATAGGCATAGCGCGGGAACGGATGCTTGTGCACCGGCAGCACCGCGCCGGGCGCGATCTCGTAAGTGGAGACGACGACCTGCGCATCCTTTTGCGGCAGCACGATCGGCTGGCCGCTCGATGTCGTCACGGCCGACATCACTGGACGGACGATAACGGGCTTTGCCGTCTCCGTTTGCGCGGGCTGGCTTTCGGCATGAAGCGGCGTGCCGCCCAGCACGACGGCGGCAAGGACAGCGAATGTTGCAAAGCGTATCATCGACAATTCCTCTTCATCGGCGGATCAGCACAACGCCCGCGATCAGCAAGGCCGCGCCGAACAGCCGGACCGGGCTGGCGGCCTGCTTCTCCAGCCCGAACGCACCGAAATGGTCGAAGGCCATCGAGGCCAGCATCTGCCCGGCGACCAGCAACGCGATGAACGCCGCTGCCCCCAGCCTCGGCACCAGAAAGATCGCAAGCGCGATGAAGACCGCGCCCAGCGCCCCGCCGATCCACAGATACCATGGCGCACCGCGCACCATGGAGAGTGACGGCACCGAATCCCGCGTCGCGAGAATGAACGCGATCATGCACAGCGTGCCGACGGCATAGCTGACCAAACCCGCCCACGGCGCAGAGTTCAGGACGCCGCGCAGATTGGCGTTGAATATCTGCTGGGTGACGACAGCAGCACCCGCGAGCGCGGCGAGAAGGGACAGGAAGATGGTTGTGGGCATGGCAGAAAAACATCCTGTGATTCGAAATGGATTATCGCAGCTTTGAGGGAAGATCGCTTTTAGCCAATTGGCTTTATTGCGCATGACCTGATCCGAAAACCGCTTCACACTTTTCGGGGTCATGCGTTGAGGGTGTGCGCCAGCCACCCTGTTATTAAAGACGCGGGCGCGTCTGAACCTCTCGCATTCCCACCCTCAAACAAGGGCGCGCGGAACGCCGGATGCGCGAACGCATCCGCAGCCTCATGCGCATTGAGAAACAAGCGCACGAGCATAGTCACCACGGTCACGCCGCAACATCCGGCGTTCCGCACGCAATGGTTTTAACGGCTTGCTCCGCGAAAACCCCCGGTGACCGGCCCTTCGGTCCATCACCGCTGGAGGGGACTGACACGCCGCCGCCCTCCCTCTGTACGAGGAGAAAGCCTTGGCGCTGCCCCATGGCGCAAGGCGATGCGCCGGGATATCGCGACTTGGGCCGTACGCTTCTCGCACGTTCGTCTCGCGCGAGCGGCGTCCACCGCATCCCGCCCCGCGCATCGTGACGATCGCGAAACGCCCCTCAATCATGGGGCAGGACAGGCGCATCATAAGCGAGGTTGGGCGACCGGGGATAAGGATGTTCGGCGTTTTTTCGTCAAACGCCGACGGCGAGTGCAAAAGCTTAAAGACCTGCCGGGGATGATCGCCACGCCTGCAATTTCCGCATTGCGAAAAACCATTGAGACTGAACTAAGCACCAAAAATATGATCTCAAAATTGCAGATTTAATCCGGCCTTCAACATCTGCACTATTGACGCATCCAGCACCTCAACCCAGAGTTGGGCATATTTTGATGGTTCTGGCTGACAAATGGAAATCAAAGAAATTTTGGTCTCTGATCTTAGCGTCAATAGAGACAATGATCGGCATGGATCGCTGCGCGATGAGGCAGCATCGATACAATGGTTACTCGAAAAGCGCGAACAACACATGCGCGCGCTAGCTTCCGATCTTGCCGCCACAAAAAAACTCTTCGAGCGTCCTTTAGTTAGGAAAGAAGGCGGTTTGTACGTTGTTTATGACGGCAACCGGCGAACAAGCTGCATAAAACTTCTGTTGGATCCCACAAAAGCTCCGAGCGAGAAGTGGAAAGACTTCTTCGCATCCCATAACCAAACTGAAATGCGAAATGCATTTTCGAAGATCGAATGCGAAGTAGAGTCAGATTTGGACATCATAGAAGAGACCCTATACCGCAGGCACACTGGGAGCCAAGACGGCGTCGGCCAAAGCCAATGGGACCCAGAAGCAAAATCAAACTTCCTACAACGGACCGGCAAAGAAAGCGCTGGCTTGGCGGAGACCATCGAGAAGGTCTTGAAAGCGGAAAATCTGATTGGCGCAGATATTCAAGTACCTCGATCAAACCTAGATCGCCTACTGAGTTCAGAGCCAATTCGAAAAAGAGCAGGCATATCTTTTTCAGGAGGCAGCCTTGTCTATCTCGGCAACAAAGAGGACAATCTTAAAACCCTTCAGCGGGTTTCAAATGATTTGTCTAACAAAAAAATCGTTTTAGGCGATTTATGGAATAATGCCGGAAAGCATAAATATCTCGATCAGCTAAAAACGGACGGTCATGCGATAGATCGAGCCCCAGCAAAGATTCAAACACCTGCTGAAAACGAAGGCCCATCGCACACACCACCAAAACACAGAAAAAGAAATCCTAGAGATAAAAATCTAATATCGCATGCCGACGACAATCCATTTGTAAATCTCCCATCCTGCGAACGAGCAGATCAGATTTGGCGCGAGTTGCAATTTAACTTGGAATTCGACGCCCATGACAACGCCATCGCAGTTCTAATGAGAGTGTTGCTCGATCTGGCGATTACGCATTATGCACGCGAACAAGGAATTACATTTCCCAGAGC
Source organism: Afipia felis ATCC 53690 (assembly GCF_000314735.2). Lineage (NCBI taxonomy): Bacteria > Pseudomonadati > Pseudomonadota > Alphaproteobacteria > Hyphomicrobiales > Nitrobacteraceae > Afipia > Afipia felis. Next base: position 25,850 of record NZ_KB375270.1, on the reverse strand, counting down.
CAATACTTTCGCTCAACAGGTTTCAGCCATTGCAGATTCAATGCAAAATCGGGGGTTTATTGACCAAAAAGGCCGCAGCATTATTCGAAAATTCGAAAGTGATAAGCCGATAGTATCCGCCCACTCGATGCATCAGTATGTTCACAATGCGAATTTTCATCCTGGAAAATCGGACCTGAAAGCAATTTGGAACGTAATTAGGCCACTGATAATTCATTCAACAAAATGATGTCGCGGGCGAATTTCAATACCCCACCTTCGGAAACCACTCCTTCCCTCTTCCCTCCGGCGTCATGTCGAGCAGATTCCATAACGGATCGGCCATGTCGCCGGCGCGGTGATGCTGGCCCGGCTCGCTTGGTGCGAAGGCCATTTCCGATCCCCAGAAGTGACGGATTTTTCCGCCCTCTTTTTTGAACACGTTGAAGATCGTCTCGTCCCAGTTCTCACCGTCCGGCACCTTGTGCTGCGCGCGCATGCCCTTTGAGAACTTTGACGTGTCGCCGAAGTAATCGGCGTCATAGGAATTGCCCACCGTCGAGATCAGCGACATGTGCTCCCAGCCGCGCTGGTGCGCCCATGCTGCAAGACGCGCGATCGGCGATTTCGCCACCACATGAAACGCCGTTCGCTGCGACAGATGCCGCGCGGCGCCATCGATGCCGTCGAGCAGATGCGTGCAGCCGGGACATGGTGAAGCCCGCTCCGGGCCGTACATGAAGCTGTAGAGAATGAGCGTGTCGTGCGCGCCGAACAGTTCGGACAGTTTCACTTTCTCGGGCATGATGTTTTGCCCGATGCGCTCGAACACATAATCCTCTTTGAGTTCTCCGCCCGGCGGCAGCGCGCGGCGCTGTGCGGCGACCTTCTCGATCTGCGCGCGCAGTTTGATCTCCTCGTCCAGCAGCGCGTTGCGCGCGGCGCGATACTCCGCGCTCTCATTGGGATATTGCAGATGTTCCATCGGTCCCTCGCGATTGGCAATTCCGCGAGAAAACGTACGCATGCGGTCGGGGTTCCTGTGCCATCCCTGCCCGCACAGCAAAAAGCCCCGTCATTTCTGACGAGGCCCCTGAACGTCCGTTTCAGTACATCCGTGAAACGAGGCGTGAAACTCTAAAAGCGCATCCCGGTACATCCGCGGTGACGACGCTTTTGAATCCCTGCATGGTACGCCCGCGTCATCACATCAGGATGACAGCAGGCGGCCGATGATTTGCTTAGAGAAGCTGGAGGTTTTCCGCGCTGGTCTTGCCGCGCATCTTGTCCGTCTTGGCTTCGAACTCAATCTTCTGCCCTTCGGCGAGATTGCTGAGGCCCGCACGCTCGACCGCGCTGATGTGAACGAACACATCGTTGCCGCCGTCGTTCGGGGCGATAAATCCGAAGCCCTTCTGGGCGTTAAACCACTTCACTGTACCTTGAGCCATGTGTCTCATCTTTCCAATAGACGCGCGAATGCGCGCTCACGCACCATGCGTGAAGCATCCAATTTCAGCATCGTCTTTGGGAAAGGAGCCTGGCGGCGCGTTAACAAAAGAAGGGCCAGCAATCGAATATGCGCGTCCATAGCACGGCCCGGGCCAAAGCCAAAGGGCTCAATTATGGTCATTGGGAGGCGAATTGCCGCTTCCGGCAGACCTTATGACCAGCAGATGCACAAACAAAAAGCCCCGGATCGCTCCGGGGCTTTCCTTCTCGCCTCTGCGAAAATCAATAGCGGTAGTGCTCGGCCTTGTACGGGCCTTCCACCTTCACGCCGATGTAGTCGGCCTGGTCCTTCTTCAGCTCGGTGAGCTTCACGCCGATCTTGGCGAGGTGCAGGCGCGCGACCTTCTCGTCGAGCGACTTCGGAAGCACGTAGACTTCCTTCTTGTACTTGCCGTCCTTGTTGTTGGCGTAGAGTTCGATCTGCGCCAGCGTCTGGTTGGTGAACGACGCCGACATCACGAAGGACGGATGGCCCATCGCGTTGCCGAGGTTCACGAGGCGGCCTTCGGACAACAGGATCATGCGCTTGCCGTCCGGGAAGGTGATCTCGTCGACCTGCGGCTTGATGTTGGTCCACTTCATGTTCTTCAGGGTCGCGACCTGAATCTCGTTGTCGAAGTGGCCGATGTTGCAGACGATGGCGCGATCCTTCATCGCGCGCATGTGGTCGATGGTGATGATGTCCTTGTTGCCGGTCGCGGTCACGAAGATGTCGGCACGCGGTGCGGCGTCTTCCATCGTCACGACCTCATAGCCTTCCATCGAGGCCTGCAGCGCGCAGATCGGATCGACCTCGGAGACCAGAACGCGGCAACCGGCCTGACGCAGCGATGCCGCCGAACCCTTGCCGACGTCGCCGAAGCCCGCGACCATCGCGACCTTGCCCGACATCATCACGTCAGTGCCGCGGCGGATGCCGTCGACCAGCGATTCACGGCAGCCATAGAGGTTGTCGAACTTCGACTTGGTCACCGAGTCGTTGACGTTGATCGCAGGCCACAGCAGCGTGCCGGCCTTCTGCATGTCGTAGAGACGATGCACGCCCGTGGTGGTCTCTTCCGATACGCCCTTGATGCTGTCGGCGATCGCCTTGAAGTAACCCTTCGGCTTTTCCTTGAGCTGCTTCTTGAGTAGCGCGAAGAACACTTCCTCTTCCTCGGAGCCCGGCTTGTCGAGGAACGCGGTGTCGCCGTTCTCGGCGCGCAGGCCGAGGTGGACGTACATCGTGGCGTCGCCGCCGTCGTCGAGGATCATGTTGGGATGGCCGCCGCCGTGCCAGTCGAACAGCTTGGCGGTGTAGTCCCAATAATCCTTCAGCGTCTCGCCCTTCACGGCGAACACCGGAATGCCAGCGGCAGCGATCGCGGCCGCAGCGTGATCCTGCGTCGAATAGATGTTGCACGACACCCAGCGGATGTCGGCGCCGAGCGCCTTCAGCGTCTCAATGAGAACGCCGGTCTGGATCGTCATGTGCAGCGAGCCCGCGATGCGCGCGCCCTTCAGCGGCTGCTTCGGGCCGTATTCCTCGCGCGTCGCCATCAGGCCCGGCATTTCGGTTTCGGCGAGCGACAATTCCTTGCGGCCGAAGTCGGCCAGGCCGATGTCCGCGACGATGTAATCCTTGGCGGTGGTCATGTTGCGTGTTCCTGTCTGTGTCATGTCGTTCCGGGGCGTGAGCGCAGCGCGCGAACCCGGAATTGGGAAGTTCGGGATTCCGGGCCTGCGGCTTACGCCGCATCCCGGAATGACGTCGTGAAAATCAAACCGCCTTCTTCAGCGCCTCGGCGAGGTCGGTCTTCTCCCAGGAGAAGCCGCCATCCTTGTCCGGCGCGCGGCCGAAATGGCCGTAGGCCGCGGTGCGCGCGTAGATCGGCTTGTTGAGATCGAGGTGCTTGCGGATGCCGCGCGGCGTGAGGTCCATCGACTGCGCCACCGCCTTCTCGAGCTTGTCCTCCGACACCTTTCCGGTGCCGTGCGTGTCGATGTAGATCGACAGCGGACGCGCGACGCCGATCGCATACGCCAACTGCAGCGTGCACTTGTCGGCGAGACCTGCCGCGACGACGTTCTTGGCGAGATAGCGCGCGGCGTAAGCGGCCGAGCGATCTACCTTGGTGGAGTCCTTGCCGGAGAACGCGCCGCCGCCATGCGGGGCCGCGCCGCCGTAGGTATCGACGATGATCTTGCGGCCGGTGAGGCCAGTGTCACCATCGGGACCGCCGATGAAGAACTTGCCGGTCGGGTTGATGTGCCAGATCGTCTTGTCGTTGATCCAGCCTTCCGGCAGCGCCTTGCGGATGTAAGGCTCGACGCGCTCGCGCACCTGCTTCGAGGTCATGTCCTCGATGAGATGCTGGTGCGAGACAACGATCTCGCGCACCGCAACCGGCTTGCCGTTCTCGTACTGCACGGTGACCTGGCTCTTGGAGTCGGGGCCGAGCACCTTCTCGGTGCCGGCGTGGCGCGCTTCGGCGATCAGGCGCAGGATCTTGTGCGCGTAGTGCAGCGGCGCCGGCATCAGCTCCGGCGTCTCGTTGGTGGCGTAACCGAACATGATGCCCTGGTCGCCAGCGCCCTCTTCGCGGTTCGTCGGCTGCTGCGCATCAACGCCCTGCGCGATGTCGGCAGACTGTTCGTGCAGCAGGATTTCGATGTCGGCGGTTTTCCAGTGGAAGCCGTCCTGCTCGTAGCCGATATCCTTGATCGCGTTACGGATGACCTGCTCGAGCTGCTCCTTCGGCAACAGCGGACCGCGCGTCTCGCCCGCGATCACCACCTTGTTGGTGGTGGCGAGCGTTTCGCACGCGGCGCGGATCTGCCACGGATCGAGGCCCTGCTTCGGACCTTCGCGGAAGAACAGATCGACGATCTCGTCCGAGATGCGGTCGCAGACCTTGTCCGGATGGCCTTCGGAGACGGATTCAGAGGTGAACAGATAGGACGAACGCATCTTGTCTTCCTTCGATTTGACTGGCGGTTGTTTGGAAAATTCCATGGGAGGCGTCAATCGCGTCGCCGCGAAATGACGTAAGATTCATCGTAAAACCACAATCCGTTATGCCGCCGCAGGACCTCGCGCGTGGCTTCCAGATAACGGCCGCTTTCGGTAATTCCGGAGAGTCGCTCGTCCTCGATCTGGGCGACATAGACCGCCGCATTCCACGCCGCGAAAGCGGTCGAGGAACCGATGGCGCCGGTGACCTCGTTGGGCAGGGCTTCCATATCGTACCGGAAGATCGAGCGATTATCGGCATAGGCGTTGAAGTTGAGTTCGCGCCCCGCCGAACCCAGTTCGTATTTCACCGCCCGCAGCACTTCATGGCGATTGACCGAGAACGGGTTCTCGTCCGGCCAGATCGACTGGATGATTTCCATCCCCGGGTCGTTGCCGTGGGAGTGAATGCCGATCAGCCGCCCGCCGGGCCGCAATGAGCGGGCCAACGGACCGATGATGCGCTTGGCGCGGAAATTCAGCGAGGACTTGGCACGATAAGGTTGCGAGGCGATGACAAGATCGAAGTTGGCCTCGACCTTGCCCGCGCGAGGGATGACCGAATCCAGCATGAAGCGATGGTCGTTGCGATAAATCACGATCGCCACCGGCCGCTCATAGACCGGCATGCCCGACCGCGGCGAGATGCTGGCGCGCCAGTTTTCCTCGAGGAAAGGCTCGAGCTCGGCGATCTGCGCCTCGAACTCGCCGGACGAAGACCCGGTGAGGACCACTTCCTTCCAGATCGTCGCGGCGGCGGCGGTGGCCGATTTCGGCGTCAGCCACGGCGCCTCGGCGTAGTTCATGTTGGTGAGCACGAACACGGTCGCGGGATGCTCGAACAGCCGGTCCGGCACCTTGTCGAGCGTCAGCTTGACGTCCTCGAGGCTGATCTCCTTGCCAGCGACATAGAACGGCATGTGCGGAAAGCGGACGTGCATCGAGCGCATCACGCGTGACAGCACGGTACCGTCGCCCACCCCGGCGTCGAACACTCGGAGCGCAGGTGGGCTGGGGTGGATGCTCCCAAGCTCCAGCGCGACCCGTTGGGCGATGACGCGCTTCTCGCTGCAGGTGTGGACGAACAGCAGGTATTTCTGCCGGTTCTCGAAGAAACGGAAATTGCCGGCCGGATCGCGCTTCTCGATGGGCGGCTCCGGCAGCCGCCGCGCCGGGGTTCCGTCGGCCATGAAGGCACGAATCCGTTCCAGCGTATCGACGGTAATCCGCTTGTTCTCGCGCAGCCGGGTCACGAGCTTGCCGTCGTTCACCGCGCGGCGACCGAAGGTCGATTCCGCCAAACCTGCCTGGCGGCAATAGTCTGAAATCTCAGCCAAAAGGGCTTCGTTTTTCATGAGGCCTGCGGGGGACGAGTGAGTGGGCAGAACGATATCGATCAGGCTTCCTACCACTATCTGCCCATAGACGAAACCCGACCAGCCAAGATTCTTTGGGAGATCACGGGTTTTTCAGGGGAGCAGCGCGAGGGTGGGCACGGCCTGCAAGTTACGGTGGCGGATCGTGGCCCACCCCTGACGGCTGCAGCTTTCGATGATCGCCCGCGCCTGCCCGCACCGTCTTTCGTCGGCACACAGGCGTTATCGATCGAGCCGAAGCCCGTGCCGCTTCGGCATAAGGCCGCGAATTCCCGGCCCTATGGCTCCAACGCGACCTGCAAACCCTCGTCACCTTGGATATGAACGTAACGCGACCCGATCGGTCGGCCACGACCGCTGGCGACCGTGACGATATCCTCCAAGGGAGCCGCACGCGCGTCCGCTTCAGGACGGGACAAGACAAGATCGGCGTGGAACAGCCCCTCCGATTCAAGACCGGTCGCATCAATGCCGAGGGCCGCCAGAGTGGCCAAGGTATTTTCAAATTCGTCCGCATCGCGGAAGCGGCGCTGGATGAATGTCGCGCCGGCAAGGCGTTCGGTCACAAACCCCCGCTTCGCGAATGTCGCCGCCAAAGGCTCAAATGGGAACATCCGCAACACGAAGGAGATGATCCACGGACGCCTCTCGGTCGCGTCGAGGATTTTGCTGAACGTCTTTTCGGTCACGTAGCCGATGCAGCCCGTCGACATGATCACATCAGCGGAGCTGATAATGCGCGCGCCCTCGGCCGACAAATCGCCCGTCTCAAGATCGGCGACAACGCCCTGCTCAAGAAGGCCGACGCCTGTCGCATACCTGATCGCGGGAGCTGAGACGTCGAGCCCGATGAACCGAGCCAGACCGACATCAGGCCAGGCCGCATAAAAATGACGATCAAGCTCTACCAGGGTCTCGGAACTGACCGCCCGCATCTCGCGTCGGGCATAACGATGACGCAGGCCGGTAAACGTCAAGGGAAACCGATGCACTGCCGCGTTGATGCCGTATGAACACCCGACATCCAACACGGTCGGCTTAACACCGGTCATCGAAGTTTTGGCTGACAGAATTTGACGCACGACCGGCTCTGCCACATCCGGGATCATATAATCCAAGTCTCCGAGGACAGAGAAATAAGCTCTTGGATCGTCCAAATCATAAATTGCGTCGAAAACAGCTTTCGCTCGATTGATGCGTAAAAAATCCATCCGCAACCCAACACCTCCGTTTCAATTCAGCAAGTCGATAGCCCTTGCTTGGGTGAGCACGCGAACGCTTATTGCAGATATTGCCCAACACATAAACCCGTGCATTTTTCGATTTTGTTTCCAAATCGAAATGTCACATAAGACGTCACTGATGACATTCTGGATTGCGCAGACGGATCAGTGCTCCCGGGAATTGTTCGGGTCCCTGACATTGTCGAAGGTCGCGAACTCGACATTCTGCTTCTCGCCGCCCACGTCTTCGACCTTGCGCATGTAGATGTTCTGCACAACTTCGCGGCTGTGCGGATCGATGGCGAAGGGGCCGCGCGGGCTCTCCCACGCAGCGCCTTTCATGGCCTTCAGAAGCGCCTCGCCATCCGTCACGCCCTTGGTGGCCCGCAGTGCCTCGCAGATCAGGCGGGTGCCGTCATAACCGCTCACCGCCATCGCGCCCGGCGTCTCGTTATTGGCCGCGCGGTACGCCTCGACGAATTGGCGGTTCGCGCGGGAAGGATGAGCCGCCGAGTAGAAATGCGCGGTTACGACGCCAAGCGCGGACGGCCCGAGGTTCTTGAGAAAGGAATCATCGGTGAGATCGCCTGTCGCGATCAGCTTGATGCCACTCTCGACAAGCTTTTGCGCTGCGATGGCATCGAGCACCTGACGTGCCTGTCCCGGCGCCACAAACACGAACAGCGCATCAGGCTTGGCCTGCTTGATCTGCATCAGTGGTGGGCCGAGATCCGGCTCCGAGAGAGAAATCCTGTACTCGTCGCTCACCGTGCGGTCGTCGGCAGCAAACGCCTTGGAGAATTCGCTCAGCGCATCGTTGCCGGGCGCGTAGTCGGAGATCAGCGCCGCAACGTTGCGGATGTTGTGTTTCGCCGCCCATTTTCCCAGCGTCGAAGCGGACTGCGCGAGTGTCCCGCCGCTGCGCACGATGAAGGGCGAACGCGTAGTGACGAGCGATGTCTGCGCGCCCATCACGACTTCGGGAATCTTTGCGTGAGTCGCGAACGGCGCGGCGACGGCAGCGGCGGGCGACGTGCCGAAGCCAGCCAGTACATCGACCTTGTCTTCCTCGACCAGACTCCTGACCGCCTCGCGGGTGTGATCGGGATTGCCCTCGTCGTCGCGAACCAGCACTTCGATCCGGGTGCCTTCGATGGTGTCGCCGTTCTGCTCCAGATAGAGCCGCATCGCATTGTCGATCTGCACGCCGGTCATAGCGAGCGGGCCCGACAGCGGCAGCACAAGGCCGATCTTCAATGTCGGCTCGGCGGCAACGGCAGGCTGGGCCGCCATCGCGAAAGCCGCGAGCACGACGCAGAGGATATGCCGCAGCGCAGCCGCCATCTTGCTCAATCCTTGAACACCACCGTCTTGCGGCCGTTGAGGATGACGCGGTCCTCGAGATGATAGCGCAAGCCGCGCGCCAGCACCTGCCGCTCGATGTCCGCGCCCTTGCGGACGAGAATTTCGGGCGGGTCGCGGTGGCTGATGCGTTCGACATCCTGCTCGATGATCGGACCTTCGTCGAGATCGCCGGTGACGTAATGCGCGGTCGCACCGATCAGTTTGACGCCGCGCGCATGCGCCTGATGGTAAGGCTTCGCGCCCTTGAAGCCCGGCAGGAAGGAGTGATGGATGTTAATGCAGCGGCCCGAGAGCTTCGCGGCGAGATCGTCGGACAGCACCTGCATGTAGCGCGCCAGCACGACGAGATCGGTCTTCGTCTCCTGCACCAGATTCCAGATCTGCGCTTCCTGCTCCGCCTTGGTGTCGCGGGTGACCGGCAGATAGTGGAACGGGATGTCGCCGAACTCGATGCCGTCATAGGTCTCGCGCGGATGATTGGAGACGATCGCGGTCGGCACCATCGGCAGGTCGGTGTAGCGCCAGCGATAGAGCAGATCGGCGAGACAGTGCGTCGATTTCGACACCATCAGCATGACGCGATGGCGCTCGGTTGAACTGCGTAACTGCCAGGTCATGCCGAAGGGCACGGCGATGGCGCCGAAACCGCCGCGCAGGGTAGCGAGGTCGGAGGAGCCGTCCACCGTGTTGAACGTCACCCGCATGAAGAACTTGCCGGTTTCGGTGTCGTCGAACTGCTGGGCGTCGAGAATGTTCTGTCCGCTGGCGAACAGGAAGGTGGAGACGGCGGAGACGATGCCGGGGCGGTTGTCGCAGGACAGGGTCAGGACGAATTGCTGGGCAAGCATGGGATCTGATCTTTGGTGGGCAGAAGGGATGAAAACGGCCCTGCTCTAGCACCCGCCTCCCCTTGCGCCAATCCTGTCCACGCCGACATGATGAAATGATATGAATCCACCCGACCCCTGCGAGGTATCATGGCCGGCAAATTAAGCGGATACCGCATCCTCATTCTGGAAACCCGGGAGGAAGCGCAGTTTTCCCGCCTGCTGCAGGAGCAGGGAGCGGACGTGATCCAGTGCCCGATGTTCACCATCGAAGACACCCCCGATCATGACGGAGTCGGCGCCTGGATCGGGAACGCCATCCATGAGCCGCTCGACGATCTCGTGCTGATGACCGGCGAAGGCGTGCGGCGGCTGGTCGCCGCAGCGGGCCGGATGGGGCTCGAAAATGAATTCATTGCGGCGCTCGGCCGCCCGCGCAAATACGCGCGCGGGCCGAAGCCGGTGAACGCGCTGCGCAAACTCGGCCTGACCGCCGAAACCGTGGTCGAGCCACCCACCACAGAGGGCATCATCGCCACGGTGTCCCGCACCGATCTGAAGGGCCACCGTGTCGGCCTGCAGCTTTATCCGGAGAAGGATCACAGCGCCCTGCTTGACGCCGTGCGCGCGGCAGGCGCGACGCCTGTCCCCGTCGAGCCCTATGTCTACGATACGAAAGCTGCGCACGCGAACATTGCCGCCGCCATTGCCGAGGTCGCCGCGGGGCGCGTCGACGCCATCGCGCTCACCAGCTCCGGCCAGGTGCGGCGACTGGTCGAGGCCGCCCGTGCGGAGGGCAGCGAGGAGCAGTTGCGGCTCGGGTTCGCGCTGACACCGGTCGCCTCGATCGGCCCGGTCGTCTCCAATGAGTTGAAAACCTACGGCCTGCAGACCGACATCTCTCCCGCCGGGGACGCTTTTTTCATGAAGCCGCTGATTCAGGCCATCACCGCCCGACTCACGCAGACGCCGCCGCGCACCGCGACGCTCCCGCGCTGAGGGCCCTGTAAAGAGGCTTGCGACCACGGGCCTGTGGATGACGCCCCGAATCCACAATTGCCGGCGGACAGCTCCAGAACGATTTGGCAACCTGCGCGTTGAGGTGCACGCAGCCAGGGACCCAGATACGGAGCCGCATCATGACCTCCGCTCAGACCGCCGCCGAAGTTGGCACAGAGACCGCCACGCCGGCCGCTTCATTCGACGAGCAGTTGCGGCAGGCCCGCGCGCTGGTCGGTGAAGGACGCAGGCTTCTGCATATGGCGAACCGCAATTTGCGCACCGGCACCATTCTGGTCCGCCGCAGCCACCAGCGCCTCACCGACACCGAAGCCTATTTCCGCCGGACCGTGACGCGCTGAAGCAACGAGCTTCTCTACCCGCTATTGCGCAGGCCCGCCGAGATGCCGTTGATCGTGATCTGAATGCCGCGCAGCACCTGCGGGTCTTCATTCTTCGAACGGTAGGCCTTGAGAAACTCGACCTGCACGTGGTTGAGCGGATCGAGATAAGGGAAGCGGTGACGGATCGAGCGTTCGAGCAGTTCGTTGTGTCCGAGCAGCCGGTCCTGATCCATGATCTTCAACAGCCAGTCGATCGAGCCCTGCCATTCGGCGCGGATGCGCTGGAAGATGGTGTCGCGCAGCGTCTTGTCCGGCACCAGTTCGGCATAGCGCGAGGCGACCGCGATGCTGCTCTTGGACAGCACCATGTCCATGTTCGACAGCAGCATGCGGAAGAACGGCCACTCGCGATAGAGTTCGCGCAGGAAATCGAGACCCTTGTCCGGATTCTTGCGCAGCCATTCGTTGACCGCGCTGCCGAAGCCATACCAGCCCGGCAACATCAGACGGCACTGGGCCCATGAGAACACCCACGGGATCGCACGCAGGTTCTCGATCCGCCGCGCCTTGCTGCGCGAAGCCGGACGGCTGCCGATGTTGAGCGTCGAGATTTCGTTGATGACGGTCGAGGCCCAGAAATATTCCTCGAAGCCTTCGGTCTCGTAGACGAGGCCGCGATAGGATGCGAAAGCGAGCGCCGACAACTCCTCCATCGCCGCGAGATATTCCTGACGCGGCGCCGAGTGCTGCGGCTGCAGCAGGCTCGCCTCCAGCGTCGCGGCCGCGAGGATTTCCAGATTCTGCCGGCCAACTTCCGGATTGGTGTATTTCGACGAAATGATTTCGCCCTGCTCGGTGATGCGGATCTGTCCGTTCACCGCCCCGCCCGGCTGCGCCAGCACGGCCTCGTAGCTCGGGCCGCCGCCGCGACCGACCGAACCGCCGCGGCCGTGGAACAGCCGCAGCCGCACGTTATGCTTCGCGAACACCTCAACGAGGCTGATTTCGGCCTTGTACAATTCCCAGCCGGACGTGATGAAGCCGCCGTCCTTGTTGCTGTCGGAATAGCCGAGCATGACTTCCTGCAGCCCGCCTCGACTGTCGACCAGATGGCGATATTCCGGCAGCGACAGCGCGCGATCCATGATGCCGGCGCAGTTGCGCAGATCCTCGATTGTCTCGAACAGCGGCACCAGATTGATCCGGCTCGCGCCGTTCGGATCGATCAGCCCGACCTCCTTGAGCAGCACGGCGATCTCGAGAAGATCGGAAACGCCCTCCGACATCGATACGATGCTCTGCGGAATACACTGCCGCCCGAACCGCGCATGGGCCTCGGCGGCGGTGCGCAGCACAGCGAGTTCGCTCGTCGTCTCCTCGCCATAGTTGGCGAACGGCGAGATCAAAGGCCGCGCGGTGTGCAGTTCGCGCACCAGCAGGGCGCAGCGCTCGTCTTCCGGCAGATCGAGATAATTCGTGCCCGGCGCGACCGCCTCGAACAATTCCGCGATGGTGCGCTCATGCACGGCCGAATTCTGCCGCAGGTCGAGACTGGCGAGATGGAAGCCGAAACAATCCACCGCGCGCCGCAGCCGCCGCAGCCGCCCGCGCGCAATCACGCCGGAGCCGTGCCCGATCAGCGAACGGTTGATGATATCGAGATCCTCGCGAAACGCCTCGACGCTTTCATAAGGCGCAGCCTCGCCTCCCGGCCGCCCGACAGCACGGACACCGAATGTTTTCGCCGTCGCCTTGAGCCGCGAATAGACCCCGTTGACCGCGCGGCGATAAGGCTCGCGATCGCGATGCGCGGAGACAGGCGGAGAGCGTCCGTTCAGCGCCAGCAGTTCTTCCGAGGCGTGGACGATATCCCGGGCGAGCGAGAGTTCGCCGTAGAGCTTCTGCAGTTCATCGAGATAGAAATTCAGGGCACGTTCGCATTGCATCTGCAGCGTGCCACGCAGCACGTCTGCGGTGACGAACGGATTGCCGTCGCGGTCGCCGCCGATCCAGCTTCCCATTTTCAGGAATGATGCCAGTTCCTTGCCGTCCGCGTCGGCGCCGAGCCGATCTTCCAGAAGGTTCAGCAGCCGCGGCAATTGCTTGAGAAAAGTATAATCGTAGAACGACAGACCGTTCTGCACCTCGTCGAGCACGGTCAGCTTGCTCCGGCGCAGCAGGTTAGTCTGCCACAGCGTCAGCACGCAGCGACGCAACTGCTCATCGTTATCCGCGAGTTCTTCCGCCGTCATCTGCGTGCGGTCGCGGCTGTCGAGCAGCGCCGCGATATCCATTTCGCGATCGATGGTGCTCTTGCGGCGTACTTCGGTCGGATGCGCGGTCAGTACCGGACTCACCAGCGCGTCGTCGAAGAAACCGCGGAGCTGTTGCGCAGAGAAGCCTGCGTCACGAGCACGCTCCACCGTTCCGGCCAGCGTGGTCGCTGCGGTCGCCAATCCCGCCCCACTCTGGTTGCGGGTCTGGCGGATGTGATTCTGATCTTCGGCGATATTGGCGAGGTGGGAAAAATAGCTGAACGCGCGCACGATGCGTACCGTCTCGGCGATGGAGCGGCCGTTCAGCATCGCCTCCAGCTCGTGCCGCGCGCCTTCGTCTTCGTCACGGTGAAAGCGGATCGACGCCTGACGAATGCTTTCGACCAGGTCGAAAACATCGTCACCCTCCTGATCGCGGACGGTATCGCCCAGAATTCGCCCGAGCAGCCGGATTTCCGCGCGCAACTGCGCATCTGCCTGCGACGACGGTGCGTCGTCCCGGCTTGGGGAGTCAGGAGACGGAGATTTTCGCTCGATAGCCGAAACGTCGGACGCCATTGATGGATGCGCTTTCAAAAATTGCCTTCAACTTTCGTCGCAATTTTTGCAGAGCAGCGCAAGATAGTTTCACCTTTTGAAAAAGATGAACCCACAGGGCGCCTCGTCAAGGCGCGCGCATTAACCTTTGCGCGTCACCTTCTCGGCGGCCTTTTTCGTGGTGGTGGGTTGCGTGACGCTGACCGGATCGGAGGCGGGAAACGTATCCTGCAGCCCCTCGTCGAGCTCCTTCTTCACGCGACGATCTTTCTCCGCGGCCTTGTGCGGACTTTCCGCGTGTTTGTCGTGCGGTGCCGGATCGAATTTGTCGTCCATCAACCTCTCCCTTCGCGCGTAACCGCTTCGTGTGTCGTAAGGGCAATGCGTAATGACAGAGGAATGTTCCGCACGGAACCTGCGCCGCGTCCGGCTGTTGGCGCTCCGAAACGGGAGCGAAAACATCATGGACGAAAAGCGTTTGGAAGGTGCGGCCAATTCGGTCGCGGGCAAGGCTGAGGCTGCTTATGGACGCCTGACCGGCGATACCGCCGCGCAGGCCAAGGGACACGCGCGCGATGCCGCCGGTACCGTGCAGCGAATCTACGGACAGGCGAAGGACGCGGCGGAAAATCTCGGAGATGCCGCGTCCGACCTCGCTTCGCAGGCGGTCGAAACCGGCGGGCAGTATTACCGGCAGGGCAACCGGGCCGTCGCCTCCGTCATGAGAGAACGACCACTTGGCGCACTGCTCGCGGCAGGCGCCATCGGGTTCGGGCTCGCGCTGCTGCTCAATCGCCCGGCCCCGCGCCGCCGGTTACGCTGGGGCGACCTCCGGGATCTGCGGGACTGGCGCGAGTTGCGATAGGAACCTCGGAGCACGACAGGTTCGGATCAACATGTGATCCCCCTATATTCCTCTTTCCGAAATGAACCGGAAGTGACCGCATTGCAGCGGTCATTTCAGTTTCCCATGCCGTTTTCATTGCTGTAGAGAACGCGAAATCCCTGGCACGGCGCCGGCGGCAACCGCGTTGAAGTATGACGGCCCCCACCTCAAAACTTTATCTGGAAGCACCGCGCCGTCTGCGCGCCCTCGTCCGCGCGCGGGAATCGAGCCTGATCGTTCTTGCCGCGATCGTCGGCGCTCTCGGCGGGCTTTTCGTCGTGCTGATGAGCCGCGCTGTCGGCCTGCTGCACGAGGTTCTCTTCAATCTCCCCCACGGCGCGCGGCTGTCGTCGCAATCGGTGCTGGAGCCGTGGCGCGCGGTTCTCATGCCAACGCTGGGCGGCCTTCTGTTCGGCCTGTCGCTGCTCCTTCTCAACCGCTGGCGGCCCGGCCGGGAAGTCGACCCCATCGAGGCCAACGCCCTGCACGGCGGTCAGATGTCGTTCCGCGGCAGCATCATCGTGGCGCTGCAGACGATCTGGTCGAGCGGCGTCGGTGCATCCGTCGGCACCGAAGCGGGCTACACCCAGATTTCCAGCGGCGCAGCTTCCGTGCTCGGACAGGCGTTTCACCTGCGTCGCTCCGATCAGCGCATCCTTCTGGGTTGCGGTTGTGCCGCCGCCATCGCAGGCGCTTTCGGCGCGCCACTGGCTGGTGCGTTCTATGCCTTCGAGCTCATCGTCAGCGGCTATACGCCCGCGAGCCTTGCCCCGATCGGCGTCGCCTCGGTCATCGGCTACGCCGTGGCCCATCAGCTCGCGCCGACCATCCCCGGCATCGTCCTCAGCCAGGTCGGCGAGGTGACAAGCAAGGATATCGCAATCGCGGTGGTCATCGGCTTTCTCTGCGCGCTGGCTGGCATCGCCGTGATGCGCGCGGTCGCGCTGTGGGATGTCCTCATGGCCCGCTCGCGGCTGTGGGTGCCGCTGCGTCTCACCATCGGCGGCCTGCTGGTAGGCTTGTTCGCGCTGCAGACCCCACAAATCATGTCCTCCGGCCATGGCGCGCTGCATACGACGAACGTGGTGACGCTGCCGATCCTGACCGTTGCGCTCCTGTTCGCGTTGAAAATCCTGGCCTCGGTGATCTCGCTCGGCTCAGGCTTTCGCGGCGGCCTGTTCTTCTCCTCGCTGCTCAGCGGCGCGCTCGGCGGCCACCTGTTCGCAGTCGCTGCGAACACGCTGGTGCCGGGACTGCATCTCGACATCAGCGTCTATGCCGTCATCGGCATGAGCGCGTTGTCGGCCTCCGTGGTGGGGGGACCGCTCACCATGACCTTCATCGCGCTCGAGACCACCGGCGACCTGTGGGTGACGACGGCGGTGCTGATCGCCGTCATCGTCTCGACCCAGATGACACGCGAACTGTTCGGCTACTCCTTCGCGACCTGGCGCTTCCATCTGCGCGGAGAAACCATCCGCAGCGCCGCCGACATCGGATGGATTCGCGATCTCACCGTGGGCAGGATGATGCGTGGCGACATCACCACCGTGCCTGTGGATATGCCGATCGAGACCTTCCGGCACGATTACCCGCTTGGCTCGAAAACACAGGTGATCGCGGTGGATTCCGAGCAGAAATTTGCGGGCATCGTCTTCGTCGCCGATGCATATGCATCGCTCGACACCCCGGCAGATACGGTCGGCGACATCATTCGCTATCCCGACGCCTGCCTGTTGCCCGAGATGAACGTGCAGGATGCGGTGGCGGCATTCGACCGCGCCGAAGCGGAATCGCTCGCGGTGATCGACACGGCCGATACGCGCCGGGTCATCGGCATCCTGACCGAAGCGCATGCGCTGCGCCGCTACGCCGAGGAAACCGATCGCCATCGCCGCCTTTCGATTGGCGAGGCATAAAAAAAATCCGCGCGACTGGCGCCGCGCGGATTGTCGCGATTGAACCGATAAGTCTTTTACTGGGCAGGCGTGGCCGATGCCGAATGCTGCGGGGTGGCCGCAACCTTCGGAGCCGCACGGTGGCCGCTGCGCAGCGCCGCCAGAATCTGGGCCATCGTCTTGGCTTCGAGACGCGGCGACTTGTCCATGTTGAAGTGGTTGATGTTCGGATCGGCGCTCAGATTGACGTTGGTGATTGCCGCGCGCGAGCCCGGACCACGCACCGCGATGCCGCCGACGACGCCGTAATAGTTCACCACACGGGCGACATTGGCCGGAATCACCTGATTGCCGGGCGGGCCGTAATTGACGATCAGCGCCACCTTGGCGCCCTGCTGCTGCATGATCTCCGCCATCTGGGTCGAAGCCGCGCCGCCGAGCGAGTGGCCGACGATGACGATCGGACCCTTGCCTGCCTTGTAGAGCCGCGCCGCTTCGATCGCGAGACCGGCCGCCTCGCTGTGGTTGGCGACCGTCACCGGAATGTGGCGACGGTTCAGCTCGGCCGCGTAATTATCGAGGCCGGTCGAGAACACGTTCGCAAGGCCCTTGAGCAAATAGACATGGCCCGGAGCCGCCTGTGCGCCTGCGGGTGCGAAAATCAATCCGACTGCAAAAACAATCGCCAACCAAAACGTGCGCATCATCCACCGTTATGAAAAGGGTTGCTCCCGGCGGCACTTAAATGAGCCGTCAGACGGAAATCAAGCCAACCCCGGGGGTTTCACCGTGCTATCGCCGTTATCGCCATGCGTGTTGCAAAATTCGCTCACTCGGGAACCGAATCTGCCGGGTTTTGCGACGATCCGGTAACGCCCCGCGGGTGGCTTTCAGCGCCGGAGTATGGGATAGAGCCCCGTTTCTTTTGGCATCTTTTGGACAGAACGGGACCACCGTGCTTCTGCTGGCGAGCAAGATCATCTGGGCAATCGGCGTGATCGGATGGTTCATCATCCGCCTGCCGCATGACCGCCGCTCGAAACGCACGCCGAAGGCCCGCCAGGCGTCCGGGCTGCGTGAAAAACTGCTCCTTAGCTCCTCGACTACCGGGCTCGGCATCCTGCCCGCGCTCTACGTGTTCGGCCATGCCTTTCCCTTCGCCGATTACCCGCTGCATCCGGCGCAGGTCGTGATCGGCGGCATCATTTTCGTGGTGGCGCTGTGGATGTTCCGCCGCACCCACAAGGATCTGGGGCGCAACTGGTCAGTCACGCTCGAAGTGCGCGAGCAGCACCGCCTCGTGACCGAGGGTGTCTACAACCGTGTCCGCCATCCGATGTACGCGGCCTTCTGGCTGTGGGCGCTGGCGCAGGCGTTCCTGCTGCCGAACTGGATCGCGGGTCCAGCAGGCCTTATCGGCTTCGGCATCCTGTTCTTCATGCGCGTCGGGCGCGAGGAGCAGATGATGATCGACACGTTCGGTGACGAATACCGCGCCTACATGCGGCGCACCGCGCGCGTATTGCCTGGGATTTATTGAGCGGCAGGCGTAATCGCCAACCTTTCTGGGTTCTGCAGCGTCTCGCGCACAGCGCCGAGAAAACGTCCGATCTGATAGGCATCCGCCAGCCTGTGATCGGCGCGCATGAACAGCGGCATCACCTTGACCTCCGCCGGCGCACCATCACGCATCACCAGCTTGGTTTCTGCCGGACCCAATGTCAGGTTGATGGAGTCACTGCCGTCGGCGAAGCGGCTCGGCTTGTAGCTGCGCAGGGGCGGCATGCCCGCATGCGAGAGATCGTTCACCATCGCGCTGCCACCACGCAATTCATCGAGACGGCTCACCGCAGGAAGATGGAAGTGACGGTCGAGAAAACCGTAGACACGCATCATCTGACGAAACCAGAACGCAGGCACCTTGCGCATCCGCGCGAGATCGCGGTCGCGCCCGCCATTGCCGCGCGCAGCCTCCAGGAGTCGCCGCCAGACCTCAGTGGCGATGTCCTCGATGCTTTTCTTGTCCGGAGACGTCACCAGCAGCAAGTCGATTTCGTTGTTCTTGCGATGGAAGAACCCCATGCGGATGCTGATGTCGCGAAAACGACGAACGCTGCGTCCGACCACGCGGGTGTTCATGTCAGGGTATTGCGCGAGTGCAAGGCCGGTAGCGCGGATCAATGCATGCGCGGTGGTGAGAATGGTGCCGCCCGCGCGATTCTTCTGCTGCAGAAACGCAAGCAGCGCGTCGGCCTCGAATTCGGTCCCCATCACGATCACAGGATCGACGTGGCTCGATTTCGGCGCGTGCAGATAATAGCGATTGTAGAGCGGGATGTCCGCGTTCGACAGCGGGCGGCTGACGAGAGGCCATTTCATCGCTGTGCGATCCTCACGCCTGCGCCGCCGCGCTCTGGCTCATCACCAGATCGACGATCGCGGCGGGCGAACGGAAATGCGCGGGCCCGACATGCTCGCCGCCGAGCTTGATGCCGTACTTCTCCTCGATCTGAAAGATCACGTCGATCAGGAGCAGCGAATCCAGAAGTCCCTCTTCGAGCAGATCGGTATCGAGCGCGAGGCCGGGATAGTTAGGGCAGCGCGACGCCACGAACTTCAAAATATCGGCCTCGACCTGTGTCCGCTCCGGTACCATCTTCGCTCGATCTCCAATTCAACATCTTCGGCTGCGGCGTCCCGCAGGCCATCCTCATAGCCTTATTTCAAGGAAAAGTACCGCCCCTCAACCGACTGGCAGCCGCTTGCTCAATGCAGCCCTATCCACCTTGTAGCCGGATGTCAGGGGAAGCTCCTCCAGAATCTCGACATACACAGGGATTTTATAGGACGGCAGATCGCGCTGGCAGGCCGCGCGCAGGCCCGCGGCATCGACCGCCGCGCCCCCCTGAGGCGCAACGAACAGGGCGAAGCGGGTCTCGCCCGCATGCTGTATCGGCACCGCTACCGCACGGATGCCCGGAAAGGCCGCCTCCACAACGCTTTCGATTTCGACGGGATGGACACGATAGCCCTGCACCTTGACGAGCAGGTTCGCCCGGCCCTCGATATAGAAATAGCCGTCCGCGTCGGCGCGGGCGAGATCTCCGGTGCGCAGCCAGCCATCGCTGAGCGCTTCATGGGTCGCAACCTCATCACACCAGTAACCGAGCATGACGTTCGGCCCGCGCGCGCACAGCATCCCGGCTTCACCCTGAGGTAAGGACCGGTTGGATTCATCCAGAACGGCAAGTTCGACGCCTGACAGCGCCTTGCCAATCGAGCCTTCGCGAACCGTAAGCTGATCCGGCGGCAGCACCGCAAGCCGCGCGCTCGCTTCCGACTGGCCGTACATCACGTAGAAGTCGGCAGGCGCAATCAGCTCCGCCATCTGCACCGAGAGATCGTGGCGCAATCCGCCACCCGCCACCGACATATAACGAAGATGCGGCATCTGCTGTTCGTCGAGCCGGCCGTATTTCATCAGCATGCCGTAGACTTCAGGCACCGCCGAAAAGCTCGTGGCGTTGAACTTGGCGATGGCCTGCGGAATCGTCGCCGGAAACATCAGCGCGCCGGCGAATATCATGGTCGCGCCCGCCAGTATGTGCGTCTGCAGGATCGAATTGCCGAACGCATGGCAGAACGGCAGCAGCACCAGCGCACGCTCATCTCCCGTGATCGGCAGGTCGTGCAGGATCGATTGCGCGTTGGACAGAATATTGCCGTGGCTCAGCATCACGCCCTTGGGCAAACCTGTCGAGCCCGATGTGAACAACAACATCGCCAGATCGTCGCGTCCGCGTTGCGGCGTGGGGCGCGCAATGTCGCCGAGATGTTCCGCGATCAGCGTCACCGTCGCAGCCGCCTCGCCCGCGAGATTTTTCGGCGCAATCAGGATGTCAGGGCTA
This sequence comes from Afipia felis ATCC 53690, assembly GCF_000314735.2. Classification (NCBI taxonomy): domain Bacteria; kingdom Pseudomonadati; phylum Pseudomonadota; class Alphaproteobacteria; order Hyphomicrobiales; family Nitrobacteraceae; genus Afipia; species Afipia felis. The sequence goes on along the minus strand of NZ_KB375270.1, from coordinate 5,728 downwards.
CACGCGTCTTCGATTTGCTTCAGTCGCATCGGCTCGAGCGCAACCGGCAACGGCACCACGACGCCGTCCGCGAGCAGCGTGCCATAATAGGCCGCGACATACTCCGGCGAATTGGAGAGCTTCAGTGCAACGCGCGCGCCCGGCGCAAAAGCGGGACGGCTGCACAAATAGCGGCGCACGCTCTCGGCGGCGCGCAATAGCCAGCCGTAGGTGAAGGTGCCCTTCTCCGTCTCGATGGCCGGATGATCGCCACGCACCCGCGCGATATCGAAGAATGCGAGACCGAGATTGGCGACGTTGTCGAGCGATGGCAGCCCCTCGGCCGCAGCAGTGCGCGCGGGCGTCTCGTCATCGCCGAATTGCAGGATAATGGTGTCCATCACGTCTCACGCCGGGAACGGCGCAATCCTTGCCACATCACAGCGCCGCACGATAGATACCAAGCGCATCCGCCTGCGTCAGTTCGCGCGGATTGTTGATGAGCAGCCGGGTCTGCTTCATCGCATCCTCGGCCAGCGCGTCGAGATCTGCCTCTGCAATCCCGACATCGCGCAACCGCGTCGGCAAGCCCAGTTCGAACGGTAATTGCGCGAGCCACTTCACCATCTCCGCCACGCGCGATGCCACATCATTCCCTCCGCCCGGCACAAGAATGTCGGCGATCTCGGCATAATGCGCCTCGGCCGCCGGTGCATTGAATTGCAGCACCTGCGGCAGCACCAGCGAATTAGACAGGCCGTGCGCGACATGAAAGCGCGCGCCGACCGGATAGGCCAGCGCATGAACGGCAGCAACCGGCGCATTGGCGAACGCCATGCCCGCGAGCATCGAGCCGAACAGCATGTTGTGCCGCGCTTCGAGATTGGCGCCGTCACGGCAGACGGTGCGAATGTTGCCGCCGAGCAGCCGCAACGCCTCCCGCGCGAGAACGTCCGACATCGGGTTCTTCAGCCGCTTGCTGGTGTAAGCCTCGATGGCGTGAACCATTGCGTCGATGCCGGTCGCTGCTGTGACATGCGCGGGCAAACCAAGTGTCAGTTCGGCATCGAGCACGGCCCAGTCCGGCAACAGCACGGGAGAGACGACGCCCTTCTTCTCGTTCTCGCCGGTGGTGACGATCGAGATCGGCGTCACCTCCGATCCGGTGCCTGCCGTCGTCGGCGCCAGAACGAGCGGCAGGCGCCGTCCCTTCACCATGCCGACGCCGTAGATATCCGCGAGCTTCTCGTCGCTGAGCGCCAAGAGCGCGACCAGCTTGGCGACATCCATCGAACTGCCGCCACCGATGGCGACAATCCCATCGGCCTTCGCCGAGCGCGCCATCGCAACGGCGCGCTCGATGACATGCACCGGCGGATCAGCTTCGACTTCGGAAAAAACCGCGACGGCAATGCCCGCCTGCGCCAGCCCCTTCAATCCGGCCTGCAGCAAGCCTGCGGCCATGACACCCGGATCGGTAACGAGCAGCACCGAACTGCAGCCGAGCGCCTTTGCGAGTTCGCCGATGCGTGCCGACGCGCCCGGCTCCATCAGCAGCGATTTTGTCGATTGAAACGTAAAGCCCGGCATGGCGGCACCCCGCTCGGTTTGGCCACGATTGTTCAGGCGTCGTACCGGGCGGTCAAGACGACTTCATTCCAATCGTTCGACCTTGCGCAGGGTGGGAAACAGCCGCATCCACGTCAGCGCGATCAGGATCGTGGCAATGCCGCCGAGCAGCGCCGCAGGGACAGCGCCGAGCCAGGCCGCGACCACGCCGCTCTCGAATTCGCCGAGCTGGTTCGAGGCGTTGACGAACAGATAGTTCACCGCACCCACGCGTCCGCGCATGTCGTCGGGCGTCGACAGCTGCACCAGCGAAAAGCGGATCACCACGCTGACGGTATCGACCGCCCCCATCGCCGCGAGCGCGAGCAGCGACAGCCAGATTTTTGTCGACAGCGCGAAGACGATGGTCGCCACCCCGAACGCGATCACGGCCTGAAACATCCGCAGGCCGACACGCCGGTTGATCGACAGATGCGCAAGCACGACCGTCATCGCAAGCGCACCGACCGCAGGCCCTGCCCGCAACAGGCCGAGGCCCCATGGCCCGGTCTGCAAGATGTCCCGCGCATAGATCGGCAGCAGCGCCGTCGCGCCGCCGAACAGCACCGCGAACAGATCGAGCGAAATCACACCGAGGATAGTCGGGTTGTCACGCACGAACCGCACCCCACCGAACAGTGCGCTCAGGGTCGGCATCTCCTTCGGTTGCGCGGGCCGCTCGAAGTGAATGAAGCGCGTCAGGATCGAGGCGAGGAACCATAACACGGTCATCAGCGCGTACGGCACGCCGGGCGAGATCGCATAAACGAAGCCGCCGAGTGCCGGGCCGACAATGGTCGCCATCTGGTTGCCGCCGGTCGACAACGCGGTCGCCTGCTGCAGGCGCCCCGGCGGCGCGACCGCCGGCAGGATCGCCGCCGTCGCCGGGCTTTCGAACGCAGTCGCTGTACCGAGCACCGCAAGGGCTGCGAAAATCCACGGCACGGTGAGAATGCCTAGGAAATTTCCGAGCGCCAGCGCCACCGCCGTCAGGCCTTCCACGCTCTGGCAGGCCTGCAGCACACGGCGACGGTCGTAACGATCCGCGACGTGACCCGCCACGAACACCAGGATCGCCGTGGGCAGAAACTGCGTGAGGCCGGCGAGACCGAGATACAGCGCGCTACCGGTCAGATCGTAGATCTGCCAGCCGATCGCGACCGTCGAAATCTGGCTTGCGAAACGGGAAAAGCTGCGCGTGACGAAGAAAAACTGAAATGGTCGATGACGCAAAATATCGCGCGGGGAATCGAATTCCATTTCAGTCGCTATACCTTTGGAAGGCGCCCGTGATTATCGGCCGCTGCAATATATCGTAGTGCATCGCGCGGAACGGCACGCTTTGGCAAGACCCCGCGTCGCATGCGAGGCCTGCTACGTACCGGAAAGAGATCACAAGAAGGAGATCAGGTATCGAGGCGAGCGACGACGACGAGCCGCTTCACGTGCTGCTTCTTATACGCCTGCAGGAAGGCGTTGTAGTTCTTGAACGACACGCAGCCGTTGGAGTCGCCGTTCGGTCCGAGCATGTAAGTGTGCGCGAGCAGACCGGTGCGTCCGTAGACGTTGCTGTCCACCGGGGTCAGGCGGATCGCCTCGACGCCATGGAACAGTGCTTCGCGCAGCTTCAGTTCATAGGTCGCGGGCGGCGTTGCGCCACGCATCCGCTCATTCACGTAGCGCGGATCGTCGAGCCGGCTGCCGAGGCCGGAATGCGCCTCGAGCTTGGTGCCATCCGGCATGTAAACGGTGCGGGCCGAGATGTCGTAGACGGCGGTATAGGGGTCGTAACGGCCGCCGATACGGCTGGTGCCGTTGCTGAAGATGCCCCCATCCGGCGAGGCATAGGCCAGCGTCGTGTTGGCGGGGCGCAGCTTGCCGAACAGTCTCTCGAAGATCGAAGGCTGCTTGGCCGGCTCGGCAAGCGCGACGTCCCTGTTCTCCTGGGTTGCATCCTGGCGCGAAGGGGCGTTCTTCGCGCTATCGATAGAAGGACGCGGCAGCGGCATCGGCACGGCTTCCGCGACCTCCTGCGCCACATCGTCAGGCGGCGTCACAGGACGAGTCGTCGCGACATCGACCTTGGCCTGCTCCGGTGCGGGCGCGGGTGCAACCGCCGCCCAGCGATCCTCGAAGGCTATTCCGGCCCAGCGCTCCTCGAATGCATAAGGCCGGTTAAAGGACGTCGCAGGTCCAAGCGAGGACGTGGTGTCGAGCAACGCAGCGAATTGTTTTGGATCGGCGCTCGGGGCGGGAACGGTGGTCGCGATATCGAACTGCGGGAGCGATTGGGCGGGAATGGCGGCCTTGCCGAGGCTCGCGTTCAGAATCCAGAGGCAGGACAGTCCGCCACCCGCCAGCAGGATGCCGCCAACGAAGGTCTGCCGGATGGCTTTGCGCGAGCGCGCTTCGCGCTCAGCCGCGCGCGCATCAACCGGCCTGCGTGGGCGTGATTTCATCTGCCTCGTGGTATGCACTACGTCCCCCGGGCCCCCATCGTGCATGCGGTGCACACATGCCGATAGGCCATTCAAATGCGGATTTGTCATGACGGCAACCCTGAATCTGCAGGGATTCCCACATGACGTCGCGATGGCCCATTAATGCGGGTTTTAGTTAAATGCGAATTAAGTGCCGCGGCTGATCGGACGGAACTTACTTCACATCTTTTCCGCATCAGATCCGGCAGCAAAAAGACTTGTCCTCCGGACGAGCCGCCTCATCATAACTAATTGATTATATTTATTATTTTCTGAGCGATGACGGCGAACTTCCGGGTCTCCTCCTGCATCCGCTCGATGCGGGCGACCTGCTCTTGCTGGCCCATCGTCATGGCTTCCGTTATTGGGGTTTCCCTCTCTGACGATGCCCTCGCTCACTTCGAGCTTTATCATGGCGCTGTAGGATGCCGTGAGGGCATTGAGATGATCCTTTTGGTCAGGTAGAATAATGCCGCCGCTCGGGCTGGGCGGACTATCTGGGCTGGAATTATGTTTTCTGCTTTGTTCGGAGCACTTTTGGCTCCTGCCATTTTTCGGCAGGAGGTCGAAGATGACGTTCTTGATACTTATTTTTCGAATCAAAAACCGGGTTACTTCATCGAAGTTGGCGCGTTCGATCCTGAGTTGCTGTCGCAATCGAAGCGGCTAGAGGACAATGGCTGGTCTGGCCTCATGATCGAGGCTTGTGAAGAGCACGCTATCCGGTGTCGCAAGAATAGAACGTCAAAAGTCATTCAGGTCGCCTGCGGCTCCCCTGCGCAGCACGGCACGACCATGAAGCTAGCGAAACTCGGCGGTCTCAGCACCGTCCGAGCGGATCGGTTCGAGAACGACCGGCGCTACGATGAATACGAGATTGTAAGCGTCGTAACGTTGGATTCAATTTTGGAGGCGCAGCAGCCGACCTCTATTGATTTTATATCAATCGATGTCGAAGGCGCAGAAATGGACGTTCTCGCCGGTTTCGATATCAGCAGATGGAAACCGCCCCTTGTCTTGATCGAGGACCACATCGAAAACGATAGCATTCATCGTTTCATGAAAGCGCACGGGTATAAACGCGTTCGCAGAACCGGTGATAACAGCTGGTATGTTCCGAGTCCGGACAGTTTCAACGTGAGTCTTTTCGGGCGCTGGCAGCTATTGCGGAAATACTACCTCGGAAGACCATTGCGGATTGTTCGCACTCGTCGTTGGAGAAATAGCCTGCGCCGGAAATGACATTATTCCGGCGCTAGCACCACATCGGGATCAGCGCCGACCAACCGGACGAACACCACGGACTCCGGGTCGCTCGCATTGATAGCGGGCTGATCAGGAGCGTACCAACGTTCGCGAAGCCGAAGATTTTCTGGTTGGCCGAAAGCTTCGGCCGCCGCCGCAAGCTGCTGATCGGTGACACGGACAAAGACCCGCCGGGGAAACCTGAGCGGGTCTTTTTCGCGAACAAAAACATCACAGGATCATCAAAGGATGCCAACCCGGTCTAAGGATCGGCCACCGGCATCTTTTTAAGTTATTGATAACCTTCGGTGTTTTTGGTGGGCGATGTAGGGCTCGAACCTACGACCCGCTGATTAAGAGTTATCGGCCTCTCAAGGTAATTCAGTGGGTTAGCGGTCGCACAACCGACGCCGACC